>DASVUV010000085.1:0-104989 GCA_036386875.1 Allosphingosinicella sp.
CCTCGCTGGGAGAAAGTGCGCGTTCGGCGTCGCCGAGCAGGGCCTCGACATCGGCGGCGCGGGCGGCGACCTCGTCGGCGGGCCGCCCGCGGGCGATCGAGGCGCGCAAGCCCGCCATCGCCGTCTCGACCCGCGCCATAAGCCCCGAATCGCGGGCGTTGAGCACCGGCTCGACCGGCTCGAAGCCGTCGAGATAGGCGGCGAGCGCGAGATCCTTGGCTGCCCCGGCATTGCCGGCGCGATAGGCGGCAACGCTTTCACGCAGCCGGTCGCGGGCGATCTGGAGCGTGGCCGATCCCGCTTCACCGCTGCCGGCGACCGCCGAAGGGTTGGTGCGCAGATACGCCGTGACGGCAACCGCCTTGTCCTCTCCGATCGCCGCGGCGAGAGCGGCGGGGGTGATCGCGGCAAGCGCCGCGAGATCGGGAACGCGCTGGCGCAGAGCCGCGTCGGCTTCCCACAGGCGCTTGCCCTCGGCGGCAAGCGCTTCGGGATAAGCGAAGCGTCCGGAGTAAAAGGCGAGCGCCCATTTGTCGTCGGCGGGGAGGTTGCCGAAGCTGGCCATGGCAGTGCCTTCGAGGCCCTGGTCGATAACCTGGTAGAGGCCGAAGACGCTGCGCTCGGCGGCGCGGGCGCGATCGGCAAAGGCGATGGGCGGCGGGTCCATGCCTTCGGACATCGGCGTGCCCGCTTTGCCGTCGAGGCCGTGGCAGCTTGCGCAATTCGTGCGGTACAACGCGGCGCCGCGGGCGAGGTCGGGCGCTGCCTGCGGGGCGAGCGGCACGGGGTAAGCGGTCAGCAATGCGCCGGCGAGGCCGCGGGCGCGCTTGGCGATGTCCTCGGGAGCGGCCTTGGCGGCGATGGCGGCCTCAAGCGCCTGGGCATCGGCGCTAAGCTGCGCCTTGGCCGGCTTGGCGGGGAGCTTGGCCAGGCCCTCGCGCACGGTGGCGGAGAATTCCTCCATCTCCTGATATTCGGCAGGGTTGACCACTTTGCCGCCCTGCACCGCTTCGCGGTAATCGACGGCGATATAGTCGAGCAGCCGCCACGTGGTTTGCACGCTTGCATCCTGCGCGGCGGCGGGCGCTTCAAGGAAAGCGGCGGCGGCGAGCGAGAGGAGCAGCCGGAAGCTGAAAAGCAGGCGAGCGGTCATAAAGAGCTTGGTCCCCATCAGGCTGGTAGGCCTAGCCAAGTTGCGAGTGATTATCAATAAGGCCGAAAGACCGGCTTTCGCGGTGTCGTGAGGCGGTCTTGCGCGGGCGCCGGTAAGCGGCGAAAGGATGGGAATGCCCAACCCCGAAATACCCGCCCTGCGCGAAGCTGCGCTCGTTTCCAAGGCTTGGCCCTATGAGGAAGCGCGCAAGCTGTTGAAGCGCTTCCCTGACGGGCCGCCGAAAGGCGAGATCGTGTTCGAGACCGGCTACGGCCCATCTGGCCTGCCGCACCTCGGCACCTTTCAGGAAGTGGCGCGCACCCTTATGGTCCGCCGCGCGCTCGCCGAGATGGTGGACTGGCCGAGCCGGCTCATTGCGTTCAGCGACGACATGGACGGCATGCGCAAGGTGCCGCCGGGCGCCCCGCAGCAGGACATGATGGTGGCTCACCTCGATCAGCCGCTGACCCGCGTGCCGGATCCTTATGGCTGCGGCCATGCCAGCTTCGCCGACCACAACAACACCCTGCTCCTGCGATTCCTCGATCGCTTCGGCTTCGACTACGAATTCCTGTCGTCCACGCAGTGCTACGCGTCGGGGCGGTTCGACGACGTGCTGCGCCAGGTGCTGCGCAATTTTGACGCCATCATGGGCGTGATGCTGCCCACCCTGCGCGCGGAGCGGCGGCAGACCTATTCGCCGGTGCTGCCGGTCAGCCGGATCAACGGCAAGGTCCTCCAGGTGCCGATCGAAGTCGTCGATCCCGAAGCCGGCCTCATCCGCTACATTGAGCCGGAAACCGGCGAAAAGGTGGAGCAGTCCATCCTGTCAGGCGGTGCCAAGCTGCAATGGAAGGTGGATTGGGCGGCGCGCTGGGTGGCGCTTGGCATCGATTACGAAATGGCCGGCAAGGACCATATCGACGGCATGGTGCAGAGCGGCAAGATCGCCCGCATCCTGGGCGGCCGCCCGCCCGAAGGCTTCAATTACGAGCTGTTCCTGGACGAGAATGGCGAGAAGATTTCGAAGACCAAGGGCAATGGCGTCACCATCGACGAGTGGCTGACCTATGGGCCGCCCGAGAGCCTGGCCTTTTATATTTACCGCGAGCCGAAGCGGGCCAAGCAGCTCTCCTTCGGGGTGATCCCGCGGGCGATCGACGAATATCAGCAGTTCCTTGCCGCCTATCCGGCGCAGGACTGGGCGAAGCGGCTGGGCAATCCGGTGCACCACATCCACGCGGGCTTGGTGCCGGAGGCGCGGATGCCGCTGACCTTCGGGCTGCTGCTCAACCTGGTGGCGGTGGCCTCGAGCGACGACAAGACTTTGCTGTGGGCCTTCGTGAAGCGGTACGCGCCGGACGTGGCGCTCGAAACGCATCCGGAGCTGGATGCGCTGATCGGCTATGCCGCGGCTTATTTCCGCGATTTCGTGAAGAACACGCTCCAGCGCCGCGCGCCCGATGAGAAGGAAGCGGCGGCGTTGCGCGATCTCGACGCGCAGCTCGCCGGGCTGGCCGAGGACACGCCGGCGGACGAGCTCCAGAACCTGGTGTTCGAGGTCGGCAAGGCGCACGGGTTCGAGACTCTGCGCGACTGGTTCAAGGCGCTCTACGAAACCTTGCTCGGGACCAGCCAGGGGCCGCGAATGGGCAGCTTCATCGCGCTCTACGGGGTGGAGAACAGCCGGCGGCTGATTGGGGAAGCGCTGGGGCAATAGATCCGGATGCCTGATAGTTCCATTAGTGGACCTTTCCGCTCCTCCTCGGCTAGAGGCGCGTGCATGGACTCTCCAGACGAAAACGTGATCGCCCGCATTGCCGGTGCGGCGGACCTTCAGGCGCTCGAGGCCGAGCGGGTGGCGGCGCTTGGTAAGCAGGGGGCGGTGACTCAGCTTCTCAAGTCGCTGGGCAAGATGAGCCCGGAGGAACGGCAGGAGGCTGGGCCGAAGATCCACGGCTTTCGCGAGGCGGTGAGCGAGGCGATTGCGGTGCGCAAGGCGGCGCTGGAGGCGGAGGCGCTGGAGCGCAAGCTCGCCACCGAAACGCTGGACATGACCCTGCCCGCGGGCGCGAGCCCGCGCGGATCGGTGCATCCGGTCAGCCAGGTGATGGACGAGCTTGCCGAGATCTTCGCGGACCTCGGCTTCTCGGTCGCAACCGGGCCGGAGATCGAGGACGACTGGCACAATTTCACCGCGCTCAACATCCCCGAAAGCCATCCGGCGCGGGCGATGCACGATACGTTTTACTTCCCCGACACGGATGGCGAGGGGCGGCGAATGCTGCTTCGCACCCACACCTCGCCGGTGCAGATCCGCACCATGCTGAGCCAAAAGCCGCCGATCCGGATCATCGCGCCGGGGCGCACCTACCGCTCCGACAGCGACGCGACGCACACGCCGATGTTCCACCAGGTCGAGGGGCTGGTCATCGACCGGGGCATCCACCTGGGCCACCTCAAGTGGACGCTGGAGACCTTCCTCAAGGCCTATTTCGAGCGTGAGGACATCGTGCTTCGCCTTCGGCCGAGCTACTTTCCGTTCACCGAGCCTTCGGCGGAGGTCGATGTCGGTTACACGATGGTGAAGGGGCGGCGGGTGCTGGGCGGGTCCGAGGGCTGGATGGAGCTGCTCGGCTCCGGGATGGTCCACCCCAAGGTGATCGCGGCTTGCGGGCTCGATCCCGACGAATATCAGGGCTTTGCGTTCGGCTGCGGCATCGATCGGCTCGCCATGCTGAAATACGGCATGGACGACCTGCGCGCCTTTTTCGATGGCGACCTGCGCTGGCTGCGCCACTACGGCTTCGCGGCGCTGGATGTGCCCACGCTCAGCGGGGGAGTGGGGGCATGAAGTTCACCCTGAGCTGGCTCAAGGAGCATCTCGAAACCGACGCGTCGGCCGAGGACATCGTGCTGGCGCTGACCCGGATCGGCCTCGAGGTCGAGGGCGTCGAGAACCCGGCCGAGAAGCTGGCGCCGTTCGTCGTCGGCCATGTGCTGACCGCCGAGCGCCACCCGCAGGCCGACAAATTGCAGGTGCTGACGGTGGATGCCGGCACCGGCGAGACGCTGCAGGTGGTGTGCGGGGCGCCCAACGCAAAGGCGGGGATGAAGGGCGTGTTCGGGCCGCCGGGCGCGTATGTGCCGGGCAGCGGCATCACCTTGAAGGTGGCGGCGATCCGCGGCGTCGAGAGCCGGGGCATGATGTGCTCGGTGCGGGAGCTCGAGCTTGGCGACGAGCATGACGGCATCATCGCCCTTCCGGAGGATGCGCCGGTGGGCGCGGCCTATGCGGTCTATGCGGGGCTCGACGATCCGGTGATCGACGTGGCGATCACGCCCAACCGCCAGGACGCGATGGGCGTTTACGGCATTGCGCGGGATTTGGCGGCGGCGGGGCTGGGGACGCTGAAGCCGGTGGCGCCGAAGGCGGTTGCGGGGAGCTTCCCGTGTCCGGTGACGATCCGGATCGAGGACGCCGAGGGCTGCCCTGCTTTCTACGGCCGCGCGGTGCGCGGCGTGAAGAACGGCGCTTCGCCGGCCTGGTTGCAGCAGCGGTTGAAGGCAGTTGGGCAACGGCCGATCTCGGCTTTGGTCGACATGACCAACTACATCATGATCGGCTGGGGCCGGCCCTTGCACGTTTACGATCTCGCCAAGCTCCGCGGCGCCGTCACCGCGCGGCGGGCGCGGGACGGGGAGGACGTGCTTGCGCTTAACGGCAAGACCTACCGGCTTGACGAGAGCATCACGGTGATCGCCGACGAGGCGGGCGTTCACGACATCGGCGGGATCATGGGCGGCGAGCATTCGGGCGTTTCGGAGGACACCACCGACATCCTGATCGAGTGCGCGTATTTCACCCCGGAGCATATCGCCCGCGCCGGGCAGAAGCTCGGCGTCACCTCCGATGCGCGGACCCGGTTCGAGCGGGGCGTCGACCCGGCGTTCCTCGATGCGGGCCTGGCGCTGGCGACCGAAATGGCGCTGGCGCTTGCCGGCGGCGAGGCATCACGGATCGTGCGCGCCGGCGAAGCACCGAGGCTGGAGCGGACGGTGGCCTTCAAGCCCGAGCGAGTGCGCGCGCTGGGCGGCGTCGATGTCGCCGAAGCCGAGCAGCAGGACATCCTCCAGCGCCTCGGCTTCACGGTCGAGACCGGCGGGACGTGGCAGGTTGGCGTGCCGAGCTGGCGGCGCGACATCGACGGGTCCGCCGACATCGTCGAGGAAGTTGTCAGGATTCACGGCATCGACAAGGTGGAGGCGGTGCCGCTGCCGCGTACTCCCGGCGTGGCGCGGCCGACCGCCACCCCGGAGCAGCTGATCGAGCGCAAGGTTCGGCGCACGGCGGCCGCGCGTGGGCTCAACGAAGCGGTGACGTGGAGCTTCATCGCCGAGGCCGAAGCGGCGCCGTTCGGCGGCTCCGCGTGGACCCTGGAAAACCCGATCAGCGAGGAAATGAAGGCGATGCGGCCCTCGCTCCTGCCCGGTCTGCTCAGCGCGGCGCGGCGTAACATCGCACGCGGTGCGGACAGCGTTCGCCTGTTCGAAGTCGGGCGGCGCTATCTGGCGGACGGCGAGCGGCCGACGCTGGCGGTGGTGCTGGCCGGCCAGCGGGGGCCGCGCGACTGGCGCACCGGCAAGTCGGTCGGCTTCGATGCCTATGACGCCAAGGCGGAAGCGCTTGCCATCCTTGCTGCGGCAGGGGCGCCGGTGGACAATCTCCAGGCGCTTGCCCCGGCGGGCGGGGTCTATCATCCGGGCCGCTCGGCGCGGCTCAGCCTTGGCCCTAAGAACGCGCTCGCCGAATTCGGCGAGCTTCACCCCACGACCCTCAAGGCGTTCGATCTCGACGGCCCGGTGGTTGCGGCGGAGATCTTCCTCGACGCCATTCCGCAGAAGCGCGGCGGCGGCGGTGGGCACATGCGCGACGCCTACACCCCGCGCGCCCTCCAGTCGGTGAGCCGCGACTTCGCCTTCCTGCTGCCTTCGAACGCCCAGGCCGACACCCTGCTGCGGGCGGTGCGCGGCGCCGACAAGCAGGCGATCGCGGCGGTGAGCCTGTTCGACGTCTTCACCGGCCCGGGCGTGCCCGAAGGCATGAAGTCGCTCGCCGTGGAGGTGACTCTGCAGCCCGGCGACAAGAGCTTCACCGAAGAGGAGCTCAAGGCGATCTCCGACCGCGTCGTCGCCGCCGCGACGAAAGCCGGCGCGCGCCTGCGGGACTGAGGCGCATGAACTCCCCGCCCTGCAAGGGAGGGGCGGGGTGGGTAGGCGCGCAGCCCCCTCGATGGGGGCGGAGCGGCCTTGCTGACATCAGTGTAGCGCTTCGCCGGCATCGAGCCGGCTCAACGCTTACCCACCCCTGCCCCTCCCTAAAGCAGGGAGGGGAGTTTGTTGCGGGTTTGGGTACTCCGTTCGAACTCCCCTCCCTGCAAGGGAGGGGTGGGGGTGGGTAGCCGTGGAGCCCTCGATGGGGGCGAGCGGCCTTTCGGCGCCAGCGTAGCGCTTCGCGGGCATCGAGCCCGCTCAGCGCTTACCCACCCCTAACCCCTCCCTAAACAGGGAGGGGGTTGCCCAGTGGGCTTGTGTGCGCTTGTGTGAACTCCCCTCCCCGCAAGGGAGGGGAGACTCTTCCGGGTACGGCGATTATTTTGCGCTTCCTCTTTCCAAGGTGCAGCGGACACCGCATCTAGGCACCGCGAGGGGAGTTGGGTGGACGACGCGCAGGCGAAATTGGTGGAGCGGGTGAAGCGCCTGAAGGCGGGCGCTATGCTTTGGCTCGCCTTGCTTGTGCCGCTTCTCCTGTCCAGCCCGGCAGGCGCGGCGCGCGGACCTACCGCGGCCGCGAACCCGGCCGTTGCCGCCAAGGCGCTTCTCGACCCCGGCACTTCGGTCGAGGCGACCCGGGAGGAACCGGGCGATCCGCTTGACTACGATCCCCACGCGCTGCCCGCCGCGTCCCCTGAAGGTGCGACGCTCCAGCTTTTCCCCGCCAGCTTGGCCTCGGCGCCGTCCGTCGCCGCGCCGCGCCTGTGCGTCGCCCACGGCTTTTGGGCGCGCGGCCCGCCCCTCGCCTGATCCCGCGGCGCCGCGTGAGGCGCTGCCCTTTGAACAGAAGGATCAACAACGGGCCGGCCCTTTGCCGCGCCCCGGCGAACAGGTGAATGCACATGAAGATCGCAAACGTGGTGTCCGTCCGGGACATCGCTCCGGTGGAGCATCCCGAACTCAACGGCACCGGCAAAAGAAAACATATCGAGGCGCTGCTGCGCCGCTATCCCGACCTTCGCGCCGCGGAGCAAGCCGAGGTGGTCCACTTCCTCGCCACCGGGCCGCATCTTGATGTCGGGCTCATCATGGGCAACGATGCGTTTCGCTCCAAGGTGGAGGATATCCGCAAGGCCAATCCGTCCCACGTCCGCCTGAAGCTGCACGAAACCTTGTTCTTCATCCTCGCGATCGGCGGGCCGGCGGCCTTCCTTCTCGCCAAATACCTGCTTCTTTGAGCAACACTCTTCGGGGGCGGACTGGCTCCGCCCCCGGCCACTTATGAAAGCGCCCGCAATGTCCTTTCGCAATATCGCCGCCGTGACGATGGTGCTTTTGATCGCGGCCCTGATTGCCACCGCCATCTGGGGCGGCCGCAAGGAGGATGCGCCGCGCCGGGAGGAGGCGCGCGAGATCGCCCAGATCGTGTTTCCCGACGAGGCCTCGGCCCGCGCCGTCGAGCGCCGCCTTGCCAAGGGCGAGGACTTCGCCGCGGTGGCCGCGGAGAACCGTTCCGATCCCTATTGGAAGGTTTACACCCGCGCCGAATTCGCCGCGATCACCTCGCCCGCCGTCGCCGACTCCGCCTTTGCGGCGCCGGCCGGCGGCTTCGGCAAGACGGCGCAAAGCGACTATGGCTGGCACGTCGTCCACGTGCTCAGAATATTCCCCGCGCACCGCTAGCCGCTAAAAAAGGGCACTCGCTTCACCCAAGGCCGATTGCAAAAACCGGCCCGGTGGACAAGATGGCGCCGCTTAAGGGAAGGGGCCTATGCGCGGACAAGTACTCGGGGTGGATACCAGAACCGGTCACGGCAAGATCGCCGGCGACGACGGCACGCGTTACACCTTCACGCCGGAGGATTGGGCGCATCGCGGCGAGCCCGCGGTGGGCATGTATGTCGATTTCGAAACGGAGCAGACCCGCGCGCTGACCATCTTTCCGGTGCCGTCCAAGGAACCGGCGGCGTCGCCTGGCACCATAACTTTGCCGAGGAGGCCGGTGCAGGCGGAGCATGACCGCAACAAGATCGTCGCTGCCTTGCTCGCCTTCTTCCTCGGGCCGCTCGGCATCCACCGTTTTTATCTTGGCCGCACCGGAAGCGGCATCGCCATGCTGGTGCTGACCTGCATCATAGTCGGGCTTCCAATCACCATCGTGTGGGCATTCGTGGATTTCATCCGGTACCTGATCATGTCGGATCAAGAATTCGCTCACCGCTACGCCCCGCCTACCTATGGAGGCGCTGCCGGCGGTTAAGCGGCGGCGGGCGTTTTTTCGAGGGCATTGATCCCGGCATGGACCCGCGCCTCGGCTTCGCGGCGGGGAAGGCCGGCAGGGATGGCCTCGCCGAAGCGGAACGTGACGGCGCCGGGGCGCTTGGTGAAGCCCTCGCGCGGCCACACACGCCCGCTGTCCAGCGCCATCGGCAGCACGGGGAGGGCAAGCGCGCGGTAAAGGCCGGCAAAGCCCGGCTGAAGCGGCGGCTGGTCGCCCGGCGCAACGCGGGTGCCTTCGGGGAAGATCACCACCGCCCGGCCTTCCGCCACCGCCGCCTGCGCGTCGCGCACCATGCGGCGCAGCGCCGTGGCGCCGCCGGCGCGGTCGATTGCGATCAGGCCATAATGGTGGGCAAGGCGGCCCCAGAGCGGGATCTTGGCGAGCTCCTGCTTCATGATGATGCCCGGCGCATCCATGAGGCGAACGAGTTCCATGGTTTCGAACATCGACTGGTGCTTGCCGGCGATCAGCACCGGGCCGCTCGGCAGGGTTCCCTCGATCCGGGTGCGGATGCCCAGGATGTTGGACGCGCACCAATAATGCCAGTTTGCCCAGCCGCGAGCCAGGACGCGTACCCCCGGTGGCCCCCACAGGATGGAAAGGGTGGCGAACGGCGCCACCAGCAAGGTCACCGAGTAGAAGAAAAAGGCGAACAGGAGCGAGCGGAGGAAGTTCATCAGATCCCGACCAGCACCGCGGCGCGGCGCAGCAGATATTTATTATATTCGGTGAACAACTGCCGAAAGGCCGGGTTGCTTTCTATCGCGTCGCTCAGCACTTCGACGTCGGCGGGCAGGCGGCGCGACAGCTCGAAGCGCGCGCGCGGCATGTGCCAGTCGGTGGTGATCAGGCGGATCGTCCGGAAGCGGTTCTTGGCGAGCCAGCGGGAGACTTCTTCGGCGTTGGAGCGGGTGTCGACGCTTTCACGGCCAAGATCGATGCAGCAGGCGAAGATCTTTTCGTCGGTTTTGTACTCGGCGGCGAGTTCGACGGGGCGGACGGTGCGGGCGACGCCGGAGACCAGCATGCGCTTCGCCTTGCCCTGCTGGAGCAGGCCCAAGCCGCGCTCGAAGCGCTTGGCGCCGCCGGTCAGCACCACGATGGCGTCGGTCTGCTCCCAGCCCGCCGGCCGCGGCAACAGCACGGTAAACAGCGCGTAGCCAAGCACGTAGAGCAGAAGCAGAAAGGCGACGGCGCGTCTGATCACAACATTCTCCCCAGCGCCCGAATAACCGTGGCGCGGGCCACAACCATCGCCAACAGGACGCCGAACACCGGCAAGGCGACCAGAATCGCCCAGCTCAGGGGCGGCAGGCCGGCCGACCCTAGCAGATCGGAGCCCAACGCGCCGATGCGGTTGCCGATCAGGAGCAGGATCGCGCCCGCCGCGATCAGCCCAACCGCGCCGCCGAACAAGGCATCGAGCGCGATGCGGCGCTGAAACAGCCGCGCGACCTGAACATCGGTTGCGCCCATCAGGTGGAGAACCTCGATCGTGCCGCGGTGGATGTCGAGCGATGCCCGCGCGGCGAGCACCACGGTGGCGGCGGTGGCGCCGATCATCAGCAAAACGAGCCCGCCGGCCAGCCATTGCAGCGACCCGATCAGCCCGGCAAGCGGCGCAAGCCACTGGGCATTGTCGTCGACCCGCGCGGCCGGCGCGACATCGGCAAGGGCGGCGCGCAGGCTGTCCATCTCGCCATAGGCCTGGGGGGTGAGATCGATGTCGATCATTGCCGGGATCGGAAGATCGCTCTCCGCGCCGGAGGGGCCAAGCCAGGGCTCGAGCAGTTCGTCCATTTCCTCCGCCGGCACGCGCCGCGCGGACGTGACTCCGGGCAGGCGCCCGAGCAAGGCCAAAGCTTCGCGCGCCTGCGCTTCGCGGCGGTCGGGATTGGCCTCGACGATCTGCACGGTGGCGCGGTTGCCGGTGGTGTCGTCCAGGCTGGAGGCGGCGGTGCCGAGGCCGAGGCCGGCGGCGGCGGCGAGCACCGTCAGGAACATCATGATCGCGATCACCCACGGCATCGGGCCGGACAGCCGCCCTTCGGGAAGCAGGCGCGCGTCGGCTGTGCCGAATTTGCGGACGCCTGCCTTCATGCGTCGGCACGCTTGGGCGGGTGGCGCAGCGCACCGGTGGGGTCGAGCAACTGGCCGCGGTCGAGCCGAAGCATCTCCGATCGCGCGATCGACGAGATGAGGTGAAGATCATGGGTGGCGACGACGATGGTGGTGCCAAGCTTGTTGAGGCCATCGAACAGGTGAAGCAGGCGCTTGGCCATTTCGGGATCGACGTTGCCGGTCGGCTCGTCGGCCACTAGCAGTTCCGGCCGGGCGATCACCGCGCGGGCGATGGCGACGCGCTGCTGCTCGCCGCCCGACAGGGTCGCCGGGCGCGCGGTGGCGCGGTGGCCGAGGCCGACCCAGGAGAGCATTTCGCTGACCGGCGTCTGGAGATCGCTTTCCTCGACACCGGCGACACGCAGCGGCAGGGCGACATTGTCGAACGCGGACAGGTGCGAGACCAGCCGGAAATCCTGGAACACCACGCCGATGCGGCGGCGAAAGCCGGGCAGGCGCTTTCTCGGCATGGTGACGATATCCTCGCCGAACAACTTGATCAGGCCGCGGCTGGGGCGCTGGGCGAGGTAGAGGAGCTTGAGCAGCGAGGTCTTGCCCGCGCCGGACGGGCCGGTGAGGAAATAAAAGCCGCCCTGGCGCAGCGAGAAGCTCAGATCCGACAGCGTTTCCGCCCCCGTGCCGTAGCGCAGGCCGACATTGTCGAACTGGACGATGCTGGCGCCGCTGTTCAAAGCCCTCTCCGCTGGCTTACAAAACCGCCAGCCGCCTCAATGGCATGTCGGTTAGGGGCGCGTAAACCACCCAAAACCGTGCAATTGCTTGCATGAGCCTGCCCGGATGTGCTTGGATTCGGGACGAGCACGACACATGGGGCCTCTGCGTAACCGATGATCCTGAGCTGTCCCGCCTGCAACACACGTTATGTGGTCCCGGACAGCGCGGTCGGCCCCACCGGCCGTCAGGTGCGCTGCGCAAGCTGCCGGCATAGCTGGTTCCAGGCGCCGCCGGTGCTCGACCTGGGCGACGCGCCGGCCCGTGCCGCACCGCCACCGCCTCCGCCGCCTGCTCAGCGCGCGGCTGCTCCCCAGCCGAGGCCGATGCCGGCGGCGCCGCAGCCCCCCGCCGCGCGGGAGCGGGAGAAGGGGCCAACGGCCCAGCGTGCGTCCCATGCGGCGATATTGGGGCCGGATCCGGAGGAGACTCCCGAAGATTTCAACGCCTTCGCGCACGAGCCGCCGTTTCGGCCTCGGCGCAACTGGGCGAAAATCTGGACGGTGGTCGCGGCGGCCGCTGCCCTGCTGATGCTTGCGGCGACGGCGGCAATCGGCATCTGGGGCCTGCCGGCAAACCTCGGCGGCGGCTTTGCGTTCGCCAAGGCGCGCGGCACGGCGCTGCAGATCGTCGACCACCAGACCCAGCGGTCGCGAATGGAGAGCGGCAACGAGCTGCTCACCGTCACCGGCCGGGTCGTCAACCCGTCCGCCGAGCCGCAGCGCGTGCCGGCCCTTCGCGCCGAACTGCGCGACGCGGGCGGGCGGGCGATTTACAGTTGGACGATCTCCGCGCCGGTGGCCCAGCTTGCGCCCGGCGCAAGCGCCACCTTCAACAGCGCCGAAGTGGGCGTTCCGCCGGGTGCCAAGGCCGTGAATATCAGCTTCGCCCCGGCCGGCTGAGGTGCATATCGGGATATTGACCGGCGGCGGCGACGTGCCCGGCCTCAATCCATGCATCCGCTCCATCACGCTTTCCGCCGACGATCTCGGCTGGCAGGTCACCGGCTTCCGCCGCGGCTGGGAAGGCGTGCTTGGGATCGACCCGGACGATCCGGCCAGCATCGCCGAGAACAGCGTGAAACTGACCCGCGAAGGCGTGCGCGGCATCGACCGCACCGGCGGCACCATTCTCCACACCTCCCGCTCCGACCCGCGCACCCTGAAGGAAGGCGACCAGACGGCGAAGGTGCTGAACGTGCTCGACCGGCTCGGCATAGACGCAATGGTGACACTGGGCGGCGACGGCACCTTGCGCTTCTCCAGCCACCTCAGCGACCAGGGCGTGCCGGTCATTTCCATCCCCAAGACGATGGATAACGACGTGTTCGGCACCGATTATTGCATCGGCTTTTCGACCGCCGTCAGCCGCTCGGTGGAGGCGATCAACGCGCTGCGCACCACCGTGGAAAGCCACGAGCGGATCGGCGTCATCGAACTGTTCGGGCGGCGCAGCGGCGAGACTGCCTTGCTTGCAGGCTTCCTTGCCCAGGTGGACCGAACGGTGATCGCCGAGGTGCCGGCCGATCTCGACCGGCTGCTGCCGCTTCTCGCCCGCGACAAGGCCGACAATCCGGCACGTTACGCGATGTGCGTGATTTCGGAAGGCGCGACCCTGTCCGGCGGGGGAGGCGATGCGGATTCGGAGCTTTCCAAGCCGGCCAGCCAGCGTTCGGAACTCGGTATCGGCCAGCGGCTCGGCCGGGCGATTACCGCCGGAATCGGCTCGGGCGTGGTCAACCAGGAGCTTGCGTACCTGATGCGCGCCGGCGAGCCCGACGCCATGGACCGGATGGTCGGCCTCGCCTTCGGCGGTCTCGCCATCCAGCTCCTCAGCCGGGGCGAGAAAGGCCGGATGGTGACGCTTCGGCACGGCGCCTACAGCCACGTGCCGGCGGGCACCTTGCTCGAGGGCACCAAACGCGTGGACGTTGACGGCCTCTACGACCCGCAGGACTACCGCGCCAAGCTGATGCGGGTCGAAGGCATGCCGATGTTCCTTTATTGAGGCGCCTCGTGAAGGTTGGCGGAAAACCGCCTGAAAAGCGGATTGCGTGGCGGCGGGCCCTTTGCTAGAGGCCCCGCTCTCCCAGCGCCGGTCCCAAAACCGGCGGCATCACGTGCGGTCGTGGCGGAATTGGTAGACGCGCAGCGTTGAGGTCGCTGTGGCCGAAAGGCCGTGGAAGTTCGAGTCTTCTCGACCGCACCACATCACACCGATAGAAGATCGTCCGGGGGACGATCTTCGGTGTGATGTCCCCCGAAGAGGGGCCAGACCCCCATAAGGGAGCGCAATGGCCGGTCTCTCCGACAATCCTTCCGACTCCTCACCCAAGCGCGCCTTCGGCTTTTGGATTTGCCTGGCGCTGGTCATCGGCAACATGATCGGTTCGGGCGTATTCCTGCTCCCGGCCGCCCTGGCGCCGTTCGGCTGGAACGCGATCTTCGGCTGGATGGTGACCATTGCCGGAGCGCTGTGCCTCGCATTCGTGTTCGCAAGCTTCGCCCGGCGCTTCCCCAAGGCGGGCGGGCCTTACGCTTACACGCGGGAGGCGTTCGGCACCGCGCCCGGTTTCGCGGTGGCCTGGAGCTACTGGATTTCGGTGTGGACCGCCAACGCCACCATTGCGATCGCGGCGGTGAGCTACATGAGCCACTTCTTCCCAAGCCTGGCCGGCGCCGCGGGCCTGCTGGCGATCGGCTTCGTCTGGACCTTTACCCTCATCAACTGCCTCAGCCTCAAGGGCGCGGGCGGGGTGCAGCTCCTTACTACCGGCCTCAAGCTGCTGCCGCTGATCGCCGCCATCGTGCTGACCGCGATTGTCGCGGGCGGCGACGGCGGCGCAAGCGCGGCGCCGTTCCGGAGCGAGGACATCAGCCTGGGCGCGATCACCGCCACCGCCTCCCTCACCCTGTGGGCGATGGTCGGCTTCGAATCCGCAACCATCCCCGCCGGCCATGTCCGCGACCCGGCCCGCAACATCCCGCGCGCCACCATGCTGGGCACGCTGATCGCCGGCATCGTCTACCTGATCGCCTGCTCCGGCGTGGCCCTGCTGCTCCCCGCCGAGCAGGCCGCGGCCTCCAACGCGCCGTTTGCAGACTTCATCGGCCTTTACTGGGGCGCGGGCCCGGCCTCGCTGGTCGCCGGCTTCGCCCTGATCAGCGCGCTCGGCGCCTTGAACGGCTGGGTGATGGTGCAGGGCGAGTTGCCGGTGGCGCTTGCCCGCGATGGGGTGTTCCCCGCCTGGATGGGCAAGCTGTCCCGCGCCGGAACGCCCGTGAGGGCGCACATCCTGTCCTCAATCCTGGTCAGCCTGCTGCTGCTCGCCAACACCAGCCGTTCGATGGGCGACCTGTTCGTGTTCATGGCGCTGGTCTCCACCCTCGCCTCGCTGATCGCCTACCTCACGTGCGCGCTCGGCGCCTTGTGGCTGCAGCGCAAGGGCCGACTCGACCGAAGCGCCGCGCTGACCGCCGCCGCTTCGCTTGGTGCGCTCTATGCGGTATGGGCGATCTACGGCGCCGGCACCGAACCCGTCGCCTGGGGGGCTGCCCTGCTGCTGAGCGGCCTTCCCGTCTATCTCATCACCGCACGCAACCGGCGCGGGCGTCGCGGCGTTGAGGGGCTTTCCGACGATCGTGGGGACTTAACAGGCTATGGCTGAAGAGGATGACGAGCGCGTGAACCTATCCGAGCGCGAATGGCGCGAAAAACTGACGCCGGAGCAATATCAGGTGCTGCGGGAAGCCGGCACCGAGCGCGCTTATGCGGGCCGTTACGTCGGCAACAAGGACGAGGGCGAATATCGCTGCGCCGGCTGCGGCGAATTGCTGTTCGACAGCCAGACCAAGTTCGACAGCGGCTCCGGCTGGCCGAGCTTCACCCAGCCCGCCGCGCCGACGGTGAGCGAGCATTCCGACACCAGCCACGGCATGCGCCGGGTGGAAGTGCGCTGCGCCCGCTGTGACGGCCATCTGGGCCACGTCTTCCCAGACGGCCCCGGACCGACCGGCCTGCGCTATTGCATCAACAGCGTCGCTCTGGATTTCAAAGGCCGCAAGGAGGACTGAAGGCGGGCGCTTGTGGGCCGGGCACTATCGCCCTAACCTTTGTTCGCAATGGCCCGTGTCGCTTCCCAAAGGTCGCCGCTGAAGCGCGGACTGATCATCACCTTCAAGACTTTGCTCTATGGCACGATCCTGGGGCTGATCGCGCTTGTCGTCGCGGTCGCCGTGGCGATGAGCGAGCTTCCCAGCTACGGCGAGCTGGTCCGCCGCGACAATCTCGGCCAGACCATCCGGGTTCGCGCCGCCGACGGCAGCGTCCTCATCTCCTCCGGCCCCGAATTCGGCAACTGGCTGCGCTACCAGCAGATCCCGACGGTGATG
Organism: Allosphingosinicella sp.; assembly: GCA_036386875.1. Lineage (GTDB taxonomy): Bacteria > Pseudomonadota > Alphaproteobacteria > Sphingomonadales > Sphingomonadaceae > Allosphingosinicella. The sequence continues at coordinate 15,953 of DASVUV010000085.1, forward strand.
AAGGACGCGATGATCGCGGTGGAGGATCGCCGCTTCCGCTACCATCCCGGCGTCGATCCGGTCGGAATCGTTCGCGGCATCGGGGTGAGCTTCCGGCGCGACGACAAGGTGCGCGGCGTTTCCACCATCACCCAGCAGCTCGCCCGCAACATCTTCCTGACCAGCAGCCGAAGCTATGGCCGCAAGGTCCGCGAGGGCATCCTCGCGCTGGCGCTGGAGCGGCGATTCTCCAAGGAGCAGATCCTCGAGCTGTACCTCAACCGCGTGTATTTCGGCGGCGGCGCCTACGGCATCGACGCGGCCTCGCGCCGCTTCTTCGGCCACTCCGCGCAGACGCTGAGCCTGTCCGAATCCGCGATCATCGCCGGACTGGTCAAGGCGCCGTCCAGCTACTCGCCGACCGCGGATGCCCAGGCCGCCAAGTCCCGCTCCGAGGTCGTCATCCAGCTGATGCGCGAGCAGGGCTATATCAGCGCCGCCCAGGCCGCCTCGGCCGAGCCCGCTGAGGTCAAGCTGGTGACGCCGACCAAGCAGAACAGCGTCCGCTATTTCACCGACTGGATCCTGCCTCAGCTCGACACCCTGATCGACGAGAATGTCGAGCCCATCGACGTCTGGACCACCCTCGACCCCAATATGCAGCGCCTGGCCGACCAGGTGATCAACGCCAGCACGCCCAAGGGCGTGCAGGGGGCCCTGGTGGCGCTCGACCGGGACGGATCGGTGCGGGCCATGGTCGGCGGGCGCAGCTACGTCGATTCGATCTACAACCGCGCCACCCAGGCCACCCGCCAGCCGGGCTCAGCCTTCAAGCTGTTCGTCTACCTCGCCGCGATCGAGTTCGGCTACACGCCCGAGACCACCGTTGAGGACAAGCCGGTCACCATCAATGGCTGGAGCCCACGCAACAACAGCCGCAACTTCGTCGGCGCGATCACCCTTCGCCAGGCCTTTGCCCAGTCGATCAACACCGTCTCCGCCCAGCTCGGCCAGGAAGTGGGCTTCCGCACCGTGGCCGACATCGCCCAGCGCTTTGGAATCACGTCCAAGCTGCCGACCCACCCGTCCATCACCCTGGGCAGCGCCGAGGTGCGGCTGATCGACATGACTCGCGCTTATGCCTCCGTCGGGAATGGCGGCAAGGCGGTGATGCCCTACGGTATCCGCCGCGTCACCACCGGCGAGGGCGAGCTCCTCTACCAGCACGAAGCCGACGAGCAGCGAACCTTGGTGGCGCCGCACGTCGCCGCGCAGATGACCGACCTGATGCAGGCCTCGGTGATGACCGGCACCGGCCGCGCCGCCCAGATCGGCCGGCCGGTCGCCGGCAAGACCGGCACGACCAGCTCCAACAAGGACGGCTGGTTTCTGGGCTTTTCGAGCGGCTTGACCACCGGCATCTGGATGGGCCGCGACGACAATCGCGCGATCCCCGGGCTTCAGGGCGGGAGGGCGCCGGCGCTGGCGTTCCAGCGCTTCATGAGCAAGGCGGTGGCGACCCGGCCGGTGGAGCAGTTCCAGACCAAGGTGGCGTCGCCGGAATGGGCCGAACCGGACGAGGAAGTCTGGTTCAAGGCGCCGGGCGAGGAACAAGAGGCGGTGCCGTTGGTCGATGCGGACGGCAATCCGGTCGGCGGCGGCGAAGTCCGAAGCCGGCCGGCGCCACGGCCTGAGAGCGGCGACGAGGATCGCGCGCCGCCTAACGAGGATGAACTCGATCGCGAGTGGCTTGACCGCGCGATCAACGCCGACCGCGACCCGCGCCGCGACGGGCCGCTCGATCCGCCCCGCCGCCGCGACCCACCCGCCGATCGTCCCCGCCGGGACCGCTCCGAAATCTAGCTCAAGGGCGGCCGAAGCGGTGCAGGCTTGCGCCGTGGCGCCGCAGCCAATCGCGCGCCGGAGCCGGGTCGTTCCCGAAGAGCTGCTCAACGAGGGCGTGAAACAGCGGCCCGTGGTTCATATGGACCCGGTGCGCGACTTCGTGGGCAACCGTGGCCCGGCGGACATGCTCGGGCGTGAGGATCAGGCGCCAGCTATAGCGGATCGCGCCCGACGAGGAGCAGCTTCCCCAGCGCGACAGCGGATCGCCCACCGCCACCCTGGTGACGCCGACGCCCGCCGCAGCGGCATATTCGGCCGTTTCGCGGCTCAGCACATCCAGGGCATGGCGTTTCAGCCAGCGCAGGACCCGGGCTTCCAGCCCCTCGGCGGGACCTCCGGCGACGATCCGGGCGTCCTCGAGCCGAACGATGCGCGAGCGTTCGGGGCGCCAGTCGATCGCATGCGGCCGGTCGTACAGCGGAATAACCGAGCCCGGCCCGAGCCGCTCCGACGGAGCGATCTTGGCAAGCTGCGTTTCGACCCATTCGCGGTGACCCGCCGCCCATTCCAGCGCCTTGCGGCGGGAGACCCTTCGCGGAACCGTCAGCGTCACCGCGCCGGTGCGCGGATCGACCTTGAGGCGCAGCACGCGGGCGCGGGGCGAGACGGTGAGCTGCAAGGCGGCGCCCGTGGAGCCGCCTTCGAAGTGGAGATCAGAGCTCACGATCGGTGATGTGGTATTCGAGATCGCCGGCGTCGAGCTCGCCCACCGTCCAGCCGCGCACCGAAATGCCGGCGGTGTGCACGGTTTCGCGATCACCGCTGATCAGGTGGTGCCAGCCGGGCAGCGGCTTGCCCTCGGCGCGGAGGCGATAGGCGCAGGTCGAGGGCAGCCAGGGGAGCTGGCCGACCTTGCCCGCGGTCAGCCGCACGCAATCGGGCACGTAAGCGTGACGGCCCCGGTAATTGGAGCAGAAGCCGCTGTGCCGGTCGAGCAGCTTGCAGGCGACATTGGTCGGGTAGACGTCGCCGGTGTCGGCATCCTCCACCTTGTGCAGGCAGCATTTACCACAGCCATCGCACAGGGACTCCCACTCGCTTCGAGTCAGCGACCCGAGCGGCTTTTCCCAAAAAGGCGTTTCCGCGCTCACTTGACCCAGCGCTCGAGTTCGGTGGCGATTACCTGCGCGCTCTCCTCATGGGGGAGCATGGCGATCGGCTTGCCGGCCGGGTCCATCAGAAACGGAATGCGCATATGGTCCATGGTATATTCGCCGTTATCGGCCGGCACCTTGGCGTAATAAATCGCATAAGCCTTCGCGACGTCGGCGATCTGCTGCGGCGTTCCGGTGAGGCCAACGAGGCGCGGGTGGAAGGCCGCGACATACTCCTTGAGCCGCGCGGGTGTGTCGCGCTCCGGATCGACGCTGATGAAGATCGGCTGCACCTTGGCGGCACGGGCGGGCTGCGAAGCCTCGAACAGCTTCACCGCCTGGCCGATCCGGGCGAGATCGGTCGGGCAGACATCCGGGCAGTTGGCGAAGCCGAAGTAGACGATCCGGTACCGGCCCTCGAAATCGCGGTCGGTGACGGTTCGTCCGTCCTGGTTCGTCAGGGTGAAGGGGCCGCCGATCTTCGCCCCGGCGAGCGGCGGCTCCTGCGCCGCGCCGCCGCCACAGGCCGCCACGCCGAGGCTGAGAACCACCGACAGGATAAGGAAAAAACGGGATTTCGCGGTTTCGTTCATGACGCGGGCAGCCTTGCGTTGCTATAGCCCCGCGATCAAGTGTTGAGACTCCGGGGAGCACCATGAGCATAGGTTTAAGAGCGGCCGTCGCGGCCGCGGCGTTGATGGTGGCCATCCCTGCGGCGGCGCAGTCCTATTCGGACGGCTATTCGTTCATCAAGGCGGTCAAGGAGCGGGACGGCAACAAGCTTACCGAACTGCTGTCCGAGCCCGGCACGACCGTGATCAACAGCAAGGAGCGCGGCAGCGGCGAAGGCGGGCTCCACATCGTTACCCGCGCGCGCGATTTTACCTGGCTGAATTTCATTCTCGGCAAGGGCGCCCGGCCGGATCTGCAGAACAGCGGGGGTGCAACCGCGCTCAGCCTCGCCGCCCAGATCGGCTGGGTGGAAGGCGCGGAGCTGCTGCTGCGCCATCGGGCAAGCGTTGACCTGGGCAACAGCCGCGGGGAGACGCCGCTTATCCTTGCGGTGCAGCGGCGCGATCTTGCAATGGTGCGGGTGCTGCTCGCCAAGGGCGCGGACCCGAAAAAGACCGACAGCGCGGCGGGCCTTTCAGCGCTCGATTACGCCACCCGCGACGGCAGCCGCTCCGCCGCGATACTGAAACTGCTGCAAGCGCCGCGGACACCCGCCAGGCAGGTCGCCGGCCCCAAGCTTTAAGCGAAGCCTACAAGGCCCGGATCGAGATCGCCGACCAGGCGCCGTGCGGCGCGACGGGCGAAGCGTAGCGTCTCGGCCTTTCGCCGGGCCGGAGCGAGGCGGCGCAGCGCCGGCTCGCGCAGCACCGCGCCCTCATATCGATCGGCGACGATCAGGCCGCAGATCGACGGGTGAAAGCACTCCTGCTCGAACGGCGAAAGGTCGAAGCCCGCCGGCACGGCCCAGAAGAAGCGGTCGCAATAATCGAGATAATCGAGCCACTTGCAGTCGCCGAGCAGATCGGCGCGCGACACCTTGATCTCGACGATGGTGATCAGGCCCGACGAATCCACGCCCATCATGTCCGCGCGTCGGTTGTTGGGCAACGGCACTTCGCAGAGCGCGAAAATGTCCTGGTTGAAGAACAAGCGATTCACCCCGCGCGCCACATCCTGTGCGGCGAGCGGGGCGTCTTTGAAGCAAAGAGTCTGAGTCGCGGCCATCGCCCGTTCGATAGAATGAAACAGGAACGAAGGCCAGTGGGGGAGTCGCTCAGCGGTAGAAGATGTGGTTGCCCACCGTGGCGATGCGCGTGAGGCCGCGCCAGGCGGGGCGGACCCGGGTCGCGTGGAAGAACAAAGCGCGCGAGGCGGGACTGTCGGCGAGGTCGTCCTGGGCGATGCGGGCAATCGCGACCGCCTTTTTCCAGGCGGCGGAGGCGCGGGGCACGGCCGGCAAACGCCCGCCGCGGACGAAGGAGAACTGGCCGCGCTGCTTGACAACGCCGCAGACGCTGGAGGCGAAACGGCCGGACCCGGCGCGGTTCAGCACCACTTCGGCAACCGAGAGCTGGCCGGCGAGCGGCTCGCCCTTTGACTCGAAATACACCGCATTGGCGAGGCATTCATGCTCGGCATCGGCGGTTTTGGAGGAGGAATGGAGGCCGACCAATTCGCTAAGGCTGCGTCGGCGGACCGGCGCTTCAGGCTGTTCGGAAACTTCCGCCGGTGCGGCGGGAGCAGCAGCCTCGGTGGGCGCTGCCGGGGCGGGGATCGGCGCCGGGGGGCTGTACGCACCCCGGAGGGGCGCTTCGATGCCGAGGTCCGGCGTCAGGAGGGTAGGGGTGTCGAACTCCCAGGCGAGGGAGGGGGTGCCGAGAATGGCGGCAAACATCACCGCGGCAACGCCGGCGGCACGAGTCAGAAAGGACATTGAATCTCAGTTTAGTGCGGCCGGCAGGTCCAAAAAGCCGGATGCATGTGCGAACGAAGTGCGCATCCCGGGACTTGCCTTCCGTCTCGCGTAAACCGCCCACCCCCCAAAAACCCCGGGTTGGAGCCGTTTCGCTTCTTCACGAAAGAACGAGGCGGCGGCTAGATTGTGCGCTGCAGCAGGTCAATCGAACACGGTCATTCCAGCGGTGAATCGTTCTATCGACGGGATATCCAGCTCCAAAACCCACAAATCGGGGTCGAATCGCCGCCTGCGTGCGACGAAATCGGGAACTTGTGCCGGTGAGTCGATCGGCGCCGCCCAGGAGTAAGTGCCGTCCGGCTGCAGCAAACGCTCCAGCAGCCGCGGTTCGCCGCCCCTTTGGGTGAGAAGAAGAAGGATCGCACCGGATGTCGGGTCGCCCTTTGCCAGCACCGCCGCGAACCCGCCCTCGCCCTCGGCCTTGCGGATCAGCGCGCCGGCAAGGACCGAGGTGGCGAGCCGCGGCATCATGTGCCCGCGACGTAGCCGGGCAGGCCCGACAGCGGGATGTGGGAGCGCATAAAGGTGCCGGTGCCACGCGCCGCTTCTTCGCCCGACGGCAGGATGAGCCGCGCCTCCCCGACCAGTACCCGCCGCCCGCCGCTTGCCCAGCGGCCCTCGGCAATCACCGGGCCTTCCTTCAGCGGCTTGGTGAACAGCAGGTTGAAGGCGGTGGTGAGCAGGAAGCGGTCGGTGACCAGGCTGTTGCAGGCATAGAAGGCCACATCGTCCAGCATCTTGAAATATAGGGTGCCGTGGGCGGCGCCGGCGGCGTGAAACAGCTCCGGGCGCACCTCGAAGTGGATTCGTGCGAGCCCCTCCTCCGGAATTTCGATGTCGGATGGGAAGAAGGTGTTGATCGCGGCATGGCGGTAGAGCGACTCCAGCGCCCGGTAATGGGCGGCGGCTCCGCCGGCCGCCTGCGCCTCAGGCGGCATGGAGGCTTTCGACACCGGTGAGGAGCGCGAAGATCGCGTCGCGGGAGCGAGCGCCGCGCAGCTTGGCGGTGGTGTCGCGGTTGCGCAGTGCCCGGCTGACGCTGGCCAGCGCCTTGAGGTGATCGGCCCCCGAATCGGGCGGCGACAGGATCAGGAACACCAGATCAACCGGCAGGCCGTCGACCGACTGGAACTCGATCGGTTGCGCAAGCCGCGCGAAATAGCCGTAGACCCGGTCAAGCCCCTCGATCTTGCCGTGCGGAATGGCGATTCCCGTGCCGAAGCCGGTGGAGCCGAGCTTTTCCCGCTCGCTGAGCGCCGCGACGATCGCCTTGCCGGCAATGCCCGTATGCCGGCTCGCCGCGACCGCAAGCATCTGGAACAGCCCCTTCTTGTTGGGAGCGGCCAGGTTTGCATCGATCGATTCGATCGTCAGAAGCGCGGAAAGATCGTTCATATGCACCACAATTGGAGGAGCGCCCCCGCCCCCGTCTACAAACTCCATCAAGAGCGGCGCTGAAGCGCCCGCTTTGAAGGCTGGATCAGCCGGCGGCCGGTTCGTCCCGCCGCATCGCGTCGTCAAGCGCGTCCGGCACTTCGCCGGCATGATGGTCCTTAAGTCGCCGGCTATGGCGCCGAAGCTGCTTTTCCACCTTCTCGGCGGCCGCGTCGAAGGCGGCATGAGCATCGGCGGCCTTGTCGGTCGACTTCATCACTTCGCCCGGAACGTAGAGAAGGATCTCGCAGGTGAAGCCGTGATCGTGCGGACCCTTGCCGAAGATGACGTGCGCCGAAGTGGCGCGTGACTGATATTTATCTACTGTGGCGGAGAGGCGGTCGGCAACGTGGCTACGCAGAGCCTCGCCGGTGTCGACCTGATGGCCGGATACGCGAATGTCCATGCACTGCTCCCGTGGTGGTTGCGCGGATTAGGCCCGGCCGCGGCACCCCGTCAACCGCGCGCCTCCAGCCTATGCCATATCGGATCGGCGATCCCGTTCAGAAAGGCCGCGTGGGCGACAAGTTCTTCCTCGGTCGGCGCATGCGGCCTCGGTGCGCGAATTTGGATGGCGAGGGTCGCGCCGGTGCCCGCATTCGCCTCCACCTTTTCCTCGACGATGATCGAATCGGCGAGGCTGAAGCCGATCTGGCGGCCGCCGGTCAGCTCCACATAGCATTGCGCCAGAAGCTGCGCGTCGATCAGCGCGCCATGCTTGATCCGCACGCTGCGATCCACACCGTAGCGGGAGCAGAGCGCGTCCAGGCTGTGCTTGGCGCCGGGGTGGCGGGTGCGCGCGATAGCGAGCGTGTCCACCATCCGGGTCATGCACACGAGGGGCCGGCCGCATTGGGCAAGCTCGTGGTTCAGGAAGCCGAAGTCGAAGCTCGCATTGTGGGCGATCAGCGGACAATCGCCGAGGAAGTCGAGGAGGTCCTCGGCGAGGTGGTCGAACAGCGGCTTGTCGGACAGGAAAGCGTCGGAAAGGCCGTGCACCGCCTCCGCGCCCGCCGGCATCGAGCGCCGCGGGTTGAAATACGCATGAAAGGTGCGGCCGGTCTCGACCTTGTTGACCAGTTCGACGCAGCCGATCTCGACCATCCGGTCGCCGGTGAGCGGGCTCAAGCCCGTGGTTTCGGTGTCGAAGACGATTTCGCGCATGCAGGGACTATGAATCGGCGGCGCCCGTCAGACAAGCGAGGATGCGGCGAACCGCTTGCCGCGTTTCTTCGGGCGGGCCGCCGGTGGGGATGACGAAATCGGCGCGGGCGCGCTTTTCGGCGTCGGGAAGCTGACGGTCGAGAATTCGATCAAGCTTCTCGGTAGTCATGCCAGGGCGGGCGAGCACCCGTTCGCGCTGCACCTCTGCGGGCGCGGAAACCACGGCAATCTTGTCCACCGCGCTCCAGCCGCCCGCTTCGAAGAGGAGGGGGATGTCGAGCAACACCACCGGTGCCGGCGCGTGAGCGGCTAGGAACGCCTCGCGCTCGCGGGCGACAGCCGGATGGATCAGCGATTCGAGCTGGCGCAGCGCCTCGGGCTCGCCCAGCACCCGTTCGCCGAGCGCCCCGCGATTCACGCCTTCAGGACCGGTTGTGCCGGGGAAGTGCCTCTCGATCTCGGCCACCAAGTCGCCTTCAGGCCCCTGCAGGCGGTGCACTGCCGCGTCGGCGTCGAACACCGGCACGCCTTCCGCCGCGAACATCGCTGCAACAGTGGATTTGCCCATGCCGATCGAGCCGGTGAGGCCGAGGACGATCATCGTGTGAGCCGCTCGCGCAACTCGGCGTCATACCGGCGCGGGGCTGGGGCGCCGAAGAAATGCTCGAAGGCAACCGCCGCCTGGCCGATCAGCATGGAAAGCCCGTCGATCCCCTGGTGGCCCCGCGCGCGCGCCTCCGCCAGCAGCGCGGTTTCCAAGGGATCGTAGACGATGTCGTAGATCACCGCACCGGGCGGGACGTGGCTGAAGTCGAGCGCGAGCGGGGGCTTGCCCGTCATGCCGAGGGGGGTTGTGTTGACCACCAGGTCGAGGATTCCGCTGCGGTCGTCGAAGCGGAAATCGGTCGCCCCGGCGAAATGCTCCAGCGCCACGGCATGGTTGAAGTCGGGATCGTGGCCGTCGATCAGCCGCCGCGCCTCTTCAACCCGGCGGGCGGCGACGACCAGGGCGAAGCCCGCCCCGCGAAGCGCATCCACGACAGCCCGCGCCGCGCCGCCAGCGCCGAGCACCCGCGCCATCTTGAACAAGTGGCGTTGCGCGAGGAGCGGGCGGAGCGGCTCGAGAAAGCCCGCCGCGTCCGTGTTGAAGCCCGTCTCCGGCGTCAGCCCTTCGGGGACAACCGTGTTGACCGCACCGATCCGCTCCGCCGCGGAGTCCACCGCTCCAATGAGCGCGAGCGCGTCCTGCTTATGCGGCATGGTAAGGTTGCAGCCGCGCCAATCCGGGTCAGAACGGCGCGCGGCGAGGAAGGCGGGGAGTTCGCCGCGCGATACCAACGTGCGCCGGTAGTCTCCGACGATGCCCAGCTTCTCCAGCCAGAAGCCGTGAATCAGCGGCGATTTGGAGTGGGCGATCGGATCGCCGATCACCTCCGCATACGGAACGCCCATCAGCTGAGCAGCAGGCCGCGCTCGCGCAGGTAGGCGAGCAAGGGGAGGAGCGGCATGCCGAGGATCGCGAAATGCGAGCCTTCGATCCGCTCAAAGAGCTGCGCGCCGGGTCCTTCGATCCGGTAGCCGCCGACACTCCAGCGGATGTGCTCCCACTCCCCTTCAAGATAGGAGGCGAGGAAGGCGGGCCCGAGCGGCCGCATGGTGAGCTCCACCGTTTCGCTCCCCCACCACACGGCCTGGCCCTTCTCGACGATCACCGCCGCCGAATGGAGCCGGTGCATGCCGCCGGCGAGGGACTCGAGTTGGCCGCGCGCTTCTTCAACCGATGCGGGCTTCCCGAGTAGGGTGCCGTCGTCGCGCTCCAGCGTCTGATCCGAGCCGAGGACGAGATCGCCCTCGCCGGCGACTGCCGAAAGCGCCTTGAGCTGGGCAAGCTCCTCCGCAACGCCGCGGGCATCGAAGCCGGCGCTCCACAGCCCCGCCTTCGCCGCGCCCTCGTCCAGTTCGGCCTCAACGGTGTCGAACGGAACGCCGGCCGCTTCAAGCATCGCCCGGCGCGCGGCGCTCCTGGAGGCAAGCAGCAGCTTCATGACGTTCCCGCAGCCGCCGTGTCGGCAGCGTCGGCGGCGGCATCGCAGCGTTCGTTGCACAGCTTGACGATCGCATAGGCCGTTTCCTCGATCGACCGGCGCGTCACATCGATTACCGGCCAGTCATTGTCCGCGAATATCCGGCGGGCGAAGGCAAGCTCCGCACTCACCGCCTCGCCGTCGACATAGTCCGTCTCCGGCGCCTGGTTGAGCGACAGCAAGCGGTTGCGGCGTATCTGGATCAGCCGCTCGGGATTCGTGGTGAGGCCAACGACGAGCGGGTGTTTGAGGCTGAACAAAGCCGACGGCGGCGGCGATTCGGGCACCAGCGGAATGTTCGCGACCTTGTAGCCGCGATTGGCGAGGTAAATGGAGGTCGGCGTCTTGGACGTCCGCGACACGCCGGCCAGCACGATGTCCGCTTCCTCCCAATTCTCCCAGTTCACGCCGTCGTCATGGGCAATGCTGAACTGGATGGCGTCGACCCGCGCGAAATAGGCGGCGTCCAGCGCATGCTGCCGCCCCGGCCGCGCCTTGGCCTGTTGGCCGAGCACGGCCGAAAGCGCATCCGTCACCGGATCGAGCGCGGAGACGGCATAGATGCCGCGGCGCCGCGATTTCTGCTCGAGTTCGCGGCGGATGTTGGAATTGACCAAGGTGTAGAGCACCAGCCCCGGCCGCCGCTCGATATCGTCGAGCACACGGTCGAGATGGCCTTCGGAGCGCACCATCGGCCAAAGGTGGCGGCGCACTTCCACGCCCTCGAACTGGGCAAGGCACGCTTTGGCGATCAGCTCCAGCGTCTCCCCGGTGGAATCCGACAGGAGATGGAGGTGGACCGCGTTCATGGCGAATTCCCGCTGTGGATAAGCATGTTGGTTTCGCTAGCGGAAGCCTCGGGACGGTTGCAAGCGAAGCTATCGTCCCCGCTTTGCCGGTGCCATCCACAGTTTCGCCCAGATGGGAAAGCACGGGGGTTCACCCTGTGGATTGCGTGGATGGTTCGTGCGAATCCTACGGCTTCTGCGGCCCGCCGGGAGTCAACGCTGTTTGCAAAATCGGGTGGAGCGAATAAACCCCGGCTTCGCCCTTCCTACTACCTACAACAGACTCTCTTATATAAGACTCTTATAGAGTAGAGAGCGGAGCCAGACCCCTTTCCATGCCCGCCCCGGACAAGCTTCTGCTCAGCACGCTCAAGGGCAAAAAGGCTGAGAAAACACCGCTTTGGCTGATGCGCCAGGCTGGGCGTTATTTGCCGGAGTATCGCGCGCTTCGAGCCGAGAAGGGCGGCTTCCTGGCAATGGCCATGGACCCGCCCTCGGCGGCCGAGATCACCCTGCAGCCGATCCGCCGCTTCGGTTTCGATGGTGCGATCCTGTTCTCGGATATCCTGATCGTGCCCTGGGCGCTTGGCCAGGACCTTGCTTTCGAGGCCGGCGAGGGCCCGCGCCTGTCTCCGCCCTTGGTCGAGGCAACGCTCGCCTCCCTGACCCGCGTGCCAGAGCGCCTGGAGCCGGTCTACGGCGCTGTGGAGAAGGTAAAGGCGGCATTGCCCCCCGAGACCACCTTCCTGGGCTTCGCGGGCAGCCCCTGGACGGTTGCAACCTACATGGTTGCCGGCCGGGGCAGCAAGGATCAGGGCGACACGCGGCGCATGGCCTATCGCGACCCCGCGGCTTTCGCCGAGATCATTGACGCCGTCGCCGAGATGACCGTGGAATATCTCTCCCGCCAGATTGAAGCGGGTGTGGAAGCGGTGCAATTGTTCGATAGCTGGGCAGGCAGCCTTTCGCCCGCGCAGTTCGAACGCTGGGTGATCGCGCCCAATGCGGCGATCGTCGCCGGCCTCAAGGCGCGCCACCCGGAAACGCCGATCATCGGCTTTCCAAAGGGGGCGGGCGGCAAGCTTCCGGCCTATGCGCGCGAAACCGGGATCGACGCGGTCGGCATCGACGAGACGGTTGATCCCGATTGGGCCGCGGCCAATCTCCCCGCCGGCATGCCGGTGCAGGGCAACCTCGATCCGCTTGCATTGATTACCGGCGGGGAAGCGCTTGAAAGCGCGGCGCGGCGCATTCTAAAGAGCTTCGCGGATCGTCCGCACGTCTTCAACCTGGGGCATGGCATCTTGCCGGATACGCCGATCGCACATGTCGAGCAGCTCATCGCCCTGGTGCGTCGGTGAGCCATGTCGAAACGGCGCTTGCCTTGACCTACGCCTGGATCAAGGCCGGACACGTCATCTTCGTGGTCTTCTGGATCGCGGGCATGTTCATGCTGCCGCGTTATTACATCTACCATCAGGAATCTGCGCCCGGTTCGGCCGAGGAAGGCCGCTGGATCGATCGCGAGCGCAAGCTTCGCAACATCATCATCACGCCGGCGATGGTTCTGGTCTGGATTTTCGGGCTGACGCTGGCCTGGACCAGCGGCGCCTGGTCGCAAGGCTGGTTCCACGCCAAGTTCGCTCTCGTGCTCGGCCTGTCCGCTTACCACGGCTGGCTGATCGGCTACGGCCGCAAGCTTGCCCGCGGCGAGCGCCAGGTAAGCGGCAAGGCCCTTCGCATCATGAACGAGGTTCCGGGCATCGCGACGGTGATCATCGTCATCCTGGTAATCGTGAAGCCGTTTTAAGGCGCTTTCCCTCGTTGACTTGGGTGTGAGCGGACCGTAACGCCCAAGTCGTCGTTCAAGCCCGCCGTCCGTGCGGGCGATTCAGCCGCAAATCGTCATCCCCCGCGCGAATCGACACTCCCGCTCCCTTTACGTCGAGTTTCCCCCGCATGCACCTCAAGGACCTCAAGCTCAAATCCCCCGCCGATCTGGTCGCAATGGCCGAAGAGATCGGGATCGAGGGTGCATCCACCCTGCGCAAGCAGGAGCTGATGTTCTCCATCCTCAAGGTCCAGGCCGAGAACGGCCAGGAAATCATGGGCATGGGAACGATCGAGGTGCTGCCGGACGGCTTCGGCTTCCTGCGCTCCCCTGAGGCGAACTATCTTGCCGGGCCGGACGACATCTATGTGGCGCCGAACCAGGTCCGCAAGTTCGGGCTTCGTACCGGCGACACGGTGGAAGGCGAGATCCGCGGGCCCAAGGAAGGCGAGCGCTATTTCAGCCTGGTCCGCATCACCCAGATCAACTTCGACACTCCGGACGCCGTCCGCCACCGCGTCAATTTCGACAATCTGACGCCGCTTTACCCAAACCAGAAGCTGACGCTCGACACGCTCGATCCGACCGTGAAGGACAAGTCGGCGCGGGTGATCGACATCATCTCGCCGCAGGGCAAGGGCCAGCGCGCGCTGATCGTCGCGCCGCCGCGCACCGGCAAGACGGTGCTGCTGCAGAACATCGCCAAGGCGATCACCGACAACCACCCCGAAGTGTTCCTGATCGTGCTGCTCATCGACGAGCGGCCGGAGGAAGTCACCGACATGCAGCGCTCCGTGCGCGGCGAAGTTGTCTCCTCGACCTTCGACGAGCCGGCCTCGCGCCACGTCCAGGTCGCTGAAATGGTGATCGAGAAGGCCAAGCGCCTGGTCGAGCACAAGAAGGATGTCGTCATCCTGCTCGACTCGATCACCCGCTTGGGCCGCGCCTACAACACGGTGGTGCCGAGCTCCGGCAAGGTCCTCACCGGCGGTGTCGACGCCAACGCCCTGCAGCGTCCCAAGCGCTTCTTCGGTGCGGCGCGCAACATCGAGGAAGGCGGCTCGCTGTCCATCATCGCAACGGCGCTGATCGACACCGGTTCCAAGATGGACGAAGTCATCTTCGAAGAGTTCAAGGGCACCGGCAACTCGGAAATCGTGCTCGACCGCAAGGTCTCCGACAAGCGCATCTTCCCGTCGCTCGACGTTGGCAAGTCCGGCACCCGCAAGGAAGAGCTGCTCGTCGATCAGGCGACGCTTTCCAAGATGTGGGTGCTTCGCCGAATCCTGATGCAGATGGGCACCGTCGATGCGATGCAGTTCCTGCTCGACAAGATGAAGGACGCCAAGTCCAACGAGGACTTTTTCGCCTCCATGAACCAGTAAGCGCGGCGGCGGTCCCGGTGGCCGCCGTTTCGCTGCCTGGTGCCCTTCTCAGGGGAGGAGGACGGTTGAGCCCGTGGTTGCACGACTCTCGATGGCGCGGTGCGCGTCCGCGGCGTCGCGCAGAGCAAAGCGCGCGCCGATCGTCACCGGCACGATCTCCCGCTCGATGAGCTCGAACAACCGCGCCGCCGACGCACGCATTTCTTCCGCGGTTCTCGCATAGTCGGCCAGCGTGGGCCGGGTCACGAACACCGATCCGGCACTCAGCAGGTCGAGCGCGGTGAATGGCGGCACCGGCCCCGACGCGTTGCCGTAGGTCACGATCAAGCCCCGCCGCGCCACCGAGCCGAGCGACGCTGCCCAACTCGCCGCGCCCACACCGTCGAGCACCACCTTCACGCCCTTGCCGCCGGTCAGCGCCCGAACCTCCGCGGCAAGCTCGTCAAACCCGCCGCACAAGCTGTGATCCGCACCCGAATCTTTGGCCAAAGCCGCCTTCCGGCTGTCGCCGCTATGGGCGATCACCACTGCGCCGAGATGCTTGAGCCACGGCACCAGGATCGAGCCCACGCCCCCTGCGGCGGCATGGACCAGCACAACGTCGCCCGGCTGGACGGAGGCGCAGCGCTCCACCAGATATTCCGCGGTACAGCCCTTCAGCAGCGCCGCCGCCGCCTGCTCGGCACTGATCGAATCGGGCAGCTTCACCAGCCGCTCCTCGGGAATTGCCCGGTGAGTCGTATATGATCCAAGCGGCCCGGTGAAATAGCCGACCCGATTGCCCTCGCGGAACCCGGTGACGCCTTCGCCCACCGCCTCCACCACGCCGGCCGCCTCGGTGCCGAGTCCGGAAGGCAGCGGCACCGGATACAGGCCCGAGCGGTGGTAGGTCTCGATAAAGTTCAACCCCACCGCCTCTTGCCGCACCAGAACCTCGCCGGAGCCAGGGGAGGGAATAGCGATGTTCCGCGCATCGAGCACTTCCGGGCCGCCGGTGCGGATGAGGGTGAAGGCGTATGCCTCGCTCATGGCAGATGCTCCTCGAAGAACGCGCGGGTGCGGCTGTCGGCAAGCTGCGCCGCCCCTTCACTTCGGCGCGTGCCCATCTCGGCGGCGAAGCCGTGATCCTCACCCGGATAATCGTACATCGTAATCCGCGGATGATTGTCGAACGCCTCATGCATCTTCGCCCGCACCTCGGCCGGCACGAACCCATCCGCGCCAGCAATGTGGAGGAGCAGCGGCCTAGCGATCGCGTTCTTCTCATGCAGGAGGTTATCGAGGCCCACGGCATAATAGCCGACGCTGGCGTCCACATCGGTCCGCGCGGCAGTCATGTAGGCAAGGCGCCCGCCCAGGCAGTAGCCCACGCAGCCGACCTTGCCGCCTTCAGGAAGGTGCCCCCGCGCAGCTCGGATCGCTGCCTCGATGTCCGCCACGCCGAGATCCTGATCGAAGCGGCCCATCAGGTTCAGCGCCTGCTTGAACTCGCTTTCCACATCAGGGTCGAGCTGCACGCCTGGCCCGAGCCGCCAGAAGAGGTCAGGTGCGATCGCAAGATACCCCTCCTGCGCCAACGCATCGCACTTGCGGCGAATGCCTTCGTTGACTCCGAATATCTCCTGGATCACCACCACGGCGGCGCGCGGAGTGCCCGATGGCTCGGCGAGGTAGGCTTCGAAGCTGCCGTCGCCGGCAAGCGTATCGATTCGGATCACGGCGTCCTCCTTGTCTCGAGCCGCGCTTGCTTTCACATAGACGCAGCCGCGGCGGCAAGCGGCGGCAGGAGGAAAAACGATGAAGATCAGCGTGGACGTGGATTGCACGCCCGAAGAAGCCCGGCGCTTCCTCGGCCTTCCGGACCTCACCCCGGTGCACCAAGCCTATGTCGACAAAATGACTCGTGCGGTCTCCGAGGGCGTCACTGCAGAGAGCATGACCGAGCTGATGAAGAGCTGGGGCCCGATGAGCGAGGCGGGCGTGACGATGTGGCGATCGATGCTGGAAGGGATGAGCAACAAGCGTGCTGGCTGACACGATCTACGCTCTGTCCTCGGGCAGCCCGCCGGCGGCGCTTGCGGTGGTGCGGATCAGCGGAGCGCGCGCGGACGAAGCCTTGCAGGCTTTGGCAGGACGGCTGCCGGAGCCGAGGCGGGCAAGCCTGGCGCGGCTTAGCTGGAAGGGTGATCGGCTGGACGACGCACTGGTGCTGCGCTTCCCTGGCCCTGCAACCGCGACCGGCGAGGACATCGCGGAACTGCACCTTCATGGCGGCCGTGCGGTGGTCGCCGCCGTCTTGAACGCGCTGAGCGACATGGATGGGCTGCGGCTCGCCGAGCCTGGTGAGTTCACCCGGCGCGCCTTCGAGAACGGTCGCATCGATCTCGCCGAGGCGGAGGGGCTCGCCGATCTGCTGCAGGCGGAAACGGAGAGCCAGCGCCGTTCCGCTCTCGCGCTTGCCGGCGGTGCGCTCAGCCGGCTGGTGGAGGGATGGCAGTCGCGCGTGCTCGCCCACGCGGCGGCGCTGGAGGCGGTGTTGGACTTCTCCGACGAAGGCGAGGTCGGCGAGGCGATGCCATCGGGCTGGAGCGAGGCGATTGCGCAGCTCGCGGGTGAGATGGAGGCTGCCGTGGACCGGCCACCCGCCGAACGGCTGCGGGACGGGTTGCGAGTGGTAATCGCCGGGCCGCCAAACGCGGGTAAGTCCAGCCTTCTCAACTGGTTGGCCGGGCGGCAAGCGGCGATCACTTCCGCCATCGCCGGAACCACCCGGGATGTCGTTGAAGCACCCACGGCGATCGCAGGAACGCCCTTCCTGCTGGTGGATACGGCGGGGCTTCGGGAGAGCAGCGATGCGGTGGAGGCGATCGGCGTCGACCGCGCGCGGGAGACGATTGCTTTGGCGGACCTTATTCTCTGGCTGGGGCCACCGGCGGAAGCACCGGACCGCGCGCGGACTATTCTGGTCCATTCCAAGGCCGATCTTGAGCCGGTGAGCAGGGAAGCGGATGTGCGGGTATCCGCTGAGACGGGGGAGGGAATGAGCGCTCTCGTCGATCTGCTGATCGCCCGCGCCAAGTTGCTACTTCCAGCTGAGGGCGAGGCGGGCTTGAACGCGCGGCATCGCGGCGCGATCTCAGGTGCAGCCGAATTCCTGCGAGAGGCAGAGTCCTCGCCAGACCTGCTGGTGACGGCCGAATGCCTGCGTTTCGCGCGAACCTCGCTGGACGCTGTCACTGGCCGCGCCGGCGTGGAGCAGATGCTGGACGCGTTGTTCGGCCGCTTCTGCATCGGGAAATGATGTTCCATGTGGAACATCGCGCCATCCTTGGCTAAAGGCGCAGCGTGCGTGAGAGTTTCGATATCATTGTAGTGGGCGGCGGACATGCCGGCACGGAAGCCGCTGCCGTCGCGGCCCGTATGGGTGCTTCCGTTGCACTGATCAGCTTTTCGCTTGAGCAGATTGGGGCGATGTCTTGCAACCCCGCTATGGGTGGTTTGGGCAAGGGGCACTTGATCCGGGAAGTCGACGCGTTCGACGGCTTGATTGGTCGAGCATCGGACGAGGCCGGAATTCACTACCGCATGCTCAACGAAAGCAAAGGTGCCGCCGTGCGCGGCCCCCGCGTTCAAGCCGACCGCAAGCGATACAAGGCTGCCATTCACAGGATGATCGGCACTCAATGCGGGCTCACGATTATCGAAGGAGAAGCCGCTTCGCTTCACCTTCAGGAGCGCGCTGTGAGGGGCGTCAACCTTGCTGACGGCAGGAGACTGGACGCCAAAGCGGTGGTTCTCGCCACAGGCACGTTCCTCGGCGGTAAACTTCACTTCGGGATGAACAGCCAGGCTGGCGGTCGAGTAGGGGAGCGCGCGGCGACCAAGATGGCGGCGCAACTCCGCGAGCTCAACCTACCACTCGCCCGGTTGAAGACCGGAACTCCGCCCCGTCTCGATGGCCGGACGATCGCCTGGGGGGCGCTCGAAAAGCAGGAGTCCGACGGCGGCCGCTGGACGATGTCGCCGATGAGCGCGAGCCGCGCGGCACCGCAGCTCTTCTGCGCGATCACTCGTACCAATCCGGCCACTCACAACATCATCCGGGAAAACCTCGACCGATCTCCGCTTTTCAGTGGGGTAATCGAAGGCGTTGGGCCGCGTTACTGCCCCTCGATCGAAGACAAGGTGCACCGGTTCGGCGATCGGGACGGGCACCAGGTCTTCCTTGAGCCCGAGGGCCTGGACGATCCTGCAGTCTACCCCAACGGGATATCCACGTCCCTGCCGGAAGACGTGCAACTTGCCATGGTTCGCTCAATGGCGGGTCTTGATCGCGTGTCGATCCTGCAACCGGGCTACGCCGTCGAGTATGACTATGTAGACCCGCGCATCCTGGAGCCCACGCTCGCTGTCCGCGACGTAGAAGGTCTCTACCTCGCAGGACAGATCAACGGCACCACTGGCTATGAGGAGGCCGCGGCGCAAGGGCTGGTCGCCGGCGCGAACGCGGCGGCACTGGCCGGCGGAAAGGCGCCCGTGCTGTTCCACCGCGCGGAGAGCTACATTGGAGTGATGGTCGATGACCTCACGCTCCAGGGCGTCACCGAGCCCTACCGGATGCTCACTGCTCGGGCCGAATACCGCCTGCGTCTTCGGGCCGATAATGCGGAAAGCCGTCTCACCTCAAAGGGGGTCGAACATGGCTGCGTCGGTGCGGAGCGCTTGGAGCACTTTCGATGCCGCGAGCGTCAGAGGGCCCAAATTGATGATGTTCTCGCAACCACGGTGAGCGGATCGTCGCTGCAAGCGCAGGGAGTGGGTGTTCGGGAGGATGGCGTTAAGCGGCCCCTAGCCGATTGGCTGCGTTTTCCGGAGTTCGACCGGGTTGCACTGCTCCGTGTCGCACCGGCACTTTCTGAACGCTCTGAAGCCCTGATTTGCGAAGCAGTCGAGGATCACCGCTACGCGCCTTACCTCGAACGCCAACAAGCGGAGATTACGCGTCTGCGGGGGGATGATGCTGTGCGGATACCCGCCGATCTCGACTATCCGTCTGTGCCAGGGCTCTCCTTGGAAATGGTTGAGCGTCTGAGTGCGAGCCGACCGTCCACCCTTGGCGCCGCCCGCCGTATCAGAGGAGTGACTCCCGCTGCCTTGGCGGCCATCCTCGTACACGCTCGGCGGCGGGCGGCATGACCGAAGAGGAGGCTAAAGCAGCCCTCAATGTTCCACATGGAACACTTGAGCGGCTTGAGGCGCTCGTGTCGCTCCTAGGGGAGGAGAACGCACGGCAGAACCTCGTGTCCCGAGGCTCGCTCCAATCGGTATGGGAGCGCCATATCCTCGACTCAGCCCAGCTCCTCCGGTTCATTCCGGAGGCGAGCACTTGGGTCGATCTTGGTACAGGGGCAGGCTTTCCTGGTTTGGTAGCGGCCGCCATTTCATCCGGTCACTTCACCTTGGTGGAGGCGCGCAAGCTTCGGGCCGACTTCCTGATCCGTGCCGCCGAGATCATGGGGATCGAAGACCGGGTGGAGGTGCTGCACAACAAGGTTGAAGCGGTCGCGCCCCAGCCCTTTGAAGTGATCAGCGCCCGTGCCTTCGCTCCCCTTGAAAAGCTGCTGCGGATCGGACTGCCATTATCCAGTCCTGAGACAGTCTGGATCCTTCCGAAGGGCCGGAACGCGAAGTCCGAACTGGATGCCGCGCGATCTTCGTGGCAGGGTGAGTTCCGTATCGAGCCGAGCCTGACAGATGCCGACGCCGGCATCATCGTGGCGCGGGGGGTGGAACCGAAAAGGAAGCCGGGCCGATGATCCGCATCGCGGTGGCCAATCAGAAGGGCGGGGTGGGGAAGACCACCACTGCCATCAACCTTGCCACCGCTTTGGCGGCGACCGGCTGGCGCGTGCTGCTGCTCGATCTCGATCCGCAGGGCAATGCATCCACCGGCCTCGGCATCACCCACGCCCAGCGCGACCTTTCCAGCTATGAGCTGCTCACCGGTCAATGCACGTTGGAAGAAGCGGTGGTGCCCACTCGGGTGCCGCGGCTGGACCTGCTCCCCGCCACGGTCGATCTCTCCGGCGCCGAGATTGAGCTGGTGGAAATGCAGGAGCGCACCCACCGTCTCGACAAGGCACTCGACACCGCCCAGGTCGGGCGCTGGGATGTCTGCCTGATCGACTGTCCCCCCAGCCTTGGATTGCTGACCATCAACGCCCTCGTCGCGGCCCAGTCGATTCTGGTGCCGCTGCAGACCGAATTCTTCGCGCTCGAGGGGCTCAGCCAGCTCCTCCAGACGATCGAGCGAATCCGGGCGCGCTTTAATCCGGAATTGTCTATTCTCGGCGTCGCGCTGACCATGTTCGATCGCCGCAACAACCTTTCCGCCCAGGTTGCTGATGATGTTCGTGCCTGCCTCGGCAAGGTGGTGTTCGAAACGGTGATCCCGCGCAACGTTCGCCTATCGGAAGCGCCAAGTCACGGCATTCCCGCGCTGATCTACGATCATCGTTGCCCTGGTTCCGAGGCCTATATCGCGCTTGCCCGCGAGACGATCGGGCGCCTGCCCAAGCCGGCGGCTGCGGCATGAGCGCTGACGACACGCCCGTTGCCCGAAAGCGCCCGTCCGGGCTCGGCCGCGGCCTGTCCTCGTTGCTGGGCGACGTCGCGCAGGAGGCGCCGGTCGGCGGCAGCCCCGGCCAGAGCGGCGGCGGTCCCCGTAGCGGCGTGCAGATGATGCCGGTCTCCTCGATCGAGCCGCACCTTGATCAGCCCCGCCGGCACT
Organism: Allosphingosinicella sp.; assembly: GCA_036386875.1. Lineage (GTDB taxonomy): Bacteria > Pseudomonadota > Alphaproteobacteria > Sphingomonadales > Sphingomonadaceae > Allosphingosinicella. Next base: position 36,895 of record DASVUV010000085.1, read on the forward strand.
TCGACGAGGAGAAGCTTACCGAACTCGCGGACTCGATCCGGACGCGCGGGCTGATCCAGCCGATCGTCGTTCGTCCCCACGGACACCGCTACCAGATTGTCGCGGGCGAGCGCCGCTGGCGTGCCGCACAGCGCGCACAGCTTCATGAAGTACCTGTAATCGTTCGTGAATTCACCGATGCGGAGACTCTGGAGGTGGCGCTTCTGGAGAATATCCAGCGAGCGGACCTGAACGCGATCGAAGAAGCTGAAGCCTATAAGAAGCTGATGGAGGAGTTCGGCCACACGCAGGAAGCGCTGGCCAAGATCGTCAACAAGTCGCGCCCCCACATCGCCAATCTACTGCGGCTGCTCGGTCTCCCTGACGCGGTGCGCGAGATGGTGGTGACTGGCGAGCTCAGCATGGGCCACGCGCGCGCCATCGCCTCCGCGCCCGACCCCGCAGCCATTGCCGAGGAGGTCGTCCGCCGAGGCCTATCAGTGCGCGATGCGGAGAAGATGGCCCGCTTCGGCAAGCCCGGGCGGGAGCGGCAGGGCAAGCTCGAGTATAAAGGCGCCAGCGCCGACATCGACGCGCTCGAGCGCCAATTGGGGGACATGCTCGGCCTCAACGTGAAAATCACGCACAAGCCGGACGGCGGCTTCGTCGCGCTTCATTATTCGTCGCTGGATCAGCTCGACATGATCTGCCAGCGGCTGAGTGGGGAAAAGATCTAAGCGGTGTTCAGCGCTGCCGCGCTGCCTGACGGCAGATTGCGAACAGCTCCTCATCCACCGCCGCGGAGCCAAGCCCGCCGCTCGCCTTCGCCTGCCGCTCCGCCTCCAGAAGCCGGCCGACACTTTTTGCCAGCAGGTCGGAACGCCAGCCGCGAAGTTGCTGTGAAACCGCCGCTTTCTCCTTGAAAAACACGGATTTACCGTGTGACGCCATTACGGCATCGGGGCTGCTGCCGCGCTCCACCTCGGCCCGCAACCGCGATAGCAAAGTCATCCGCCGAAGTACCGCCCGGATCAGCGGAATGCCCTCAATCCCTTGGCTGGCGAGGCGGGCAAGCTCGTCGCCGAGCACATTGGGCCGGCCGGCGCTCACCGCATCGACGAGACGCGAGAGATCGCCTTCTTCGGCCGCCGCGCCAATCGCGTCGAGTGCATCATGATCGACTTGTTTGGGGCTTTCCGGAGACGCATCGACGTAGAGCGCCAGCTTCTCCAGCTCGCTCGCGAGAATGGCGCGGTTGCCCCCGCAGGCGCTGCCGAGGCGGCGTGCGAGATCCGAGCGGATCAGAAGGCCGAGTTCGCGTGCCTTGTCGACGGCGAGTTGGTCCGCCTCCCGTCCCTCCGGTGCGTAACTGGCGTGTGCCAGCGCCGTGGGCTCGGCGAGGGCGAGCTTGAGCAGCTTCGAGGTCGGCTTGAGCGCGCCGGCAACGAGGATCACCGGATTGCCCGCGGGCGGCGACTGGATCAGCGCTTCGACCGCTGCGAGGCTTTCATCGCCGGCGGGCTCGACCAGGATGTAGCGAGCGCCGCCGAACAGGGAGATGGAGGCGGCTTCGTCCGAGAGGCGGGCAGGATCGCCCTTGAGCTCGGCGCCGCTGAGGTCGATCCGCTCCGCCTCCGCGCCCATGGCCGCGCCGGCCGCCTTGGCCAGAGCGCGGGAGCCTGAATCGTCGGGGCCGTAGAGGAGAAAGAAGCGCCACTCGCGCGGCGCCTTCATCGCTCGGTCGATCTGGCCCCTGGCCGCCTTCACTGCCCCGCCGCGCCGCCGCCCCGCGACGCGAACAGCGCCAGGCGAGTCACGATCTGGTCGGCGAGTTCCCTGGACAGCCGCTCCAGCGCCGTCTGCTCGGCGGCGACCACGGCATATTCGGAACTGACCACATCAATGCCGACGTCGGACCCGGCGGTGGCGTCAAGGACAACGGTGCCCTTGTCCTGCTCCACAAGGCGGTAGCGGGCGCGCAGCGTGCGTCGCTCGCGGGTCTCGGCATCATCGGAGCGGACGCCGAAGCCGATGATCTGGTCATCGAGCTCCACTTCCAGGCGGTAGCGCTTGGCGCCGTCGCTAGCCGCGAGCCGGTCTTGCAAGGCAGTGCGTACCAGCCAGCCGGCCCGGCCACCGATCGGGCCGACCTCGATCGAGCGCAGCGACTGGGCCACCGGCCCGGAGCCGCCACCACCGTAAAGTGGTTTCAACCCACAGCCGGTGAGCGGCAGGGCCAAGCCAAGGAGAAGGAGGGCGGCGCGCTTGGTCATGCGACGATGTTCACCAAGCGGTCCGGCACCACAATCACTTTCCGCGGTGCTTTGCCCTCAAGAACGCGTTGAACCTTGTCCGACGCCAGCGCGAGCTGCTCGAGATCGTCCTTGGCTGCGCCCTTCGCGGCGGTCAGTGTGTCGCGCAGCTTGCCGTTGACCTGCACCGCGATGGTAACCTCATCCTCCACCAGCAAAGCCGAATCGACCTCCGGCCACGGCGCATCGGCGATCAGGCCATCCCGGTCGAGCGACGCCCAGGCGGCTTCGGCAAGATGGGGCACCATTGGCGCCACTAGCAGGATCAACGTCTCGATCGCCTGCTGACGCGTGGGGGAGGGCGCCGCCTTCTCGATCGCGTTGGCGAGTTCGTAGACGTTGGCCACGGCCTTGTTGAAGGCAAGCGCCTCGACATTCGCGGCAACGGCAGCGACCGTCTGGTGCAGCTTGCGGGCAAGCGGCTTGTCCTCGCCGTCGCCGCCCAACCAGGTGGAGTGCGATCCCCCTGCCGCTTCGGATGCGAGCCGCCAGAGCCGCTGCACGAAGCGCCAGCTGCCCTCGATGCCTGCCTCGGACCAAGGCAGGTCGCGTTCCGGCGGGCTGTCGGACAGCATGAACCACCGCACTGCGTCCGCGCCATATTGGTCGATGATCTCGTCCGGATCGACCGTGTTGCGCTTCGACTTGGACATCTTCTCGACGCGGCCGACGATCACGTCCTCGCCGGTGGCGGTGAGGTAGGCGCTGCCGTCGGGCCGGCGGGCGATCTCGTCCGGGCTGAAATAAACCGGGCGTTCCTCACCGTCGCGCTTCTGCGAATAGCTCGGGTGGGTGACCATCCCCTGGGTGAACAGGCCCTTGAACGGCTCCTGCACGTCCAGGCGGCCGATGCGGCTCAGCGCGCGGGTCCAGAAGCGGGCGTAGAGCAGGTGAAGGATCGCATGCTCGACGCCGCCGATATATTGATCCACCGGCAGCCAGCTCTCGGCCACCGCCTTGTCGAACGGCGCGCCGGCGGGCTGGCTGGCGAAGCGGATGAAATACCAGGACGAGTTCACGAAGGTATCGAGGGTGTCGGTCTCCCGCCGCGCTGCACCGCCGCAGTTCGGGCAATCGGCCTTGTTCCAGGTGGGGTGCCGGTCAAGCGGGTTGCCGGGGATGTCGAAGCTGACGTCCTCGGGCAGAACCACCGGGAGCTGCTCGCGCGGTACCGGAACGGCGCCGCAGGCGTCGCAGTGGATGATGGGGATCGGCGTACCCCAATAACGCTGCCGCGACACGCCCCAGTCGCGCAGACGCCACACAGTGGTGCCTTCGCCCCAACCATCGGCTTCGGCGCGGCTGATCACTTCGCGAATACCGTCTTGGGCAGTGAGGCCGTCGAGGAAGCGGGAGTTCACCAGCCGGCCGGGACCCGTATAGGCTTCGTTGCCGATCGGATCGGCGGCTTCCTCGGGCGTGGGCGCAACGACGCGGGAGACCGGAAGCCCGTATTTGCGCGCGAAATCGAGGTCGCGCTGGTCGTGCGCCGGGCAGCCGAAGATGGCGCCGGTGCCATAGTCCATCAGCACGAAGTTCGCGATGTAGAGCGGCAGCTCGCAGGCGGGATCGAGCGGGTGGCGAACGCAAAGGCCCGTGTCGAAACCCTTCTTCTCCGCGGTCTCCAGCTCGGCCGCGGTGGTGCCGCCGCGCTTGCACTCCTCGATGAAAGCCGCAGCGGCCGGGTTTCCGTCCGCAAGCGCCTGCGCGATCGGGTGGTCGGCCGCAATCGCCGCAAAGCTCGCACCGAAGATGGTGTCCGGCCGGGTGGTGAAGACTTCGAAGCTGCCGATCTCCGCAAGAGGCGCGACGAGGTCGAAGCGGAACCTCAGCCCCTGGCTTTTGCCGATCCAGTTTTCCTGCATCAGCCGCACCTTGTCGGGCCATTGGTCGAGCTCGCCGAGACCGTCGAGAAGCTCGTCGGCGAAGTCGGTGATCTTCAGGAACCACTGGCTGAGCTTGCGCCGCTCGACCAGCGCGCCGGAGCGCCAGCCGCGGCCGTCGATGACCTGCTCATTGGCGAGCACGGTCATATCGACCGGATCCCAGTTCACTTCGCTCTGCTTACGGTACACCAGGCCGGCTTCGAAGAGGTCGAGGAACAGCGCCTGCTCATGCCCGTAATAATCGGGCTCGCAGGTCGCGACCTCGCGGCTCCAGTCGAGCGCGAAGCCGATCCGCTTGAGCTGCCCCTTCATTGTCTCGATGTTGGAGCGGGTCCAGGCGCCGGGGTGGACCTTCTTCTCCATGGCCGCATTCTCGGCGGGCATTCCAAAGGCGTCCCAGCCCATCGGGTGGAGCACTTCAAAGCCGTTCATCCGCCGGAAACGGGCAAGCACGTCGCCCATCGTATAGTTACGAACATGGCCCATGTGGATGCGCCCCGACGGATAGGGGAACATCTCCAGGATGTAAGCCTTCGGCTTGCCGCTGGAATCCGAGGCGTGGAAGGTTCCCCGCTCCTCCCAGACCTTCTGCCAATGCGCATCGGCCTCGAGCGGATTGAAACGCGCCGCCATGAAGTAAAAGCTCCTTTAGCCGGCGATGGCCGTCCGGCGCAGATCGCGGGCGCGGGTCAGGATCACTTCCTCCAGCCGCTGCACGGTGGCGGCTGCAACCGGAGCATCGACCCACTGGCCGTTCTGCAACACCTGGCGCGACGTCGCAACGCGCAGCGCGTCTGCGCGCAGATCGGCGTCGAGGATCGTTGCGGTAACCTTTACCCGCTCATTGGGCGAGTTCGGATTGGAATACCAATCCGTGACGATCACGCCGCCATTGGAATCGGTCTGGGCGAGCGGCGCAAAGGACAAAGTCTCGAGCGCGGCGCGCCAGAGGTAGGAGTTGACGCCGATGGTGGTCACCTGGGACGCGGCGATGTCGGCCGTGCGCACACGGTCATTCGGCGCCTTGCCGAGGGTGCGGTTGATATCCTTCTGGACGAAATCGCAGGCCGAAAGCGAAAAAGCCATGGCGACCGGGAGAAGAAGGGAAGCAGCGCGTACCATGCGGAACGGTCCTTGAAACAAGCGGGGGATCAGCCGCCGTTATAGAAGGTGGGGCGCAAGCGGCAAGCCGTCTCTCCCGGCTCTGTGGAGGGGCGGGAAGCCGCTGCTTCATCGCCGCGCAAGGTTCAATGTGGATTAAGTGCAACAGACCGGATGATTCGTAGTGGCTTTGCGGCACTTAGCTGGTCTGCGGCGTTTGGAGGCTCTACATCGCCTTCGTCAGGGGAGTCGAAACGCGTGAAGACGTTGGCAGGGATTGCTGGATTCGGAGGGGCGCTTGCGGCGCTTTCCCTGATCCTTGCGCCTGCCCTGGCGGCTCCGACTCAGCAGATGAAGAAGCGCGCTGCGCCGTCCTTGCGCGGTGTCGGGGGCAGCTTCACGCCCGCGGTTGCCGACCCCGGCCTCGCCGCCGAGCTCGCGCGGCGCGGCTTCAACGGCAACAGTTTCCGCTTCACGCCGACCGCAAGCTCCGCCGCCAAGAAGGGCGGCGCGGTGCGAGTCGCGGTGCGTGCCCGCGCGGCCACGCCGGCGCAGGCGATGCGCAGCGTCGGTGAAGCATCCGGCTCGGCGGTTACCGCGATCACGCCCAGCGCGTATAATATCGGCGTCTCGGTCGGCTGGCGCGGCCTGGCCCTTTCGGGCGACGTCGCCGAGCTGAAGGGCGGCCCGGTCCCCGGCAGCCGCCGCAATGCGGAAGCAAGCGTCAGCTATTCGGTGAAGCGCTTCACCGGACGGGTCGAAGCGGGCGTCGACAAGAACGATGCCGCCGCGGCACGAATCACGCCACTGGATTCGAGCTATTCGGTCGGCGTCGGCGCCGCGTATCAGGTTGCCCGCAACCTCGATGTCACCGGCGGCGTGCGCTACAAGATTCAGCGCGACCGGCTCGAGCCGCTCACCGATCAGCGCCGCGACAGCCAGGCCGTCTACGTCGGAACCGCCTTCCGCTTCTGATCCGCCGGCCGCTCAGGCCCAGGCGTCTATTCCAGCCCAGCCGTAAGCGCCGCCTAGCCGCCGCGCTTTCTGCGCGTTCATGCCACCCAGGGCTATCACCGGCACCCTCGTCTGGTGCGCCAGGGAAGCAAACCGGCCCGGGTTGAGTGCTGGTGCGCCGGGATGCGAGCGGGTGGGGAACACCGGCGACAGGAAAATGAGGTCGGCACGGGCGCGTTCCGCGGCGCGGATCTCCCGCAGGTTGTGCGCCGACCAGGTACGCAGGCCCGCGCCGAGCCGGTTGTGGCTTCCGTCGGCGCCCGGAAGGACCTGCCCAGCCACGATCAGCGTCAGCCCGCGCCCTCGTGCAGCGCCTCGAACTTGCTCCCACAACGCCCGGCGCTTCGCGGATGGCAGGCCGTAGTGGCGGAAGACGATCCCGGCGCCGCGGGGCAGGCGCTCGATCGCGGGAAGCAGCCGGTCGCCGAGCCGTTCGTCGGTCATCAGCCACAGGCGCGGCAGGGGCTGGCGGCGGTGCATTGCCATTCTTATAGCAGCCGCGATGGACAGTGTATCTCCCGGGCAAAGGCTCGCCGAAGTGCGCGCGCGCATCGCCAAGGCGGCGGCGGTGGCGCGGCGCAAAACGAATGACGTCACCCTGATCGCTGTCTCGAAGACACATGGTGCAGAGGCGATCGAGCCGTTGCTTGCCGCCGGGCAGCGCATCTTTGGCGAGAACCGGGTATCGGAGGCGCAGGGTAAGTGGCCGGCGTTGAAGGCGCGCTGGCCGGATGTGGAGCTCCACCTGATCGGCCAGCTCCAGTCCAACAAGGCCGAGGAAGCGGTGGCGCTATTTGACGCCATCCATTCGGTCGACCGGCTCTCGCTCGTCACCGCGCTCGGCAAGGTGATCGGCAAAGCGGGCCGACGCCCGGCTTGCTTCCTCCAGGTCAATATCGGCGAGGAGCCGCAAAAGGGCGGTTGCACGCTGGCCGGGTTGCCAGCCTTGATCGAGGCCGCGCAGGCGGCGGCGCTGCCCGTCGCGGGGCTGATGTGCATCCCGCCCGCCGATGTGGAGCCGGCACCTTACTTTGCGCTCCTCGCCAAGCTGGCACGCCGGCACGGGCTTCCCGGCCTCAGCATGGGGATGTCCGGCGACTATGAGACCGCGGTGACGGTCGGCGCCACCCACGTGCGCGCCGGCACCGCCTTGTTCGGAGCGCGGGATTGAAGTTCGACGGGCTCATTCTCGATTTCGATGGAGTGCTGCTGGAGAGCGAATATGCCGGCAACAAGCAGATTGCCGATTACCTGACCGGCATCGGTCACCCGACCAGCACCGAAGAGTCGATGACCCACTTCATGGGGCTGAGCGGCCGCGATTTCCTGGCCGCGATCGAGCGCTGGATCGGTCGTCCCGTGCCGGAGGCGTTCCACGCCGCGCGGGCGACAGAGGATGCGCGGGTGCTGGCCGAGGGGCTGGAGGCGGTCGCGGGGGCGGTACGCTTCGTCGAGGCGCTTCCGCCGGAACTGCCCAAGGCGATCGCCTCGTCGAGCCGCACCGCTTGGATCGAGCGGCACCTCGATCATCTCGGCCTTCGCCACCATTTCGGCCGCCGAATCTTCAGCGGCCATGAGCATGTGGAGCGCGGCAAGCCCGCGCCCGATCTCTACCTCCACGCCGCTGACGCCATCGGCCTGCCGATCGAACGCATTGCAATCGTTGAAGATTCGCCGGTTGGCGTCAAAGGCGCGGTGGCGTCCGGGGCGTATGTGGTGGGGCTTTGTGCCGGGCGGCATTGTTTGCCGGGGCATGGCGAGAGGCTGCGGGCTTTGGGTGTGGATGCGGTGGCAGCGAGCTTCGAGGAGGTAGAGGAGCTGCTGGGTCTTCCGGGGAAGCGTCCAAGTTTGTCATGCCGGGCTTGATCCGGCATCCACCTTCTCTTCCTTAGGATTGAAGAAGAAAGAAGAAGGCGGGGTGACGGTTAGCGCCGCGCCTAAAGGAGGTGGCCGCTTTTGAGGCGTTTGGTGTCCAGGTAGGCTTGGTTGTAGACGTTGGGGCCCGCCCTCAGCGGCACCTGGGCGCTCACCCGGATTCCCGCGCTCTCCAGGCCGGCAACCTTGCGCGGGTTGTTGGTCAGCAAACGCACCTCGTCCTGCCCGAGCAAGCCCAGCATCCGCGCGGCTACGCCGAAGCTGCGCTCGTCGTCGCCAAACCCAAGGCGCAGGTTCGCATCGACGGTGTCGAAGCCCTGGTCCTGCAGCTGGTAGGCGCGGAGCTTGTTCACGAGGCCGATCCCGCGGCCTTCCTGGCGCAGGTAGAGGAGGATTCCCCAGCCCGCCTCGGCGATTGCCACGAGGGCGCCATCGAGCTGTGGTCCGCAGTCGCACTTCAAGGAGCCGAGCACGTCACCGGTCAGGCATTCGCTGTGCAGGCGCACCAGCGGCGGTGCGCCGGTTGGTGCCCCGATCTGTAGGGCGACGTGCTCCGCCCCATCCTCCGCGCGAAAGGCGACGATCTCCGCTTTCTCGGCGGCCTCGGTGGGCAATTTTGCACGCGAGGCGATGCGCAGGCCCGGCTCGCGCTCGAAGCGCTCCACGTCTTCGGCGGGAACCGTAACCGCCTCGTCCCCGGCGTCTCCGCCGACGAAGAGGGCGGGAAGGATGCCCGCCCGGCGGGCAAGGGTCAGCGCCGCCGCCGCCTCGCGCTCGCAGACCGGCGGCACGGTGCGGAACGGTCCCTTGAGCGGATTGGACAGATCGCGCGCCGGATCGGCGATGGCGACTGCTTCGGACAGGTCGATCCAGGATGTGCGGGCGATCCGCACCGGCCCCGTGGGCACCGCCTCGCGCTGGTTGGCCAGCTTCAGGGTCGCGGCGCGGTTACCCGAGATCAGGAGGTCGGACGACGCCGGGGCGTCAAAGGCCGCGAGGGTGTCGGCATCGGCAGTCTCCACCGCGAGAAAACCGGTGCCGCCGATGACAACCGGCCAGCCTCGCCGCAGGGAGTCGATCGCGCGGGCGACTTGCCGGCCTGGCGTCAAACAACGAACTCGGTGACGAGCGGCACGTGATCCGAGGGCTTTTCCCACGACCGGCAGGGCTCGTGGACGACATGGCCGGTGGCGAGCTTCGCCACGTCGGGCGTCGCCCACATATGGTCGAGCCGGCGGCCGCGGTCGTTCGCCGTGTGGTCGGGCGATCGGTAGCTCCACCAGGTGTGCAGCCGCCCCGGCGCCGGGTGAAAGTGGCGGCCGAGATCGACCCAGCCGTTGCTCTGCTGAAGCTTGCCGAGCGCCTCGACTTCGACCGGCGTGTGGCTGACCACCGAGAGGAGCTGCTTGTGGCTCCACACGTCGCATTCCAGCGGTGCGACGTTGAAATCGCCGACCATGATCGTCGGGCAGGCGCAGGCGTCCGACCAGGCGGTCATCCGCTCCAGGAAATCGAGCTTCTGGCCGAACTTTGGATTGACGTCACGATCGGGCACGTCGCCGCCGGCGGGCACGTAGACGTTCTCGAGCCGGATCCCGCTGCCGGTGAGGCGGACGCCGACGTGCCGCGCTTCGCCGTTGGCCTGCCAGTCGTGCCGCTCCTCTTCGATCATCGCAATGCGGCTGAGGATCGCGACGCCGTGGTGCATGCGCTGTCCGCACAGCACCTGGTGGGTGTAGCCCAATGCGTGGAAGAAGCCGGCCGGGAAGTCGGCGTCGCAGGCCTTGGTCTCCTGCAGGCACAGGACATCGGGCGATTCGGCGCGCAGGAACTGCTCGACAATGTGGCTTCGGGCGCGAACCGAGTTGATGTTCCAGGACGCGATCTTGAGGGGTGCGGACATGGGACGGCCTTAGCGGTGCCCCTGTTCGCTGTCGATGATCGCGGGTGCCCCAAACGGCAAAGGCCCCCGCTCCGGGGGCGTGGAGCGAGGGCCTACCAGGCGTTGTTCACGCGAGGCCGATTGGGGCCGCAACAACCGGACAACAGGGGGAAAATCCGGGAGTCGCTTTCCGCAATCGATGAGTAGTTTTTAACCACCCGAAGCTGTCGCGCTCATGAATGAATTGTGGTCATTTCTTGGCCTTGGGCCGCGGATCGTTCCACGCAAAGGCGCTGTCGGCCACCCCGACGTTGAAGCGCTGGCCGGAGAGTTTCACCGTGGTGCGGTTGTTCTGGGCGTCGATCACCGTCCAGCCCTGCAGCAGCAGGCCCGAAGGGGCGCTCGCCACCTTGGCGAAGCCGAGCGTGACGGTGCCATATTCAGGACGCTTCGGGTCCTTGGCCTGGAGCAGCAGGGTCTGGCGATCATTGCGGACGATCTTGGAGATGCGCGCCAGATTCGGATTGGGATCAAGCAGCACGCCGAGCGGCGAATTTCCAATGCCCCAGTTGCGCACGTCCTTTGTCTCGTAATCGATCATGTACAGGCGGCGCCCGTCGGCGACGACCAGCATCGGCGCATTGCGATACTGAAAGCGGATCTTGCCCGGCCGCTTCAGGGTGAAGGCGCCGGTCAGCGTCTGGCCGCGGCGGTCGGTCTGGCTGAAGTTCGCGGTCATGGTGTTGACCGCGCGGAGGTGCGCCTGGACCTGCGCCAGCGGCGAGGCGGCCTGCGCGACGGCGGGCAGCTGAGGCAGCACCAAAGCGGCGGCGGCAAGCGGCGCGGCGGCCAAGGCGAGCGTCTTCATACGCAACATCGATGAACTCCTGAAACGGTTCGAATTTGGGGAGAGAATTAGGCTCGCCCCATTGAATGCGCCGTGAACCCCCCGGTTCCGAACCGTTCAGCTTGGCGGGCGCCTCAACTTAGCGGCTTAGTTGAGCGGGCGGCCATCATTGTCGAGCAGCACCTCGCGGCGTCCGACGTGGTCGGGGGCGCTGACGAAGCCGTCTTTCTCCATGCGCTCGATCAGGCGGGCGGCGTTGTTGTAGCCGATGCGCAGCTGGCGCTGGATGTAGGAAGTCGATGCCTTTTGGCTTTCCGCCACCGTCTGCACGGCCTTGCGGTAAAGCTGGGCTTCGGGATCGTCGTCGCCGGTCGGCTGGCCTTCGAACATGTAGCCGCCGTCCTCCGGCTCCTCGGTGACGGCCTGAATGTAATCGGGGCGGCCCTGGCCCTTCCAATGCTCGGCGACGGCGCGGACCTCCTCGTCGGAAACGAACGGACCGTGGACTCGGGCGATCTGCTTGCCGCCGGGCATGTAGAGCATGTCGCCCTTCCCCAGAAGCTGCTCGGCGCCCTGTTCGCCCAGGATGGTGCGCGAATCGATCTTGGAGGTGACGGCGAAGGAAATTCGGGTCGGCAGGTTCGCCTTGATGACGCCGGTGATGACGTCCACCGAGGGGCGCTGGGTGGCCATGATCAGGTGGATGCCGGCGGCGCGCGCCTTTTGGGCGAGGCGCTGGATGAGGAATTCCACCTCCTTGCCGGCCGTCATCATCAGGTCGGCGAGTTCGTCCACGACGACAACGATCTGCGGCAGGACCTCGTAGTCGAGCTCCTCATTCTCGTATTTCGGCTGGCCGGTTTCGGCGTCGTAGCCGATCTGGACGCGGCGGCCCATCGACTGGCCCTTGCCCTTGGCCTCGCGCACCTTGGCGTTGAAGCTGGAGAGCTGGCGCACGCCGACCGAGGCCATCATCCGGTAGCGCTCCTCCATCTGCTCCACCGTCCACTTCAAGGCGCGGATCGCCTTTGCGGGCTCGGTGACGACGGGGGCGAGGAGGTGGGGGATGTCGTCGTAGACGCTGAGTTCGAGCATCTTGGGATCGATCATGATCATTTTGCACTGCTCTGGCGTCAGCCGGTAGAGCAAGGACAGGATCATGCAGTTCAGGCCCACCGATTTGCCCGATCCGGTGGTGCCGGCGACGAGCAGATGCGGCATCGGCGCGAGATCGGCGACCACGGGATCGCCGGCGATGTTCTTGCCGAGGATGATGGGCAGCGCCGCGACCTGATCCTCAAAGGCGTCGCTGGCGACGAGTTCCGACAGCGACACCATCTCGCGCTTGGCGTTGGGAAGCTCGATTCCGATCACGCTTCGGCCGGGAATGGTGGCGACCCGGGCGGACAAAGCGGACATGTTGCGGGCGATATCGTCGGCGAGGCTGATCACGCGACTTGCCTTGATTCCGGACGCGGGCTCGAGTTCGTACATGGTGACGACGGGGCCGGGGCGCACTTCGACGATCTCGCCCTTGACCGAGAAATCGTCGAGCACCGATTCGAGCAGGCGGGCATTGCGCTCCAGCGCCGCCTTGTCGAGCGCGCCGCCGACCGGCGGGGGCGCGGGGGCGAGCAGTTCGATGGAGGGAAGCTGGTAGGAATCGCCGAGCGCAAGCGAGGGCTGGCGATCGCGGGCCGGGCGGCGCACTTCCGGCGCGGCGGGGCGGTCGGCGATCACCGTGCGCGGCTTCTTGTCGGGTGCTGCGACCACCGTGGCTCGGGCGGGGCGATCTTCGGGGTCCGGAAGGTCTTCGTCGTCATCGTCGTGGCCGTAATCGCCGCCGTCGGCGAGCGCCGGCTTGGGCAGGCGCGGCAGGCGGCGCGAGGCGATCCAGCCCCGCTCCTCCGAGCGAAGCGCAAGGCCGAGCCATGCAACGACGAGGCCGCCGACGCCGAGCAGCGCCACCGCGACGAGGCGGAAGGGTTCAACGATCGAAGGCTCGCCAAGCGCATGCAGGCCAAGCCCCACGATTTTGGCGAGGCCGAGCCCGAAGGCGCCGCCCCAGCCGGCCGGCAGGCCGTTGACGCCGCCGCCCGACAGGAGGCCCGCGCCAGCGCCCATCAGGGTCACGCCAAGCAGGGTCAGAAGCAGGCTCTTCAGCCACCGTCCCGCGCCCGCGCCGCGCGCGACGCGCAGGCCGAACACGAACAGGAGCGGAAGCAGAAGCGCGGCTCCCAATCCCCACAGGGTGAGGAGCAAGTCGGCGAGATAGGCGCCGGGCCTGCCCAGCCAGTTCGCCACCGCGCCGCCGGCGGCGGTGTTGAGCGACGGGTCGGTCGGGTGGTAGCTGGTCAGCGCAAGCGCGCCGCCGGCCGCCGCCGCGATCAGCGCCGCGCCGCGCGCCATGTCCCAGCTGCGCCGGGCGCCGCGCTTCATGCCGGCGCGCCACTGCGCCATCCGCTCCCCACGGGCGCTTTGCGCTACGATTGTCGCCATACCCCGTGCCCCAAATGTTCCCGTGTTAACCTTCATGCGCCCGGGCGGACTCGCCGGTCAAGCGCTTGGCGTTGCACGCCTGCATCGGTAAGGCGGCAAAATGGAGCGCGCTGATGTCATCATCCTGGGCGGCGGACTTGTCGGCCTGACCCTCGCCATCGCCCTGGACCGGCACGGCCTGTCCAGCATCGTCATCGACCCCGCCGATCCGGAGGCCCAGTTGGCGCCGGCCTATGACGGCCGGGCCACGGCGGTGGCCAGCGCGTCATGGCGGATGCTGGAAGCGATCGGAGTCGGCGAGCGGCTGGCGGGCGAGGCTTGCCCGATCCGCGCCATCCGGGTCAGCGACGGTCTGGAGCCCGGCGGCATTTCCTTCGATCCGCCGGAGGGTGACGATCCGCTCGGCATGATGTTCGAAAATCGCCGGCTTCGTCAGGCGCTGCGGGAGACCGCGCAGGCTGCGAAGAACATCCAGCTGTTGATGCCGAGCGAAGCCGCCGAAGTAGTGCGCGACGCGACGGGCGTGCGAATCGCGCTGGCCGACGGGCGGCTGTGCGCGGCGCCGTTGCTGGTCGCGGCGGAGGGGCGCAACTCGCCGACCCGTGAAGCCGCGGCGATCCCGATGGCACGCTGGCAGTACGAACATTCGGCGGTGGTGCTCACTGTGGAGCACGAATGCGACCATGAGAATGTCGCCTACGAAATCTTCTACCCAAGCGGACCCTTCGCCATCCTGCCGATGCTTCCGGGGACGCGCTCGGCAATCGTCTGGTCGGTCGCCAAGGCCGATGCCGCCGCCGTCGCCGACTTACCCGATCGCGCCATGGCGGCGGAGATCGAGAAGCGGATGGGCGGCTTCCTTGGCGCGATCAAGCTGGCCGGCCCGCGCTGGACCTACCCGCTCGGCTTCCACCATGCCGCAACCATCACCGGCGAGCGACTCGCGTTGGTCGGGGACGCGGCCCACGGCATTCACCCGATCGCCGGACAGGGTCTCAACCTCGGCTTCCGCGACGCCGCGGCGCTTGCCCAGGTGCTGGTCGAAGGCGCGCGGCTCGGGCTCGACATGGGAGATGCCCAGCTCCTCGCCCGCTATGAGCGCTGGCGCAGCCTCGACACCTTCACGGTCGCCGCCGCCACCGACGCGCTGACCCGGATCTACGGCGTGCCTGGCAAGACCGCGTCGGCGGTACGCCGCTTCGGCATGGGCATCATCCAGCGAATCGGGCCCTTGCGCGATCAGCTCATGGCCGAAGCGCGGGGCGAAACGGGCGACTTGCCGCTGCTGCTGCGCGGTTTGCCGATCTAGCGAGGTCCGCCCCCGACCCGATCATCCTGAGTAGCCATTGAGCTTGTCGAAATGGCGTATCGAAGGACGCACAGCGTACTCGCCCGGTCCTTCGATACGGCCCTTCGCCAAGAGCTCAGTCCCTACTCAGGATGAGCGGTTGGGGGCTGGTGAATCGCTCTAGGGCCCTTCGGCCAAAAACGCGTGGATGGCCGAGACCACCACCGAGCCTTCGCCGACGCCCGAGGCAACCCGCTTAGTTGAGCCGGACCGCACGTCGCCGACCGCGAAGATGCCGGGCCGCACCGTGGCGTAGGGCGACTGCAGCGCCATTCCCTCCTCGTCGCGGCCGGTGATCACGAAACCGCCCCGGTCGAGGGGAACGCAGCCGTCCAGCCAGTCGGTGTTGGGAACCGCGCCGATCATCACGAAGATGTTGGTCGCCGGCCGGTGGGTCGGCTCGCCCGACTGGCGGTTGGTCCAGGTCACGCCGGCAAGCGCATCCTCGCCATCGAGGCCGGTAAGCTCGCTATGGGCGTGAAGCTGGATCCTGGGCGAGGCCTCGATCCGCTGGATGAGATAGTCCGACATGGTAGCCGCAAGGCCCGGGCCGCGCACCAGGATGTGGACGGCCGCGGCGTGCTGCGACAGGAACACCGCCGCCTGGCCGGCAGAATTGCCGCCGCCGACCACCACCACTTCCCCGCCGGCGCACAGATTGCCTTCAAGCCAGGTCGCCGCATAATGGATCCCGCGCCCTTCGAAATCGGCATAACGCGGCACGTCCAGCATCCGGTAGCGGGCGCCGGTGGCGATCACCACCGAGCGGCCGGCGATGCGGGTGCCGTCTTCCAGGGACACGCAATAAGGCCGCTCCGAACAGTCGATGCCTACCGCCCGCCGCGAGATGGCAAGCCGGGCGCCAAATTTCTGCGCCTGCACCTGCGCCCTGCCGGCAAGCGCCTGGCCGGAGATGCCTGTCGGGAAGCCGAGATAATTCTCGATCTTGGAGCTCGTCCCCGCCTGCCCACCCGGCGCGAGCGGCTCGATCACAAGCGTGTCGAGCCCTTCGGACGCGCCATAGACCGCTGCGGCGAGGCCGGCCGGCCCGGCGCCGACCACCACCAGATCGTAAAGGCGGGCGGGATCGAAGCTTTCGGTCAGGCCAAGCGCGTCGGCAAGCGCCGGGGTCGCGGGATTGGAGAGAAAATCATGGTCGGGCAGCAACACCACCGGCAAAGCGGCGCCGCGCAACTGCGGGCAGTTGAGCAGCCCTTCCGCATCGGGATCGACATCGGTGTCGAGCATCCGGTGGGGATAGCCGTTGCGGCCCAGGAAGCGCTCCAGCCGCAGCGTGTCGGCGTTGTGCGAGGAGCCGATCAGCACCACGCCGCCTTGCGAATGGCGCATCAGCCCGACTCGGCGCAGGATCAGCGCGCGGGTGACGATTTCCCCGATCTCCGGCTCCGCCTCGATCATTCGGCGAAAGGCGGCGCGGGGCACGCGCAGGATCCGGCTCGGCGCCGCGGTGCGCGCGCCGACCAAAACTTCTCGGTCGTTGAACAGATCGAGCTCGCCGGTGAACTGGCGCGGACCATGGACGTGGATGGGCGCGCCGGAGCCGCTCTCGTCCGTGATTCCGATCGCCCCATCCACCACCAAGCAGAAATCGACGCTGCGCTCACCGCGGCGGAAAAGGATGGTGCCGGCGGGGTAATTCACCGTCTCGCCGAAGCGGGCGACCAGCGCCACCTGCGCCTCGCTCAGCCGCGGAAAGGTCTGCGCCTGCCGCTCATACGGGTCGGTTGGATCGAAATCGGCATTGTCCGCGTCGGCCATGTGTTCCCCCCCCTGCGCCCGTCAGCCGCCGCCGGCCTGTGTCGCTTCTTCGGCCAGCAACACCGGAACGCCGTCCCGAATCGGATAAGACAAGCCCGTCTCATCCGAGACCAACCGGCCCCCCTCTTTGTCCCAGCGCAGTTTTGTGCGCGTGATCGGGCAGACCAGCAAGGCGGCGAGGTCGTCCGTCACTGCAGCGTTTCCGGCCCGTCGGCGCCGCCCGGGATCATGCGCTGGAACTGCATGAACTGAACCAGCAACTCGCACCGCGCGGCGATGTCGGGCGCCTCCAGCAGGGCCTGCTTCGAGACCGGGTCGAACGGCGCGATCTGGGCAATGCCGTTGACGAGCATTTCGTCGTCGAGCCGGGTCACCGCCTCCCAATCCACCGAATAGCCGAGCGCGTCCGCATAAAGCCGCGATTCCTGCTCCAGCTCGGCGCGATGGGCGATGCCGAGCGGGTCCGCCTCGTCCTCATCCCCGGCAAAGGCGCTGCGATCCGCCTCCACCTGGCGGTACGGCGTGTCCACTGTCAGCTCCCGGACGACACGGAAACGGCCGAGCCCCTCCAGCACGATGTTGAAGCGGCCGTCCTCCAGTTCCTCGACGCTCTCGATCCGGCCCAGGCAGCCGGTCTCGAACAAAGCGGGCGGCTGCTTCTCGTCGCGCGGCTGGATCATGCCGATCAGCCGGTCCCCGGCCAACGCATCGCGCACCATTTCCCGGTAGCGCGGCTCGAAGATGTGCAGCGGGAGCTGGGTGCCCGGCAGGAGCAGCGCACCGGCGAGCGGAAAAACGGGGATGCGCAGCGGTGCGGCCATCAGGTGAACAGGATCGCGGACAGGCGGCGGCGCTGGTCGCGCGCCCATTGGTCCTCAAGCCCGACCACTTCCAGGAACTGCAGGAAGCGCTTGCGCGCCGCGCCCTCGTTCCACTCCCGGTCGCGGCCGATGCTTTCCAGAAGCTGGTCGGCGGCCGCATCGCGATTACCGGATGCCATCAGCAGCCCGGCCAACTCGTAACGCGCTTCATGATCGTCGGGATCGTCAGCGATCCGGCCTTCGAACGCGCTCGTCTCGGCATCCGCCGGCGCGATCTGCGCCAGCGCCAGCGCCGATCGGGCGCGGGCAATCGGCGCGTCGCCCGCCTGCTTCTCTGGCACGCCGTCGAGGAGGCTGCGCGCTTCGTCCGCACGTCCGGCGGCGGCAAGCGCGCGGGCGAGGCCGCCCACCACCTCCATATTGTCCGGCGCCATTTCAAAGATCTGCGCGAAGATGTTGGCGGCCCGTTCGGCATCGCCCTCGGCGAGCACTTCCTCGCCCATCGCGATCAGCGGCTCTATTTCCGCCTCGAGCTGCTGCGCCTCGCCCAACACCGGAAGCTGCGCAAGGATCTGGTCGAGAATTCGGGTGAGCTGGCCTTCGGTGCGGGCACTGGTCAGATCGGCGACGAGCTGGCCCTGGAACAGCGCATACACGGTCGGGATCGACTGCACCCGGAATTGCGCCGCAACGATCTTGTTCGCATCGACGTCGATCTTGACCAGCTTGACGCCCCGACCGGCGTAATCGGCCGCCACCTTTTCGAGCACAGGGCCGAGCTGTTTGCACGGCCCGCACCATTCCGCCCAGAAATCGAGAATGATGAGGCTGTCCATCGACGGCTCGACCACGTCGCGGCGAAATGCCTCCAGAGCGTCTTTTTCCGCCGCGCTCATGCCCAAAGTCGCCACCGATCGTTCCTCCGCAAGGCTTGCTCTGTGCCGCCTATGTGGGATCATGACCCCGTCTGCCAAGCACGATGATTGGGGTTGCGGGCCCGACAGACGATGCCGGCAGCCCGCCTCACCTTAGCCGGTTCGCCGGCTTTGCGCTCGAGCGGGCGTAGGTCAGGGTAGAGCACAACCTTGCCAGGCGGCAGCTTAGCCGAGACCTTCTACGCGCATCCCGTTCTCCGCTAGCCACGTCTTCCTGCGCGGAAAATCCGGCATGACCCGCTCAACCCGCAGCCAAAAATCAGGAGTGTGAAGCCGCTCATGAAGGTGTGCCACTTCGTGTGCGACGACATATTCCGCGATGGGGGGCGGAAGAAGGATCGTCTTCCAATGGAAGTAGATGCGATTACCTCTCCCGCACGAGCCCCATCGGTAGCCGAGATCCTGCACCTTCACCTGGGCGATCTCGGCCTCCATCCGGGCGCGGTATTCGTCCGCCTTCGCGCCCAGCCACTCCCGGGCGCGCGCTGAATACCAGCGCACGAAATGGCGCCGGGCCGAGCCGATCGCATCGCGGCGCAACAGGAACCGGCCGCCGCTGAACTTGAGGCAGCGCGCCTGATCATCGACCAGCTTCAGCCGGTAGCTTCGGCCGAGGTAAAGGAAGCCCTCCCCGTCGACAAACTCCTTGGCGGGAAGCGTGTGGCGCAGGCGCTCCTTCTCCGCTAGCTGGGTGTAAATCCAGAAGCGCTTTTCGGAGGCGAACGCGTGGAGCTGGGCGCGGCTTGCCTCGGGCGGCGCCATCAGGATGAGCGCGCCGTCCCGCTCCACCGTGATCTGCATCGTGCGACGCCGGGGGCTCGTCTTCAGCGTGAACTCAAGGTCGCCGACAAGCAGCTTGCTCATAGCTGGACGAGGCGGTCGTGGTTGGCGCGTGCCTGCTCGACCAGCTTGTCGGCGAGAACACCCGCGGCATCCGAGCTGCACAAGGGGGGACGCAGGCGCATGATCCGGTCAAAGAGGCGTGCGTTCAGATCCTCCTGCGCAGCGCGCTTCTGGACGCTCCAGATGTTCCGATTGCTCTGCAGCTCATCAACGATGAGGTCGACGAGATCGACCGTGACGTCCTGGTAGCGGGCCATTTCCAGAGCGCCCGCCGTGCCGCCGGGTGTGAGCGTGCTCACCACGGTTCGCAGGAACGGCGCGACGTGCGCAGGCACCGCGCCGGACATTTCGGCCTCAACGCCTGCGCCGCTTCGAATCTCGTTCGCCAGGCTGCCGAGCTCCTTGAGCAATGCATCCCATTGCTGCCCGAAATCCTGAAGGATCTTGCTCAAGCGTTCCGACAGCTTCTTGTAGAGGACGGGATCCTCGCCGAGGTGCTTGCGGATGTGAGAGCGGATCGCATGCTCCATTTCCGATGCCTTGGCCCGGTCGCCCCCGGCAGTGGCGACATGGCCCTCGAAATTGTCGTCGCTGAGCTGGATCGGCGCGATCTTTGGGTCGATTCCCAACGAGATAACATGCTCGTCGATCAGGCGCCGCACCTTGCCGCCGACATCGCGCCCCAGTTGCGGCATATCCTTGTACCGGTTGCGCGCCCGCGCGTGGATATAGGCAAGCGTCTTGGCGTCCCGGGAAAAGGGGAGCCCTTCCGGCCGCGGCAGGATCGCGTCGAGGGAGGCGAGAAACACCTTGAGCTTGACCGCGAACTCGGCGCGCAGCCGCTCACTCCCGAGCGCATTCACCGCCGCCTCGACATCATCGATCCCGTCGAGGCCGGCCCGGCGGAAAAGATCGACGATGCGCAGATGGCGGTCCCGCAGCACCGGGACCTGGTCCTTGATGCTGGTGAGAGCACCCTGGACGTCCTCGTCGGAATAGGCGGCGAGAGCGTCCTTGAGGTGGCTTGCGACGCCATAATAATCGACAACGATACCGAACTGCTTGCCATGACCGGTGCGGTTGACCCGGGCGATCGCCTGCAGGAGCTCCGCTTCCCGGATCGGCCGATCGAGGTAGAGCACGCCCTCGATCGGCGCGTCGAAGCCGGTGAGGAGCATCGACTTGACGACAAGAAAGGCGAGCGGGTCGGCCCTCCCCGCGTCGGCATGCACCAGCGGCTTTTTGAAGCGCTTGATAAGCTGCTCCTGCGCCGCTCCGTCGGTCCATGGCTTCCAGGCCGGATCGTCGTTGTTGCCGCCGGAGATGATCGGCGCGAACTCGATCCGGCCGAGCAGCTCACGGCTGCGCCAGGCGCGAATTGCGGCCTGCGCCGCGAGGGGCAGGCGGCAGATGCTCTCCTCGTCGAGCGCCTGATCCCCGGGCGTCAGCCGGTCGGCCTCGGCCAGCAGATCGGTTCGGGCGGCATCGAGCGCCGCGCAGTAGCGGATCGCGGCAAGCCGGCTGCCGGCGACCAACTGTGCCTTGAAGCCATGCGGCATGATGTTGATGACGAAGTGGCGCAGGATGTCGCGCGCTTTCTCCGCGATCAGCGCCGGCGCCTCGAAGATGTGGCTCCTCGTCGCATATTTGCGCTTGATCGCTTCAAGTTCGTCGGGGGTCCGTTCGCAAAACAGGTCCTCGAACAGCGCGTCCATGCTGGCGCCGTCCCGCACCGCGCCCTGGGCGGTGCGGCCTTCGTAGAGGATCGGCACCGTCGCTCCGTCGGCTTCCGCGTCGGCAATTGTGTAGCGGTCGATGAACTCGCCGAAGATTTCGTGGGTGCGCTTTTTCTGCCCCATGATGATCGGCGTGCCGGTGAAGCCGATCCGGGCGCAGTTCGGCAGCGCCGCAAGCAGGGCCGCGTGGAGATCGCCCGCCTGGGTCCGGTGCGCCTCGTCGACCAGGACGAGCACGGCCTCGTCCTCGCTGATCGGAGCGGCCGCTGCCGAAGCGCCGTACGGGGCAGCCGCCTCGGCTACTCGCGACGGTACGGGGGCGGGCGGCAGATCTTTCTTCTCCAGCGGCGCCTCATCGGCCACGTCCGGGTTGCGATACTTCTGGATCGTCGCGAAAATCAGGCCGGGCCCCCGCCGCGCGGCGAGCGCCGCCGCGCCGCTGGTATTGGCGGCGACCTCCACCGCCTCACCGGTCAGATTGGCGGTAACGGAGAGCTGGTGCTGCAGGTCCTTGCGGTCGGTCACTACGATGATCTTGAAGCGCCTGAGCTGCGGATCGGCCCGCATCTTGCGGACCAGGAACACCATGGTGAGGCTCTTGCCGGAACCCTGGGTGTGCCAGATGATCCCGCCGCGTTCGTCATGTTCGCCATGCTGCCGGCGGGTTTTGCCGCTTTTCAGCCGCGCAACCGCGCGGTTGACGGCGCGATATTGCTGGTAGCGGCAGACCGCCTTCACCGTCTGGCCGCCGCCGTCCATGAACAGCATGAAGCTTTTCAGGATATCGAGCAGGTTCGGTTTGGCGAGCATGCCGAGGATCAGCCGCTCCTGTTCCGACAGGCGCGGCTTGCCCAGAAACGCTTCCGCATCGCCTTCGCTGCCGCGGCCGTCGGGGCCTACCGAGGTCTTCCACGGCGCATAATGATCCAGCGACGCACCGACGGTGCCGACCCGCGCCTCGTCGAAGCTCGTCGCAATCAGCAGCTGCACCGTCGCGAACAAGGGCTCGCTGCCTTCATTGTCTTCCACCTCGCCGGCCGCGCGCCGCTGGTTGGAATAACGGCGCAGCTGATCCACCGCTTCGCTCAGCGGCTCGGGGGAGGAGGGGCTTTTGCACTCGACGACGGCCAGCGGGATGCCGTTCACCAGCAGCACAAGGTCCGGCACGATGAAGGCCTTGGCGCTGTTGAAGCCGGGCAGGCAGTCAACGCGATACTGGCTTGCGACGGTGAACAGGTTGTTGCCCGGCTCGGCCCAGTCGATGAAGCGGATCGTCTGCCCGCGCCCGCCGTCCCAGCCGGGGAGGCCCTCCACCGCCAGGCCGCCGAGGAGGAGGTCGGTGGCGCTCTGGTTGCGCTCCAGCAGCCCGCCGGTGCCGAGACGGGTCAGCGCCGCGACCGCCTGGGACAGCCGGCCGTCGTCCAGCCATGCGGCACCGTCCGGGCCCGCGTTGATCTCCCGCAGCTTGCGCCGAAGCGTCTCCTCCTGGAGCACCTCGCCAAAGGCGGTGCGGCCGGTGGCGGAAGGATCGTCGAGATTGCCGGCAAGATATTCCCAGCCGAGCTTCTCAAGCAGAGCAATGAACGGCTTCTCGACGTCCTCGGCCTCCCACCCCATCAGCCGGCGCCTTCCAGCTCAGGCTCGGCACCGGCCGCAAGCAGCGGCGTCACCCGAACGCGGCCGGTGAGGAGGTCGTTGGCGAGGGCGGTGCGGAGAAGTTCCAGCTTGCGAAAGTCCCTCTGCGCGGTTTCCACGCGGTCCTTGCTCTCCAGCATCAGCCCCACAAGTCGCTCTTGTTCGTCAGACGGAGGAACCGGCAGCGGTACGATCTCGAGCTTCTCCTTAGGCAGGTGAGCGATACTCGTCTTAGAAACGTACTCGGATAACGCATCTGTGCTCATCCAGACACGGAGGAACTCAAGCAGGATTCGGGGGTGGAACCCGTTCCTTGGCCTGAGTCTATGTAGCGCCTTTTGGTAATAACATTCGGCACCTTCTTCCTGCCAGATAGCGGCCCGGCCCACCTCGCCGCCTTCGCACACAAGGAGATCACCCGCTTGTAGTCGGAAGCGGGCCAGCTCTGCTGGTGATAAACAAACTCGCTGGGCCTCTGACATGTCGATCCTGTCCCACTGGACGGCCTTGTTCCCCAGGTAGAGTTTAGATGTCCCTCGACTCCTTGCAGAATCAAGCATCTTTCCGAGTTGAACCTCAAACTCACGTCCGATCGTCGACGGTTGCCATTCAACTGGAATCCAGCCGCTTGGGCTGGGCTTGTAGCGATCGGGTGCATCGACAAACGAAGGACGTAGCGAACCATCTTCATCCAGCCCCCGCGTAAGCAGGTCGTGCATCAACGCGCCCCTTGTAAGGGAAAGCTTACCGATCAGGGACCTAGTAGCAAGGATAGTTCTATCGAGCGCACCGAGGATGCTGGTGATGATCTCTTGCTCTTCCAGCGGGAAGTCAGGGACGAGCGTCTCCGCTACTTCACCCAGGTATACTCCCGCTTGAGCGGTCGCGTTGCTGCGGCGTCGAAGCTCAGTTTGGAATTCCGGATGTCCAAACCAGTGGAACAAGAAGCCGCTGCTCACCCGCGTTGGGTCCGGCCGAATGTAGGCTACGCTCCGTTGGAAAGTGATTCTTCGTCCATCGTGGATAGCTCGGCGGCCAAGGGTTCCCACAATGGTAAGGAGAAGGTCCCCTTCCTCCAGCGCATAGGAGCGATTAAGAAGAGAGAAATCTCGTTCAGAGATGCGCTCGTCATTGTCATCGAAGACAATCTTTCCTGACGAAGTGATGTTTTTTGCGCTTAGAAAGGGGACGCCGTCCCGCAGGCGACGGTGAGTGCCATGGCTTCCGTCCCGAACAGCGATGGTCATCTCACGGAGAGGCGCGCGTTCAGGCATAACCCAGCGCCTCCAGATACGCGCCCAGCGTCTTCGCCGCCGCGTCGCGTTCCGCCTCGATCTCCCGCAGCGTCACCTTGTACTTGTCCCACCAGGTTTCGAACGCGGCGATCACCTGCCTGCGCTGTGCGGCGACGTAGCGGCCCAGGATGGAGTAAAGGTCGTGGTGGAGGATGGTGAGCATCAGCTCTGCCGCCGCCGCTTCGTCGAGCCTGTCGACATCCGCGTTCAGGCGGGCGGCGAAGCTTTCGCGCTTCGCCTTGAGCTGCTTCTTCGCGCCGCCAAGCTCCTTTTTCCAGATCTTGATCTGCGCCTCGTCCACCGACTCCGCTTCCTCGCCGGCTTCCCCGGCGCCGTCCTCGGCGGCGTCTTCGGCGTCTCCGTCCGCCGCCGCCGCCTTGATCTTCGCCTCCAGCTCCGCCTTTTTCGCCTCCAGCTCGGCGAGTTCATCAACAAAGCCGCTCATCAGGAAGCGCACCAATTTGTGTTCCAGCGGGCTGTCCTTTGCCGCCTTGTCCTCCAGCGCGGTAACGATGCCGGTGCGCCAGGCGTCCACGACGCCGCGGCTGCCGCGGGCCATCAGCGTCAGGAAATCGTAGCGCGCGCCGTACCAGAAGCCCGCAACGATGCCCCGCACCTCGAACGGATCGAGCAGGCCGACCGCTTCAAGCGAACGGCTGAAGCTGTTGAGCAGATCGGTGCGCAGGGCGACGATCGCGCCGGGTTCCCCGAGCCGCCCCGCCAGCTGGGCGACATGATCGCGGTGGTCCGCCCACCAGCGTTCGAACTCCGCATCGATCTGCGCCTCCTTGGCGATCAGCCCCGGGTTGTTTTCGATCGCCGCCCGCACGTCCGCGCGCGCCTCCAGCTCCGGTCGGAAGTCGAAATAGCCCTCGTCGCGCTCGACGAGCAAAGCGAGCGGATCAAGGCCGTGGGCGGCGAGCAGCTCCGCCTTGGCCGCCACTTCCGATTTCGGGACACCGCCGACCAGGTGGGCGCGAACGTCCTGAGGCTCGGGCGGCGGTGCATTGTCCGCATAGCGGCGAATGTTGAGGTTCCAGCCATTTTCCCGAAGCGTTTGGGTATCCACGATCGCCGAGAAGCCGGGGATCGTGCGATATTCGTCAAACGTGGTGACGATCTTCTCGATATGCTCGGGCAGCAGGTGGTTCTGCGCGCGGCCGGCGAAGCACTCCCGGTCCGCGTTGATGAAGAGGACCTTGCCCTGGCGGTCTTTCGGTTTGCCGCTGACGCTTCGGGCACCGTCCTGCACCCGCTGGCGCAGAACGAGGACGCAGGCGGGGATGCCGGTTCCGTAGAACAGATTGGGCGCAAGGCCGATCACCGCCTCCAGCAGATCGTCTTCGATGATGCTGCCCCGGATCGCCTTTTCCTCGCCGCCGCGGAACAGGACGCCGTGCGGCATCACGGTTGCCACCATGCCGCCCCCGTGCGTCACCGCCAGCATGTGCTGGAGGAACATGAGGTCCGCCTTTTTGGCGCCGAGCGGCACCTCGCCATGGCCGAAGCGCTCGGCGCGGAACTTGGGCGCCCAGACCGGCTCGCCATCCGCCGACTTTTCAGTATTGCCCCAGTTGATCGAGAAAGGCGGATTGGTGAGGACACGATCGAACCGCATCAGCTCGCCGCCCTCCACATGCTGCGGCTCCGCAAGCGTATCCTCGTTGCGAAGATCGGCCGTGCTGATGCCGTGCAGCAGCATGTTCATCTTGGCGATCGACCAGACGGTGCCGTTATATTCCTGGCCGAACAGGTTCGCCCTTCTGCCGTCCTCGCCGTGCTCGTCGATATACTCCTTGGCATGGATGAGCATGCCCCCGGAACCGGCGCAGGGATCATAGATCAGGTGTTTCAGCTCCGGCTTCACCAGCCGAACCATCATCCGCACCACCGGCCGCGGCGTGTAGAATTCGCCGCCTTTCTTGCCCGCGGAATCGGCGAATTCACCGATCAGATATTCATAAGCGGCGCCGAGCAGATCCGGGAATTCGAAATCCTCGTCGCGGAGCCGGTAGTGGCCGAAATGGGTGATAAGCTGCCGGAGCTTGGAATTGGGGATCTGGCTCTGGCCGACCCGCCGGGTGAAGTCGATGTGGGTCAGCACGTCTTCCAGCTTGGTGTTGCCGGTTTCGATGCCGGCGAGCGCCTTGTTGAGCTTGTCGGCGACACCTTCATGCGCTTCGTTGAGCAACCATTCGTAGCGCGAGTGCGGCGGAACCCAGAAGGAACCCTGGACTCGGTACCACCGGTCCGTCTCGGCCGATGCTTCGGCTTCGGCGCGGCTGTTGCCGTTGGCGCGCTCGAGCCGGACCACCTCCTCGCGCCGCTGCTCGAACACGTCGGAGCAGCGCTTCAGAAACAGCATTCCGAAAATATATTCCTTGAACTCGGATGCATCCATCTTCCCGCGCAGGATGTCGGCGGCTTTGAAAAGGTGCCTCTCGAGCTGGGACAGGGTCAGTGGCAATTCGGCACTCCGGCGGTTGATGTGACTAGCGCGGTCCCGGTCTTACGCGCGTTGCACTGGCGGGCAACTGTGAACGTGCCTGCCGTTTCGAGATGTCCGTTGGCTTCGCAGCCGAGGCCGCGTCTGCGCAATGGACGATGTCATGGTTTAAACCCCCTCGGAGCTGCGGCCCGAAATATCACTACGAATGCGAGAGAACAGCGATTGGCGGCGTCCTGCGCGCGCTCAGCGGGCATTCTCTATCAAACAGGCCGTTGCATCCGCGCCGGCTGGCCCCATTTGCGCACGACGTCGGCAATATGGCTGGTTAAACCGATCTCACCGTGTAGCACCACGCCGGCATCAACCGGCAGGCCCGACAAGAGGTCACGCAAAGCGTTCAGCCCTTCCGACACCTCGAAGTTGGTCCAATGCACCGCCTCGCCCGGCACGATCGCCAACTCACTTGTATCTGTGGCCCCGATGTGGAGCTGAACAATCCAGGCTTCGGCCCCATCATGAACCCATTCTATCCGTACGGGACCCAATTGGTCAGCGAGCCGGGCGTGCAAAGCGCGTACGTCCTGTTCGACCTTAGCCGGCAGAGCTTCGGGGAGCGCCGCACCCAGCATGAACAAGTCCCCCTCGCCATGACGCCCCTCGACGATCAGCCGGCCACGCTGGCCCACCAACGCGCCTCCTGACCAGCGCGGTGGAACCCCAGCTTGCGCGAGCACCGACGCGATCTGATCGTCGGGATCCTCGGCAGCAAGCATCGCAAATGGATCGCGCCACCCCCGGGCGGTGGTGAACAGACCCGGCTGGGGTTCACGGGGACAGGTGCGGATCCAGGTCTCGCCCGAACCCGTCGCTTGGCCAAAGCGAAACGGCGCCACCCGACGAGCGACCACAATTGTTTCGGGTACTGGGATACCGAGTGCGTCCGCGACGAGTAGACCGAACGCTTTGTCGCCAAGGTGGCGACTAAAGCGGTTAGGCCATCGCGGCACCGGAGCGTCGCGGATATCGGCGTTTGGCTCAACTTCCCAAAGCAGAGTGTTGGTGCCACGCCAGCCCCGGGGCCTCGGGTGAATGCTAAACTCGATGCGGTCGCCGCGTCCGCCAGGCAGGTCGGGAGCGAACCCATAGACGGTTTTCAGAATGGCTATGCCGAGGTCGCGCGGCAGCGAGGCGACGTCCGGCTTCTCGACAGCCCGGGGTGTATCGTCGGGCGCGAACTCAATGATGTCGCCCTGCGCTACGCCGGACACACCACCATCTTTTATCTCGACGGTTTCGTTGAGGATCAGGTGGAGACCCTCAGCAGCCAGGCGCTCGACGTGAGCGACCGCCTCAGCAACACTCGTGATCCCATAGACGAATTCACGACTTCGCGGCGCGTCCGGCAGGTAACTTCGCACATTCACCGCGCCGTCCGCACTGACCGTTAGCAGGGCCTCTGCCGCAGCATCGATGCTTTGGAACTGATGATTGGCCGCGAACCCCTGAAGGCGCGAGAAACTTTGCATAAGTCCGCTCGCATGTGGCCGAAAGGCTACGAATTGAGCGACGTTGCCGGATTCGGCAAGCCGGTCGAGCGCCTCATCCTTGTGTAGGTCCATTGATGCCTGCCCGCGTAGATTCGTTGCTTGTAGCGCAAGCCGCGCATCGCGCCACCGCTATCGCTTGGCTTCGACTAAAGGACGGGCAAATCGCATCGTCTTCACTTCAGAAGGGGTGTCCGACCCGCCCCCGTTGAGGACCATAATGGCACGGATCCCGCACGGCCAACGTGGACGCTGGTGCAAACCATAGTTGCTGATATGGTGCATGTTGCATTGGCAGGCTCCGCATAGTACATAAAGGGAACAATGAAAAGCCTTGTCCTCATCATGGTTGTGATCGGCATGCTGTACCTGATCGCAACTCTGATCGCGGGGCTGCGCAAGGTCTGGTTCGGCGGTGTTGATCAGACCGAGGAATTCCTGCGCTCCGGCGTCGATCATGAGGGGCTCTGGGAAGGCCATGTGCCGCCTCAGGAAAGTGGTTCGATGATCACGGTTCGAGAAGGAATTCGTCTGTCGAGTAAGAAAGGTGAGATGCGCCTCACGCCGACGTCGACGATCTCTCGCGACCTTTACTGATCCGGCGGGGACGCAATGGTCGATCCGGCTTGGGCTACTGCCCGCCTGTCCTATGCCGGTTGGGTTCCCAATGTCGGAAGTCATCTTTCCTTCAGCCTGATCGGCTCGCGTGCAGGCAAAGGAGTGGTCCGGCTGTCGGCGCGGGTTGAGCATTCTGACCCGATCGCGCGGGTTGTTTGCGCGCTCCAAACGCGCACCACCGACGACATGCTGCTGCCGCCGAAGCTGGCACGGAGAGGCAAACCGGACCTGCAACAGCATTGGATGCTCATCGGCGAAACCGAGGTCATCGAAGTTCCAACCGGCATCGAGCCCGCTAAGCCGAAGCGGCCAACCCTGACGCAGCGATTGCGCCGGCCGGTCGAACCTGCACCCCCTCCCCTTGAAAAGATCACCACCGCGCGCGACGAGCAGGGCGCCCTGGTCGGACGCGTGCTGATCCTCCCCTACGAGGAGGATTCCGAGGCTCGCGCCAAGCAGCAGAAACTCCTCGCGGATGTGCGGGCACGTCTCTCGAGCGCGGCACAAGGCAACGACAGCCAGGTCGCGATCCGTGACGCGGAGGCCAGGATCCGGGGCAGCGAGGCCGCGTTGGTCACCGTCAATTTCGCATTGATGCGCACTGGCGAGGCCCGGCTCTGGTTTCACCAGGAGTACCCCGAGTTCAACGACGACGAACATCGCCAGATCGCGCGCCAGGCCTATTTCTTCCTCAAGGACATGAGCCACCGGCACGTCCATCACGATAAGCTCGATGACCAGATCACACCCCTGATCCGCTTCAAGAACGGAACGGCCGAACAGCGGCTGAAATCGGAGGTGGAGTGGCGCCGCGAGACGTTGTGGAGCCTGTCGCGACTCGCGGACAAGCGGATGGGCAGCGAAAAGCTCAACTCCCTTCGGGAAGCGCTTGGCATGCTTGCCTACGCAGACGCCTTTCAAAAGACGCTGCTGCCGCACGTCCGCGACCCGGAGAACCCCCTCGCCTACCTCCCCAACAAGTCGGCCCATGGCTATGACTACCAGCACATCCGTGAATCGACACGGGTCAGGATCGACCAGACCGCTGCGCGCCGCACGGTTACCGGCCAGCTTGTAGCGGCGGTTTTTGCAGGCGCGATCGCTTCGCTCTCCCTCGTCAGCGCTCTGGTTGCAACGCATAATGCTGGAATCGCCGCCGGCGAAGCAGGCAAGTTCAAGGTCGCGATCTGGCCTTGGCTATTGGAGGCCATGGGCAGTTACCCGCTCGTCGTGATGGCGGTTTCGGCCTACATTCTATATGCTGCATTCGCGCTGATGCTGTCGGATATCCTGTTCACTCAGCCCCGGCGCCGCTTCCAGTTGCTGCGGGGACTGACCCTTTCCATCGCCCACAAGCGCAAGCTCAATGCCGAGCAGACTTTCCGCCTGCTCATGGGGATCTACATCGGCCTGTTGGTTGCTCTGCTTGGGATAACTGGCTACTTGATCTACGTGATCAGCTCTCAGCCGCCGGATCTTGGACTCGGCGAGCTTGCCGCCCTCTTAGGCCGGCTGGCTGCACGAATCCCAATCTGCTGAGCGTCGCCTCGCCCTGTAGTTTCCAGGCGTAGCGCAACGGCCGCAAGGCGCTCCGCCAGCGTGGCTGCTCTCGAGGCGGTGGCTGATCTCGCCATCACATCTTCCGCCGCTTGCCGGATCAACGCCGTGCCGTCGGCGCGGCTGATGGGTTCCCCTTCGAGAGTCCGGGCAACGACTTTGTGAGTCACGGCGCGCTCGAACTCAAGCGCGCAGCCGATACTGTAGGGCCAGTCTTCAACGAAGGCCACCGCTGCCGCATGCCGCTCGATCAGCGTCGTCCACAGGGCAAGGTAATCGTCCTGCGACCAGCTCTCGACATGGAGACTGGCGGGCTCAAGGACGAGTTCGCGCGTTTCGCGCCGCAGTTTGCGCGCTGCACGTCGAATCGTATCGCAGTTAGCGTTGATCACTGGTCCGTCAGGGTTCGAGCCACTCTCCAGCGCCTCTATCCAGCGCAGCCCAGTTGTGATGGGCCCACTCACATAGGTGATGCGCCCGTCGCCGATCAGGCACTGCCAAGCCTGCAACACTAGGGCGTGCTGAAACTCGACGGTTGTCAGTTCGCTTGCCATGTTCCTCCCTTTGTGTGTTTGCAGCGCTATGCGGATCATGGCGGCAATGTCGAGGGGAGGCCATCAGATCGAGCGGCGCTGCCGCACCATTGGGGTTGTCCAGCCTTGCCCCGCAGGCCTTCGCCGCCTGTAAGGCTGTAGTCGGCCCGGGGTAATGCTGGAGCTCGGTAAAGCGCCCACGGGAACTCTCGAAATTCGAAAGCCCGACTATTCAGCTAGATGCCAGCGATCGGAATCTTCACCGCTTTTTCGAGCCGAACCATTGCGTCAATCATGCGAGACTGAAGGTCTGGCCACTCAGCCTCCGGCGTTTTCCAGCCGCCCTCGACGGTGCTGTAAATACGGCAGCTGCGACTTTCGGGTAGCGGCTGCCACTCAAGAGGGGCGCCAAAATCGGCCTCTATCTTGTCGCGCTGGCTCTTGAGCCTCTCAAAAGCGGCCATGTTGCGCTCCTCGGAGCCCTTCCCGAAATCGATGTAAAGCTCAACGCGGCTGTCGTACTGCTTCATGCTGAAATTAAGCTGCAAGCCGCTCCGGCCGGTTGCGCCGCTGAGCCAGTGGTCCGTTCCGGTCGATCGTCCGGCCACGATCGAAGTCAGCGGACGGCTTCGCTCGATCAGCTGTGCCCAGAATCGCCTGAAGATTTCACCGCGAGCAGTTTGGACCCGCTGCGTTTCCTGGCGTTGCGCCCGGAGCTTCGTCTCATAGTCGGCAGCCTCTGGAAGAGGGATCAACTGCTGAACGTCGATTAGCACATCTCGGCCGAGGCGGTGCGGCTTCAGCCGGTAGCAGCTGACGTCCAGCCCCTGCTTGTTCAGCCAAATGACCGCGGTGGTGAGTTCACGTGAGAAGTTTGCGGAAAGTAGAACAATTCGAACAGTGTCGGCGAGAACGCCGTCGCTCGGGGTATCCCACCCAAGGAACGCCAGGAGAGCCGCCTCAGCGGTCTGGTGAGCCTCATCACAGCCGAGGTAGCGGGCATGGGCACCGACCAGCTGCTCGAAAGTCATACTGGACACCATAGCGGCATAGCGGATGGCCTGGAGCTCCATGTGCCCGCCGTCGTCGGTCCGCTTGAGTTCGACCACAACGAGAGAGCCGAGCTTGTCGATGCAGAGCAGATCAATTCGCCGGTTGCTCTCGGCCCAGTCTCCGAACTCCTCGGAGACCACCATCAGATCTGCTGCGAGCACGCTGATGTCTGCCTTCAAAAGGCGCTGGATGTCGCGCCTCTCAAGGAGCCCTTCATTTGCGAAGGTAGTTTCCGGGACACGCTCTAGGCTCTCGCCGGCAACTCGGAACAGGGTCAATTCACATACCTCAGGCTCGTTGTGCACATCCTTGCACACCCTCCAGAATCCGCCAAGAACAAGCGCAAGCGAGCCACTGCTGGTTAGGCGCCGTACAGAACGCGGCTCATGCGAGCTCGGTCAGCGCGGTCTCTGCCGCGGGGTTGGCTTCCCATTTTTCACTGCACGATCACTGTTCGTTGAACTTAGAGGCGGTTCGCCACTGCAGGGGGTTGCAGGGCCGGGAAGTCGATGCTAGCAGCCCGCCTCACCTCAGCCGGTTCGCCGGCTTTGCGCTCGAGCGGGCGTAGCTCAGGGGTAGAGCACAACCTTGCCAAGGTTGGGGTCGAGGGTTCGAATCCCTTCGCCCGCTCCATTCTCAGTGTCACGTCGCAGGCCCATCTGCTGGGCGCGACCCACGCGCGTTAGCCGCGATGGACACGGTCCAATTTGTTGGTCATCATTCGGCAATGGGACGACGATCAGGGTTTTCGAGGAACGCTGCTCCTCGCACCATTCAATCACCTGTGCGGCCTCAGGAGGCCGGCGGCGGCATTGGCTCACTCTTCCGAATCAGGAACACGGGCGTGAGAGCGAAGCTTCTGGCGCTCGCAGGCCCCCTATCCTTTCTGCTTTGCCTCTGCGCGCCTGCGGTGCCCACCGCCGGTGCTACATCGACGCCGATTGCAAAGGTGAATGGCTGGTCGATCAACGACCTTCAGGGTCAGTGCAGCGCTACGGGCGGCTTCGAGGGCGAGACCATTGTCCATATCACCTATGATTTCGGGAGGGACTCAGCCATGCTGTCGGTCTTCAACCCCGCTTGGGAATCGATCAAGGATGGTGCGGAATACAAGATTGATCTGACGTTCAGCGACGGCTCGGAATACCAGGACACAACCGCGGCGGGACTCCGGATCGACGACGCGGGGAGCCGTCTCACCGGCGTCCGCCTGCATCTCGACGGCAGCGATTTCCTCGGCGACTTCGCGGGCACGGCCGCGATGCGGATGACCATGGACGACGTTCTCGTCGACAGCTTCTCCCTGAAGGGCACCAGTGCCGTGATCGCGCGCCTTCGGCAGTGCGCCATCGCCAGCTACAAGCGCTACCCGCCCGACCCTTTCGCATCGGCACCCCCGGCCAGCACTACGTCTCCGGGCCAGGCCGGGCCGGCCCGTACTATGGCCAATCTGGCCACGCTGTTCAGCGATGAAGATTATCCAGCCGCTGCTTTACGCGCCGAAGAGCAAGGCACCGTTGGTTTTCGCCTCGACGTAGGAGCGGATGGGCGGGTCACTAACTGCTCGATCACATCGACCAGCGGCTCCGCCTCGCTTGATTCAACAACCTGCCGCCTGTTGCGATCGCGGGCGCGGTTCAATCCGGCCCGGGACAGCAAGGGCAACGCGACGACGGATTCGACTTACGGCAGAATCACATGGAGGCTGCCGGTAGATGCGCCACCAACGCCGGTGCCAGCGCCGCCAACCACCTGAGCAGGTTCGGACGGGCGCCCGTCGCCTGTTCAACGCCTTCGCACAGGCTGTTCTCCGGCCGGCGCCTCGGATACAGGATGCTGAACTCAAACAGGGATCTCGTTGATGTCGTTGCTTGCCATGCTTTTCGCCGCCGCTGCCGTTCCCGCGCCGCCGCCGCCGCGCTCCTTCATTCCGCCGGTTTCCGCGCGCGCCGTGGTGGCCACTCCGTCCGGCCTGCGCTTCGAGACCTTGAGGCCCGGCAGCGCCGGGAAGCCGACGATGGCCGATCTCGTTTTGGTCACCTACGAAGGTCATCTCGCCGATGGAACGCTGTTCGATGCCAGCGCGCAACCGACCGCATTCCCGGTTGCGGGCGTGGTTCCCGGCTTTGCCGAGGCGCTGCAGCTGATGGGGAAGGGCGGCCGCTACCGCTTCTGGGTTCCGTCGGCTTTGGCCTATGGGCCGAACGGCGTTCCCGGCTCGATCCCGCCCAACGCCGAGCTCGAGTTCATCGTCACCCTGATCGATATGAAGCCTGCGGCGCCCGCCGAGCCTGTTCCGGAGGCCGCGCCCGCCCCCGCACAATAGGCCGCTCACAAGCGGCGGAACGCATCGCGGCCAGTCCCGTTCTCCGCCCGCATGAACAATCCAATCGACACAATGTCCGCCGCGGTTTTCGAGCCGCCCCCCGAAGCCGTGGAGTTCTACGTCGAGAGCCTGAAGCTGCTGGAGGAGTCTGGCGTCCCCTTTCTTCTCTCCGGAACCTACGCGCTCGCCTGTTTCACCGGCATCACCCGGCCGACCAAGGACCTCGACGTCTTCTGCAAGCCCAGCGACGCGCCGAAGATCCTCGGCTTTTTCAAGAGCCGGGGCTTCGAGATCGAGATGGAGGACGAGCGCTGGATCGGTAAGGTCTGGAAGGACGGCAACTTCTTCGACGTGATCTTCAACATTTCGTCGGCCTCCATCCCGATCACCGACGAATGGTTCAACGACGTCTATGAAGCGGAGGTCTACGGCACCCGGGTGCGCGTCACCCCACCGACCCACTTCATCCTGTCCAAGCTCTTCCTGCAGACCCGCTACCGCTACGACGGAGCGGATATCGTCCACGCCATCCTGATCAAGCATGACGAGATCGACTGGAAGTGGCTCTTGTCGAACATGGAGCTCTATTGGGAAGTGCTCCTGATCAACATCTTGAACTTCCGATTCGTTTACCCGACCGAGCGCGACCTGATCCCGCGCTGGCTCTACAGCGAGCTGCTCGAACGGCTGAAGGCGCAGGACGAAATGCCGCCCGCCAGCATCAAGATCTGCCGCGGCCGGCTGATCAGCCCCACCGACTACGTCGTCGACGTCACCGAATGGGGCTTTGCGGACGTGGTCGGCAAGGGAGTGGACGAAAAGCATGAGCCCCACCACTGATCCAGCATCCGGCGGAACGATAACCGTGGCGGCGATCGGTGACCTCCACGTCACCGAGACCTGCCACAACCGTTATGCCGAGCTGTTCAAGGAGATGTCGGACGCCGCCCACGTCATCGCGCTGGCCGGCGACCTGACCAATTTCGGCAAGGTCGCCGAAGCGGAGATTCTTGCCGAAGACCTGCGCCACTGCACCGTCCCCGTCGTCGCCGTGCTCGGCAATCACGATGTCGAAGCCGGTGAAACCGACGAGGTGGTCAAGATCCTGCAGGCCGCGGGCGTCACGGTCCTCGACGAACAGGCGGCGGTGATACACGGCGTCGGCTTTGCGGGTGTGAAGGGCTTCCTCGGCGGCTTCGGGCGCGGCGAGCTTGGCGCGTTCGGCGAAGACGCGGTCAAGGTGTTCGTCGATGAAAGCCGCAACGAAGCGCGCAAGCTTGAGAACGCGCTGCGCTCGCTCAGGACCGAGCGGGTGATGGCGGTGCTTCATTACGCGCCGATCCGCGAAACGGTGGAAGGCGAGCCGCTGGAGATTTTTCCGTTCCTCGGCTCCTCGCGGCTGGCCAACGCGATCGACCGGTTCGACAATGTGAAAGTGGCAATCCACGGCCACGCCCATCGCGGCACCTATTCGGGCCGCACCCCAGGCGGCGTGCCGGTGTTCAACGTCGCCCAGTTCGTGGTCCAGCCGGAGCTTGGCCGCCCTTACGCCCTGCTCGAACTCTAGAGCGGGCGCCCGGGCGGCACCTGCGCCACCGGCCGCGCCGGCGGCGCTCCCGCGGCGGCGGCACTGCGCGTTTCCAGCAGAGCGGCGGTCTCCACCGCATCCAGCGCCCGGCGCGCCGAGACGTAGCGCCGCGCCTTGGCGACCCAGTCCCCCGCCTGGCTGGCGCCCGGCAGGCGGAGCACTTCGGCAAGCGCCACTTCGGCAAGCCCGGCGTCGAGCGCGCGCGTGGCGCGGGCTAGCCGCTCCGACGGGATGGTCGACGGAGTGCCTTCCTTGCGAATCCGGATCAGGTCGGAAAATTCGCTTCGAAAGGCGGTCCACCAGGTCTGCTCGGTGCCGCCGGTGGAAAGCTGCGGCGACACTTCCTTAAGCCCGTCCTGAAGCTGCTGAAGAGTCACCGGCTCGCGCGCGGCGGTGATCACGATCCCCACCGCCTGCGGCTGGGTTGCGCCGAAGCGCTGGCGAAGCAACCCCTCCAAATAGCCGAGCGCGACGCCGCGATCGAGCGCCCGGCGGGCGGCAAAGGCGACCAGCATGCCCTCCGCCCGATCGGCATTGCCAACGGCGGCACGGGATTGGACATCCAGCTCCGCCAGACGCTGCTCGAGGACGTTCACGCGCCGCGTCATTTCGGGATCGACCAGAATCTGGCCGTCGGAGGGCTGGGGGGCGAGAACGGGCGCGGGCCCGCTTTCCACCTGCACCTGCGGCGGCGCGGCGGCGGCCTGAACGGCAGGCGCGGGGGCGATGCCGAGCAGTTCCGCGCCGCGCTCCCAACGGGACAGCAGCCAGCCCATTGCGGCGACCCCGAGCAAAAAGGCGATCAACGGCAGGGCGAGCAGCGCCCACAAAGGCCGCTTCGGCTTGATCCCCGCCACCGTATCGCCGGGCACATATTCCATTCGGGCGTTCCGCATTTTGTCTTCAGCTCAGCGCAGTCTTGCACAGACGAACGGCAAGCTCCAGCAATGCCTCATCGCGCGGCCGCTCGGCAAGGTGCACCGCCGCCCAGCCGGAGCCCGCCGCACCGGCCGCCGCCTTGCTGATCGCGACGATGCGAACGGCGGATCGTTCGGGCACCAGGCGGGCGAAAAGGGCAGCGGCGCGAGGCGAGTGGAGCAGCACGAGCGCGCCCGCTTCCAGGGCCGCCGCCGCTTCGCCCGGCAGGTCCGACACCGGTTCGGCCGCGTAGACGACTCTTTTTGTGATGCGGACCTGCGAATGCGCCAACGCGACATGATCCCGCCCGCAAAGGTGAAGCGCCTGCTTCACACCGGCCTGCGCCATCAGATCCACTGCCGCGACCCCATCCGACGGGCCGGTGATGACGTGAGTGGCGCCAGCTTCCCTCGCCGCCTCCGCCGTCGCTTCGCCCACCGCATAACAGGGCGGGTCGGCAAGCTCCGGCCTCAGCCCGAACCGCGCCCCGTTGGCGCTGGTGAGCAGAAGCGCATCGAACCGCTCCGCCGGCAACTCCCAGGCAAGCGCTTGAATGGCAAATAGCGGCGCCACCACCGGCTCCAGCCCCAGCGCCTGCGCGCGGGCGGCGGTTTCATCCGCACCGGGCTGGGGGCGGAGGATGAGAAGCTTACTCACCCCGCGAAAAGCGCCCGCAAGGCCGGGGACGCGCGCTTGAGCAGGTCGCGAGCGAGGGTCAGCGGCGCCTGGTCGTCACCGATTGGGAAGCGGGCGTCGCAATCATGCACTTCGCTGCCGTCCGGCAGGAGGATTTCGGCGCGCAGGTGAATGTGGTTGCCATCGACCCGCGCCAGCGCCGCGATTGGAGAATGGCAGGTGCCGCCAAGCCCTTCCAGAAGCCGCCGCTCGGCCGAAACGCACAAGTGGGTCTCGCGGTGATCGATCGGCGCGATCATCGCCCGGGTCTTGCCGTCCTCCGTCCGAACTTCGATCCCGACCGCGCCCTGCGCCGGCGCGGGGAGAAAGTCGTCCAAGACGACTCCGGTCTCGTGGTGGCCCAGCCGGTCGAGGCCGGCGGAGGCGAGCAAGGTCGCGTCAGCCTCGCCGAGCGCCAGCTTCTTCAGCCGGGTGTCGACGTTTCCCCGAATGGGCACGATCACGAGATCGGGCCGCCGCGCCAGGATCTGCGCCGAACGCCGGGGCGAGGAGGTGCCGACCCGCGCTCCGGCAGGCAGCGC
Organism: Allosphingosinicella sp.; assembly: GCA_036386875.1. Classification (GTDB taxonomy): domain Bacteria; phylum Pseudomonadota; class Alphaproteobacteria; order Sphingomonadales; family Sphingomonadaceae; genus Allosphingosinicella. The sequence continues at coordinate 74,485 of DASVUV010000085.1, forward strand.
GTCGATGCTTGCCGCCCCGATCAGCCGGTCGCAAACGTGCGCCCGCTCCAGCGTCGCGGCGATCTCCAGCTCAGGTGGGCGGATTGTCTCAACGTCCTTCATCGAATGCACCGAGATGTCGGTGCGCCCGTCCATCAGGCACGCGTCCAGTTCCTTGGTCCACAGCCCCTTGCCGCCGATTTCGGACAGCGGCCGGTCCCGGACGATGTCGCCGGTGGTGGTGATCGGAACGATCTCGATCCGGTCGGGCCGCCAGCCATGCGCGTCGCGAAGCGCGGTGGCGACCATGCGCGCCTGGGCAAGAGCAAGCGGCGAGCCGCGGGTGCCGATCCGGAGGATGCTGATCATGGGGCGCTTGTGCTAGCGGCTCGTTGGGTGGCAGGGAAGCGGTGATGAGCCTGATCCTCGGCATTGAATCGAGCTGCGACGAAACCGCGGCAGCGTTGGTCACCTCCGGCAGGCAGGTGCTTGCCCACCGCCTCGCCGGACAGGAAGCCGCGCACCGGCCCTTCGGCGGCGTGGTGCCCGAGATCGCGGCGCGCGCGCATGTCGAGATATTGCCGCGGCTGATCGAGGAAGCGCTTGAGGAAGCGAAGGTACGGCTTTCGGACGTGGACGCCATCGCCGCCACCGCCGGCCCAGGCCTGGTCGGCGGGGTGATGGTCGGCCTCGTCACCGCCAAGGGGCTGGCGCTCGCCTCGGGCAAGCCGCTGGTCGCGGTCAACCACCTCGAAGGCCATGCGCTGTCGCCGATGCTCAGCCAGCCGGACCTCGCCTTTCCTTATCTCCTGCTCCTTGTCTCGGGCGGCCACTGCCAGCTACTTTTCGTGGAAGGGCTCGGCCGCTACCGCCGTCTCGCCACCACCATCGACGACGCCGCCGGTGAGGCCTTCGACAAGACCGCCAAGCTGCTCGGCCTCGGCTTTCCCGGCGGTCCCGCGGTGGAGCGCGCGGCGCAGACCGGTGACAAGAAAGCGGTGAAGCTCCCCCGGCCGCTGCTCGGCTCGGCGGAACCGCATTTCTCCTTCGCCGGCCTGAAAAGCGCCGTGCTTCGCGCAAAGGAGACCGGCCTGCACAAAGCCGAGGACATCGCCGCGTCCTTCCAGCAGGCGGTGGTCGATTGCCTGGTGGACCGCACCGCCCGCGCCTTGCGCGCCGTGCCCCAGGCAACGGCGCTCGTCGTCGCCGGCGGAGTCGCGGCCAACAAGGCGGTGCGCTCCGCCCTGACGGACCTCGCCGCCGCGAACGGCCTGCCCTTCGTCGCCCCGCCCTTGTGGCTGTGCACCGACAATGCGGCAATGATCGGCTGGGCCGGCGCGCTGCGCTTCGAAGCCGGCCTGGTCGACGGCCTCGACACCCCGGCCCGCGCCCGCTGGCCGCTCGATCCGGACGCGGAAAAGGTACGCGGCGCGGGGGTGAAGGCATGATCGGCGTGATCGGCGGCGGCGCCTGGGGCACCGCGCTCGCCCAGGTCGCGGCCGAGGGCGGCGACACCCTGCTCTGGGCCCGCGAGCCCGAAGTGGTGGAAAGCGTCAACGCCGCGCACGAGAACAGCCTGTTCCTCCCCGGCGTGCCGCTCGACCCGCGTATCCGCGCCACCGCCGAACTGAACGAACTTGCCGCCTGCGAAGCGCTGCTCGTCGTCACTCCCGCCCAGCACATGCGCCGGGTGCTCGCCGCCCTGCCGCGCCTCCGCGTGCCCCTCGTCCTCTGCGCCAAGGGCATGGAGGAAGCGACCACCAAGCTGATGCACGATGTCGCCCACGAGGAGCAGCCCGACGCACCGATTGCGGTCCTCTCCGGCCCAACCTTCGCCCATGAAGTCGCGGCCCGGAAGCCCGCGGCGGTGACCCTGTCCGTGGAGGACGCCGACGTCGGCGAACGCCTCCGCGCCCGTCTCGCTCGCCCCTGGTTCCGCCCCTACCTTTCCGACGACGTGGTCGGCGCGGAGATCGGCGGCGCGGTGAAGAACGTTCTGGCGATCGCCTGCGGGGTGGTGGAAGGCCGCCGCCTCGGCCTCAACGCCCGCGCAGCGCTAATCTCGCGTGGTTTCGCCGAAATGACCCGTTTCGGCCTCTCGCGCGGCGCCCGGGCCGAAACGCTGGCCGGCCTCTCCGGCCTCGGTGATCTGGTGCTCACCTGCTCGTCCACGAACAGCCGCAACTTCTCGCTTGGCGTCGGCCTCGGCGAAGGCCGAAGCGCCGCCGAACTCCTCGCCGACCGCCGCACGGTTGCCGAAGGCGCCCACACCGCCCCCGTCCTCGCCCGCGCCGCGAAGGCGGAAGGCGTCGACATGCCCATCGTCACCGCCGTCTGCGCCCTGCTCGGCGGCGAAGCGTCGGTGGACGCCGTGGTAGAACGCCTCCTCGCGCGTCCGCTCAGAAGCGAAGGGGTCTGAGCGTTCACCGGATCGAAGTACCACTTCGATCCGAACTCAAAAGTCCCAGGCGATGCCCTTATTCTCCCAATCGCCGTAGCGGGTCGGCTCCTCGCCCTTGGGGCCGCCCCATTCCTCGCCCTTAGTTGGCGGTGTTTCGGGAGCGGGCACCGGCGGGCTCTCCGAAAGGTAAGCCGGCGGCTTTACGTGATCGGGACGCTTGGCCATCTTGAGACACTCCAGTTGAAGGGGGGCCAGTTGCAGGGGCCAGATTGAATACGCGCTTGGCTCACCCCACATTTCGGGAGTGACAGGCACTTACGCAAGATGAACCGCTTCAAGACCTCTCTGCTGCTGGCGGCGATGACCGCCTTGTTCATGGGCCTGGGATTCACCCTAGGCGGCCCGCGCGGCGCCGCGTTCGCCCTGCTGTTCGCCGGCGGCATGAACCTGTTCACGTTCTGGAATGCCGACAAGATCGTCCTTCGCATGCACAATGCCAAGGAAATGACCGCGGCCGATTGCCCCAAGCTTGTCGGCTTGGTTCGCAACCTTTCGCAGCGCGCCGGGCTGCCGATGCCGCGCGTCTACATCATCGATTCCCCCCATCCGAACGCCTTTGCCACCGGCCGCAACCCGGCGAACGCCGCGGTGGCCGCGACCACCGGCCTGCTCGCCATTCTCGAGCGCGAGGAAGTGGAAGCCGTGATCGCGCACGAGCTCGGCCACATCCGCAACCACGATACTTTGATCATGACGATGACGGCGACGATCGCCGGGGCGATCTCGATGCTCGCCAATTTCGGATTCGTCTTCAACAACGGAGCGCGGGCCAATCCGCTGGCGATGATCGCCTCGCTCTTCCTCGCCCCGTTCGCCGCGATGCTGGTGCAGATGGCGATCAGCCGCACCCGCGAATACGGTGCCGACCGCGCCGCCGCCGAAATCTGCGGCAACCCGCGCGCGCTCGCCTCGGCACTCGCCAAGCTCCACCACGCCGCGCCGAGGATCCCCAATCCGGTGGCGCAACGCAATCCCGCCGCGGCGGCGCTCTACATCGTGCCGGGCGCAAGCGGCGGCCGAGACCGTTTGTTTTCTACTCACCCAGACACCGGCAACCGTATTGCCGCGCTTGAGCAGATCGCCGCCGAAATGGGGTTGCACGCATACGCCGCGCGCCGCACTGCGGTGCCGAAGAGCGCGCGGACCCGCGCCAGCGCGCTCAACCCCCTCAAACAACGGCACTGAACATGGATGATCCGATCGGCACGGAATCGCGCCGCGCCGCCTTGAGCCTGCTCGACGCGGTGCTTCGCAAGGGCCTGCCCCTTGAAGCCGCGCTCGACACCGCCGCACGCCACCTCACCCGCGCCGACGATCGCGCCTTCGCCCACGCAATGGCCGCCGAAACGCTTCGCCGGCTCGGCGATCTCGATGCGCTGATCGACAGCGCCACCAAGAACCGTCTTCCCGACGATGCCAAGGCGCGCTTCGCCTTGCGCATCGCGCTGGTTCAGGCGCTTGCGCTCAACACGCCGCCGCACGCGGCGATCTCCACCGTGCTTCCGCTTGTGGATGGCGGCCCGCGCAAGCTGGTCCACGGCGTGTTCGGCACCCTGATGCGGCAAAAGGTGGCGCTGCGCACCGTACCGATGCTGCCCCCGGCGGTGGAGCTGCGCTGGACCCGGAACTGGGGCGACGATGTGGTCGGCGAGGCCGCACGGATGCTGGCCGCGCCGCCGCCGCTCGATCTGATCTACCCGGCGGGCGCCGAGCCGGACCAGGAGGGAATCAGCTTGCTCCCCGGCCACGTCCGCCTGCCGGAACGCACCGCCGTGCCCGGCCTCACCGGCTATGGCGAAGGCCGCTGGTGGGTGCAGGATGTCGCCGCCTCGATCCCGGCCCGCCTGCTCGGCGCAGGCGAGGGCCGCACCGCGCTTGATCTCTGCGCCGCGCCCGGCGGCAAGACCATGCAGCTCGCCTCCGCCGGTTTTCAGGTCACCGCCGTCGACAATTCGCAAAGTCGTCTTGCGCGACTTTCCGAAAACCTCGCCCGCACCAACCTCGAAGCCGAGGTGGTGGCCGGCGATCTGATGAAATGGTCGCCGCCCGAAAAGGTCGACGCGATCCTGCTCGACGCGCCCTGCTCCGCCACCGGCATCTTCCGCCGTCACCCCGATGTGCTCCACCGGGTCCGCCCCCGCGCCATCGCCGAACTCGCCGAGACCCAAAAGGCGATGCTCGCCCGCGCCGCCGGCTGGCTGAAGCCGGGCGGAACCCTGGTTTATTCGGTCTGCTCGCTCGAGCCGGAAGAGGGCGAAGAAGTGGTGGAAGCCTTTCTCGCCGGACGCAGCGACTTCGAGGCGTCGCACATCGCCGCGGGCGAACTGCCCGATACCATCCCCGTCGAGGGCAACCGCATCCGCGTCCTCCCTGGCCTGTTCGCCGAACAAGGCGGCGCCGACGGCTTCTTCATCGCGCGCTTCCGCCGCACGGATTAAGCGGGGATAAGTCGCCGCGCTTCCTTGCCGCGCGGCCCCGCTTCCGGTTAGTGCTTGGGCGTGCAGCAGCCCGTCCGCATCGCCCCTTCCATCCTGTCCGCCGACTTCGCCCGGCTCGGCGAGGAAGTGCGCGCAATCGACGCGGCCGGCGCCGACTGGATCCACCTCGACATCATGGACGGCCACTTCGTCCCCAACCTCACGGTCGGCCCCGCCGTCGTGAAAGCGCTCCGCCCGCACACCGCCAAGCCGTTCGACGTCCACCTGATGATCTCGCCAGTGGACACGTTCCTGCAGGCCTTCGCCGACGCGGGCGCCGACATCATCACCATCCACCCCGAAGCCGGCCCGCACCTTCACCGCACGCTTCAGGCGATCCGCGCGCTCGGCAAAAAAGCGGGCGTCGCCCTCAACCCCGCCACCCCGGCCAAAATGCTCGATTACGTGCTGGAGGAGGTCGATCTCGTCCTGGTGATGAGCGTCAATCCCGGCTTCGGCGGCCAGAGCTTCATCGCCTCCCAGCTCCGCAAGATCGAGGCGATCAGAAAGCAGATCGACAAGGCCGGCCTTTCCATCGACCTGGAAGTGGACGGCGGCATCGACGCCGAGACCTGTCGCCTTGCAATCGACGCGGGCGCCGACGTGCTGGTCGCCGGCACCGCCACCTTCCGCGGCGGACCCTCGGCTTACGCCGGCAACATCCGGGGATTGCGCGGATGAGCTCGCCCGGCACGGGCGCGGACGGGATCGAGCCGGGCAAGCGGCTGATCCGCGCCGGCGACGACCGCGGCGTGTCGCTTGCCGAGCGCCTCTCCTGGCGGCTCCACCGCTTGTCGTGGCGCACCCCACTGCACAGCCTGCGCCTGCGCGGCCGCAATCCGTTGAAGCTCCTCGCCGTGCCCAAGGACCCGGTGGCCGGCGACAAGCTTGCCGGCGAGGCGATCCTGCGCGGCCGCTTCCTACATCGCGGCCAGACGCTGGAGATCGAGAGCCTCGACTTCAGCGATCCGGCGCTCCCGCGCGACTTCTCCGATTACCTGCAAAGCTTCGAATGGCTGCGCGATCTCGCCGCCGCCGCCACCCGGGAACGCGCCACCAAGCCCGCCGAAAAGGTCATGGCGAAGTGGCTCGCCGCCGACGGCGCCCACGTTGGCGACCGCGCCTGGCGCGCCGATCTGTGGGGCCGGCGGATCCTGTTCTGGTCGGCCTACGCGCCCTACATCCTGTCCAGCCGCGACACCGATTATCGCGCGCAGGTGCTAAACACCCTGTCGCGCGGCGCCCGCCACCTCGACAAGGCCGCCGACAAGGCACCGCCCGGCATTGCGCGGATGACCGCCTGGGCCGGCGTGATCGCCTCCGCGCTCGTCGTGCAGGGCGGCCCGGCCCGGCTCAGCAAAGGCGAGGGCGGCCTGCTCCGCGCCCTGGCGCTCGGCGTCCACGACGATGGCGGCCTCACCAGCCGCTCGCCGGTGGAACAGCTCGCCCTCGTCGAGCTGCTCAGCCAGCTCCGCGCCGTGTATTTCGCCGGCGAGCACGACATGCCCGATCTTCTCGCCGAAACCTTGGAAGGCGCGGTCGCCGCCTTGCTCGGCGTGACGCTGGGCGATGAGACCCTGTCCAACTGGCAGGGCGGCAACATGGTCAACAAGCGCCGCGTCGCCGCCGCGGTGGAAGGCACCGGGGTGCGCGCCCGTCCGCTCCGCCAGCCGCGCGGCTGGGGCTACCAGCGCATGGAAGCCAAGCAGACCGTCGCCATCTTCGACGCCGCCCCGCCGCCGCCGAGCCGCGCTTTCTCCGGCGGCTGCGCCTCCACCCTCGCCTTCGAGCTCAGCGAAGGCCAGCACCGCATCGTCGTCAATTGCGGCGGCGAGGGGCTCGCGACCGGTGCGCTGCCCGCCGAACTGGCCGCCGCGCTGCGCACCACGGCCGCCCACTCCACGCTGACGCTGGGCGACCGCAACTCCACCGCGATCCATGAGGACGGCACGCTCGGCAAGGGCGTCGGCCAGGTCGAGCTCGCCCGCGACGATACCGGCGGGGTGACGCAGGTCGAGGCAAGCCACGACGGCTATGTCCGCCGATGCGGAATCGTCCACCAGCGCACCCTGACCCTCGCCTCCGACGGGCGGGAGCTGCGCGGCCAGGACGTGCTCCTTCAGGAAGGCCGCAAGCGCAAGGCGGCCGAGGCTTTGCCCTTCGCGGTGCGCTTCCACCTCGCGCCCGCCGTCGAGGCGGCGACCACTGCCGACGGGCAGGGCGCCCTGCTCCGCATCCGCGGCAGCACCGTGTGGCAATTCCGCTGCCGGGGCGGGCAATTGTCCATCGAGGATTCGATCTGGATCGACGGCGAGGCGCGGCCGCACGGCAGCGTGCAGCTCGTCGTCACCGGCGAAACGCCGCCCGACGGGCACACCATTGCCTGGATCTTCCGCCGCCCGAGCTGACCCGCTTCAGGAGCCCCACGTGCCAGACCAAGTCCCAATCCGCCGCGCCCTCCTGTCCGTCTCCGACAAAAGCGGCCTCGCCGAACTTGGCGCCGCGCTCGCCGCAAAGGGGGTGGAGCTGGTCTCGACGGGCGGCACCGCCACCGCGCTGCGCAACGCGGGGCTGGAGGTGAAGGACGTTTCCGACATCACCGGCTTTCCCGAGATGATGGACGGGCGGGTGAAGACGCTCCACCCCAAGGTCCATGGCGGCCTACTCGCGGTGCGCGACGACCCCGCTCACGCCTCGGCGATGGAGGAACACAGCATTGGGGCGATCGATCTCGTGGTGGTGAACCTCTATCCCTTCGCCCAGACCGTCGCGCGCGGGGCCGGGCGGGACGAGGTGATCGAGAATATCGACATCGGCGGCCCCTCGATGGTCCGCTCGGCGGCCAAGAACCACGCCTATGTCGCCATTGTTACCGATCCGGCCGATTACCCGAAGCTGACCGAGGCGCTGGTCGAGAACGGCGCCGCAACCTCCTTTGACTTCCGCAAATATCTCGCCGCCAAGGCCTTCGCCGCAACCGCCGCCTACGACTCGGCCATCGCTCAGTGGTTCGCCTTCGCCGACCAGGGCCACATGTTCCCCGACGTCCTGCCGCTCACCATGAAGCGCGGCGAACTCCTGCGCTACGGCGAGAACCCGCACCAGAAAGCGGCACTCTACATTCCGGCGGGGCCGCACGGCCGTGGCATCGCCCAGGCAAGCCAGGTCCAGGGCAAGGAACTGAGCTACAACAACTTGAACGACGCCGACGCGGCGCTCGAGCTCGTCGCCGAATTCGCCGGCGGCGCACCCGCCTGCGTCATCGTCAAGCACGCCAACCCTTGCGGGGTGGCAACCGGCGGCTCGCTGGTCGAGGCCTATCAAGCGGCGCTCGCCTGCGACTCGGTCTCGGCCTTTGGCGGCATCGTCGCGGTCAACCAGCCGCTGACCGCGGAGGCGGCGGAGGCGATCTCCGCCATATTCACTGAAGTGGTGATCGCCCCCGGCGCCGACGAAGCGGCTCGGGAGATTTTCGCCCGCAAGAAGAACCTGCGCCTGCTCCTCACCGGCGATCTGCCCGACGCGCATCGCACCGGCTTCCAGCTCAAGGCCATTGCCGGCGGCTACCTGCTCCAGACCCGCGACAACGGCCACGTCGGCCGCGAGAACCTGAAGGTCGTGACCAGGCGCGCGCCCACCGAGCAGGAACTTGCCGACTGCCTGTTCGCCTGGACGGTGGCCAAGCATGTGAAGTCCAACGCCATCGTCTACGCCAAAGACGGCGCAACCGCCGGCGTCGGCGCGGGCCAGATGAACCGTCTGGAATCCGCCCGAATCGCCGCCTGGAAAGCCCGCGACGCGGCGGAGAAAGCCGGCTGGCCGGAGCCGAAGACGATCGGCTCGGCGGTGGCCTCGGACGCCTTCTTCCCCTTCGCCGATGGCCTGCTCGCCGCGGTGGAAGCGGGCGCCACGGCCGTGATCCAACCCGGCGGCTCGATCCGCGACGAAGAAGTCATCGCCGCCGCCGACGAAGCCGGCCTCGCCATGCTCTTCACCGGCATGCGCCACTTCCGCCACTGAGGCGAACCAAGTCGCGCTCACACAACAGAACGAATATTGTTGGAACCTAGATCGGCGGCTCGACGCCCACCCCCGGCGTCACGCCCCCCGGCACCGGCAAGGCTGCTTTCTCCCCCTTCTTCATCCGGAACAGCACCCGATCGTCATGGGTGAAGCCGCGCTTCCAGACCACGATGCCAAAGGCGAACAGGATGCACGGGATGCCCACCGCAAGCTCGACCCATGTGAGACTCGGCGGCAGCCAGGTGAAGCCGATGCCGACCGCAGCCCCTGCGGCGCCCGCCCAGATCAGCGGCCAGCGCCAGCCCTGCACCGGCGCGCCAAGCAGCCGGCCGAGCAGGCGCGACTTGAGGATCGACGACATGCCAAGCGCCAGAGCAAGGCTGAGCGCCGCCCCTGCCGCCTGCCAGCCTTCCGGCCAGCCCAGCTTTCGCATGGCGAGCAGGATGGACACGGTGATGCCCGCCTGCACCGCGATCATCAGCAGCGACAGCATCAGATTGCGATGCCGCGCAACGTAGACCAAGGCCGCCTCCGACACCGCCGCCGTCGCGGCCACCACTTCCGCGACTAGCAGAAAGGCGAGCGCCCCGGTGCCGCCGACGAACTGATGGCCGACGATGCCCATCACCGCTTCGCCCGGAATGCCGAGCGCCAGCGCGATTCCGGCCTGCGCGGCGATGATCCAGAAACCGACCTGGCGGACCTGCTTGGCCACCGCCTTGCGGTCGCCCTCGGCCAATTTCTGCGTAATCACCGGAGCGAGAATCGGATCGAAGCTGGTCTTGAGCTTCTGTGGCAGCGAGGCGACCTGCTGCGCGACGTAATAAACCCCCACGTAATACGGCGCAACGAACAGGCCCAGAATCGCGATGTCCAGCCGCCGGGAGCCCCACTCGATCGCATCGGCGGCGGCAAGCGGGATGTTCTGCTTGGCGACCAGCAGAAGCTGGGTCGGGTGCGGCTTCCAGCCCGCCGGAAAGCGGTAGCTGCGCCACAGCGACCACAAGGCGGTAGCGAGGCCCGCGACGATTGAAACCACGTACGCGATGATCAGCCCGTCGCGCGAACGGGTGCCGTCCTCGGCCGCGGGGAAGAACAAAACGCATAAACCGGCGGCGATGCTGATCGTCCACGGCTCCACGATCGCGCGGGTGCGCACGGTGGCGCCGATGTCGCGGCGATACGCCAAGGCGGCGAGCGCCACGTCCGCCCCCGCAATGCCGAAGATCACCACCGGCAACAGCCAGTCGGCGCCGTGAATGTCGCCGCTCGGGAACATCGCCTGCGGCACGCACATCAATATCGCGGTTGCGACCGTGGAGGCGATCGCCGCGGCGAGCATCGCGTCCATGACGATGCACGGATGCGGCTGGTCGGTGGTCGAAAGCTGCTGCGCAAGCCCGCGCTTGAGCCCCAGCGTGGCAAGCTGCGCCGCGAACTCGATCACAATCACCGCATACGCGAACGCGCCCAGCGCCTCGGGCCCGTAAAGCCGCCCGGCGATGAACAGAAACGGCAGCCGCGCCGCAAGCCGGATCAGGAAGCCGAAGAAGTTCGTCCGCCCGCCCTTGGCGAGGGCGGCGATATCCTCCTCACCGGAGGCCGGCGGCGCCCCGCTCAATGCGCGGCGCCCCAGTTGCGGCCAGTGCCGATCTCGACGCCGAGCGGCACGGTGAGCGTCACCGCCGGCTCGGCGGCGCCTTCCATCACTTCGCGGATGACCTTGCCGGCCGCGTCCACATCGCCGTCGGGCACTTCGAACACGAGTTCGTCGTGGACCTGCATCAGCATCCGCACCCGCAAGAGCCCGGCGCGCTCCAGCGCCGGGCACATGCGCACCATGGCGCGCTTGATGATGTCGGCGCTGGTGCCCTGGATCGGCGCGTTGACCGCCGCCCGCTCGGCGCCCTGGCGCTCGTGCTGCACCTTGCTCTTGATGCCGGGAAAGTGGGTCTTGCGGCCGAACAGGGTGGTGGTGAAGCCGGTCTCCCGCACGTCGCTGAGCGTCGAGTGGATATAATCGCGGATGCCCGGGAAGCGGTCGAAATAGCGATCGATCATCGCCTGGGCTTCGTCCGCGGTGATCGACAGCCGGCCCGCCAGCCCCCAGCGCGAGATGCCGTAGAGGATCGCGAAGTTGATCGTCTTGGCTGAGGCGCGGGTGTCTCGGGTCACTTCGCCGAACAGCTCCTGCGCGGTCATCGAGTGGATGTCGTCGCCGCGCGCGAAGGCGTCGCGAAGCTGCGGCACGTCGGCCATGTGCGCCGCCAAACGAAGCTCGATCTGGCTGTAATCGGCGGCAAGAATGACATGGCCCTCCTCGGCCACGAACGCATCGCGAATTCGCCGGCCGATCTCCGTCCGGATCGGGATGTTCTGCAAATTCGGGTCGGTGGACGACAGCCGCCCCGTTTGCGCTCCCGACAGAGAGTAGCTGGTGTGAACCCGCCCCGTCTCCTTGTTGATCTGCTGCTGCAGCGCGTCCGTGTAGGTGCTCTTGAGCTTGGAAAGCTGCCGCCACTCGAGGATCATCGCGGCGATCGGCACGCCCTCGCGCGACAGGCGCTCGAGCTCGTTCACGTCGGTGGACCAGGTGCCGGACTTGCCCTTGCGTCCGCCCTTCAAACCCATCTGCGTGAACAGCACGTCGCCAAGCTGTTGCGGGCTGCCGATGGTGAACTTGCACCCCGCCTCCACGCAGATCTGCTCCTCCAGCAGAGCGATCTGCGTCGAAAATTCCGCCGAAAGCCGGGTCAGTTCCTCCCGATCGACCTTCACCCCTTCGCGCTCCATCCGCGCCACCACCGGCACCAGCGGCCGGTCGACCATCTCATAGATCCGAGTCACCCGCTCGTGCGGCAACCGCGCCTTGAAGCGCTTCCACAGCCGCAGAGTCACGTCGGCATCCTCGGCTGCATATTCCGTCGCGCGGTCGAGCGGCACCTGGTTGAACTTAATCTGCTTCTGGCCCGATCCGCACACGTCCTTGAAGGCGATGCAGGTGTGATCGAGATGCTTCTTGGCGAGATCGTCCATCGAATGGCTGGCCAGCCCGCCGGCATCGAGGTTGAAGCTCATCACCAGGCTGTCGTCGATCGGCGCCACCTTGATCCCGCGCCGGTCGAACACGATCCAGTCGAACTTGAAATTGTGGCCGACCTTGAGAACCGCCGGGTCCTCGAGCAGCGGCTTCAATTTGGCCAGCGCCACATCGGTCGCGATCTGCTCCGGCCGTTCGGACAGCAGATCGTGCCCGCCATGCTCCAAGGGCACGTAACACGCCTTGCCGCATTCCGTGGCCAGGCTGATTCCGATCAGGTCGGCGGTGACGCAGTCGTAGCCGGAAGTCTCCGTATCCACCGCGACGATCCCGTTCGCCGTTGCCTCGGCGATCCAGCTCTCCAGCTCGGCGAGATCGGTGACGGTGCGGTAAACGGAGCGATCGATCGCCGGCTCCGGCCGCACCTCCGCCTGCACCGGGGTCACCGTCGGGATCGTGGACGGCGCCTTGACCTGACTGGTGCCGTTGAGCCGCGAAATCAGCGAGCGGAAGCCCTGGTCCTCCAGGAATTCGCGCAACGGGCCGTCCGGAATGCCCTTCATCTCCAGCGCGTCGAGCGGCTCGGGCAGCGGCGAATCGCAGACCAGCCGCACCAGCTCGCGCGACAGCCGCGCCGCGTCGGCATGTTCGATGAGGTTCTGCTTGAGCTTGGGCTTCTTGATCTCCCCCGCCGCGGCGAGAACGCTCTCCAGGTCGCCATAGTCCTGGATGAGCTGCGCCGCCGTTTTCGGCCCGATCCCGGGCACGCCCGGCACGTTGTCGACGCTGTCGCCCATCAGGGCCAGCACGTCGCCAAGCTTCTCCGGGCCGACGCCGAACTTCTCCACCACATAATCGCGGCCGATGCGGCGGTCGTTCATGGTGTCGTAGAGGTCTAGCTTGCCGTCCTCGACGAGCTGCATCAGGTCCTTGTCGGAACTGACGATCGTCACCTTCCAGCCTTCCGCAAGCGCGGCCTTGGCGTAGCAGGCGATGATGTCGTCCGCCTCCAGCCCGTCTTCCTCGATGCACGGCAGCGAAAAGGCGCGAGTGGCATCGCGGATCAGCGGAAATTGCGGCACCAGATCGGGCGGCGGCGGCGGGCGCTGCGCCTTGTAGCCGTCGTACATGTCGTTGCGGAACGTCTTGGAGCCGGCGTCGAAGATCACCGCCAGGTGGGTGGGGCCTTCTTCCTTGTGCAGGCTTTCGGCCAGCTTCCACAGCATGGTCGTGTAGCCGTAAACCGCGCCGACATTCAGGCCGTGGCGGTTGGTGAGCGGCGGCAGCCGATGGTAGGCGCGGAAGATGTAGCTCGAGCCGTCGACGAGGTAGAGGTGCTTGGAGGCCATTGCGGGGGTCTAGCCCATGCCCGGCGCGGCACAAACAGTCTTTGAGGGGCGTTGCCCGCCCTGCCCACCGTCACCCCGAACTTGATCCGCGGTCCATCTTCTTTTCCGCGCGGCGGCAAGGAGAAGGATGTGGGATCAAGTCCGGCATGACGACGTGCGGGTTCTACGAGGTGGCAGTCGTTAACCATCGTCGCCTAGCCTGGCTGGCATGAGTCGCAGAGCCTTCCTCGGGTCATGCCTGTCCCTCGCCGTCGCGGCAGCCCTGCCCGCGCCCGTCCTCGCCGCCGCGCTTTTTCACCCCACCCGCATCAATGTCGCCGTTCGCGGCAGCGGGCCCGACGTGATTCTGATCCACGGCCTGTCCGCCTCGCGCGGCATCTGGAACTCCACGGTCGCCGCGATGTCCGGCTACCGCTTCCACATGGTCCAGATCCTCGGCTTCGCCGGCACCGGGGCGGGCGGCAACGGGAGCGGCAAGGTCGCCGCGCCGGTGGCGGAGGAAGTCGCCCGCTACATCGCCGCCAACCGCCTCGCCAAACCGGCAGTCGTCGGCCACTCGATGGGCGGCTCGATCGCGATGATGCTCGCCGCGCGCCACCCGGAAGCAGTCGGCAAGGTGATGGTGGTCGACATGATCCCAGCGCCCGCCCACCTGTCCGGTGCCTCGGCGGCGGCGATGCGGCCGCTCGCCAGGCTGCTCGGCAGCGAAGTGCAGGGCGCCGATCGCCTCCGCCGCGACCTCAAAGACCTGATCGGCCGCTTCGGAAGCGCCGACTGGCTGGAGACCCGAAGCGACGCCGGGGTCGTCGGCCGATCGCTGGAAGAGCTCATCTCCACCGATCTCACCCCCGAACTCCCCCGCATCCGCGCACCGATGACGGTGATCTACGCCTGCCCCGAACCGCTCAGCCTCTCCCGTCCCCGCATCGACCGCTTCTACGCACGCGCCTACGCCCGCCGCCCCGGAACGCGCCTCATTGCCGTGCCGAAAAGCGGCCACACCATCATGCACGACCAACCCACCGCATTCCGCACGGCGTTGAAGCAGTTCCTGGGCTGAATGGTCAGGCGCCGTTCAAGGCCCGCCCGTTAGAGCACCGGGTATGAAACGGACCATTGCCGCCTTTGCCGTGCTCGCCATCGCCGGCACCTCCGCCACGCTTGCACCGGCCCAGACCCAATCCCGCCAGGCTCCCGCGCCCAAGCCCTTCGCCCCCACCCGCTTCTCCGTGGAAGTGGTCGGCACCGGTCCGGACGTGATCCTCATCCCCGGCCTCACCGCCTCCAAGGAGGTCTGGCGCGGCACGGTCAACGCCGTGCCCGGCTACCGCTATCACCTCGTCCAGGTCGCCGGGTTCGCCGGCGCTCCCGCCCGCGGCAATGCACGCGGCGAAGTGGTCGCCCCACTCGCGGCGGAGATCGCGCGCTACATCGATGCCAACCGCCTGCGCGGCGCTTCGCTAGTCGGCCACTCGATGGGGGGCACCGTGGCCATGATGGTTGCCGCGCGACACCCCGGCCGCGCCGGCAAGGTCATGGTGGTCGACATGCTGCCGCAGCCCGCCGGCCTGGTCGGCTCTTCCGCGACAAACGTGCGCGGCCTCGCGGACGCGCTCCGCAGCCTGAGCCAGAGCGAGGACGGCCGCCGGCTGATCGGCTCGGCGATCCGCATGTTCGGCAATGCCGAGGATGCGGGGAACGGCAGCGACGAGGACGTCGTCGCCCGCGCCACGCACGAGCTTGCGCTGACCGATCTCGGCCCCGAACTTCCCCGCATCACCGCGCCGCTCACCGTGGTTTATGCCGGCATCGACGCGCAGCGCCGCGCCGGCGTCGAGCGCGGCTACGCCGCCGCTTACGCCCCCCGCAAGGGCACCCAGCTCGTGCGCATCGACGACAGCGGCCACATGATCATGTACGATCAGCCCACCCGCTTCCGCGCCGCCCTGAAGAGCTTCCTCGCCCGCTAGCCGCTTGACCACGGCTGTATTATAGGTCTAATACACCTGCCGTTCGCAACGGGAGGTGCGCGATGAAGCTGTTCGTCTGTTTGGCCGCTTGCCTGCTCGCCGCCGGCCCCGCAACGGCCGCCGAGCCTCTCAAGACGACGCTGGCGCGAGACACGCCCGAGATCCTCGCCAAGCACAAAGTGCCGAGCGTCTCCATCGCCCACGTCAAACACGGCCGCATCGTCTTCGCCGCCGCTTATGGCGAGCAAAGCCCCGGCGTCCCCGCCACCCCCAACACGCTCTATAACGTCGCCTCGCTGACCAAGCCGGTGTCCGCCGAAGTGGTGCTTCGCCTCGCCTCCGCCGGGCGCTTCTCCCTGGACGAGCCGATGTACCCCGTCTGGACCGATCCCGACGTCGCCGCCGATCCGCGCCACAAGCTGCTCACGCCGCGCATCGCGCTCAGCCACCGCACGGGCTTTCCCAACTGGCGCTTCCTCGCCGCCGACGGGAAGCTCGCCTTCGCCCACACGCCCGGGACAAGCGTCGGCTATTCCGGCGAAGGCTATGAATGGGTCTCCCGCTTCGCGGCGCGCAAGGCCGGGAGGCCGTTCGAGGATCTCGCCCGAAAGCTCGTCCTCGAGCCCGCGGGAATGAAGAGCACCTCCTACACCCGCCGCCCCTGGTTCGCCGGCCGGGTGGCGCTCGGCACCGACACCGAAGGAAAGCCGGTGGCCCCGGTGCAGAACGAGGCATATCTCGCCTCCGACGACCTCCACACCACCGCGTCCGATTACGCCCGCTTCATGATCCGCGCGATGGAAGGGAAGGGCCTGACCCCCGCTCTCCGGGCCGAGCGGGAAAAGGTGCAGGCCAGCACCCGCGCCGAAAACTGCGCCGGCGAAAAGGCGAAGACCTGCCCGGTCGAGCTCGGCTTCGGCCTCGGCTGGGAAGTGCAGCGCTTCCGCGGTGAGACCATCCTGTTCCACACCGGTGCCGACAGAGGCGAGTTCACCCTGGCGTTCTTCAACCCGCGCACGAAGAGCGGCACCGTGGTTCTCACCAACAGCCGCAACGGCGCGCTTGCGATCGTCGATGTGCTGGACCGGATCGGCGAGGAGCCCGCACTGCTCGCCTTTCTGCACGGCCAGGCGGGCTACTGACCCGGCTCAGATTTGAGGGTCGGAGGATTCCTCGGCGGGCGCCTGAAACTGGCAGCGGGTGCGATACTCCGCACGCAATTCGGCAAGCGCCGGACGCGCCGCCTCCGTGGATTCGGCAAAGGCGTCCACCTTGCGCAGGTCGAAACGGCCCTGCGCTTCCGGGTTCCAGCGCACATCGCCGCCGACCCAGCGGAGAAGCTGCCAGCCAAGCTCCCGCTCCCCTTCCGCAAAGCCGCCGATCACCCGGTAAGGCACGGCAGCAATCGTCCACGGCACGTGCTTGGAGCTGTCGGCAAGCAGCGACAGCCCATCCTCGTAGCGTTCGCCCACGCGGGACGGGCGGCGAAAGACGATCGCCGTCACGCCGCGCAGCTTCCCCGGCGTCACCACGGTGATCTGCACCTTGGCGCCGGCGAGATCGAACCAGCCCGGCTCGGTCTTCGATGGCGACTGGCGGCCGTTGACGCTGATCGTCATATAGCCCCTCTCCAAAGGCTGCGGCGCGCCCTTCTTCCGCGGATGGAGGGTGTAGGCGGTCGGCTCGACCCAGCTTGCGTCTGTTTCCAGAATCCGGCCGGAGGCATCCACCTTTTGGGTGATGTCCACGGGGCTGCCTGGGCCGGACCGGATCGTGCACCGGTAGGTGCCCAGCGACGCGGCATCCTCCGTGCCGGGCTGCGCGGCACCGAGAAGCGCGAGCAGAGGCAGGAGCCGAAGCGGCTTCATGGGGTAAGCACCGTATCGACGGCCTCGGGCAGCATCTCCGGATAATCCTGGGTGAAGTGAAGCCCGCGGCTCTCCTTGCGGGCAAGCGCGGAGCGGACGATCAGGCCGGCGACCTCCACCAGGTTGCGAAGCTCGATCAGGTCGGGCGTCACCCGGAAGTGGCCGTAATATTCCTGCGTTTCCTCCTTGAGGAGGTTAACCCGGTTGAGCGCCCGCTCGAGCCGCTTGGTGGTGCGCACGATGCCGACATAATCCCACATAAAGCGCCGGATTTCCTGCCAATTATGGTGGACCACCACCTCCTCGTCCGAATCGGTCACCCGGCTCTCGTCCCAGGGGCGGATTGCGGGAGCCGGCTTCAGGCTCGTCCAGCCGCGGTTGATGTCCTGCGCGGCCGCAACACCGAACACCAGACACTCGAGCACCGAGTTCGACGCCAGCCGGTTGGCACCGTGCAGCCCCGACATCGTCACTTCCCCCGCCGCATAAAGCCCGGGCAAATCGGTCTTTCCGTTAAGATCCACCATGACCCCGCCGCAGGTGTAATGCGCGGCGGGAACGACCGGGATCGGCTGGCTCGTAATGTCGATGCCGATGTCGGGCTCGGCCAATCGCACCGCGATGGTCGGAAAATGCGCGCGGATGAACTCGGGATCGCGGTGCGAGATGTCGAGGTGGACGAAATCGAGCCCGAGCCGCTTCAGCTCATGGTCGATCGCCCGCGCCACGATGTCGCGCGGCGCAAGCTCTGCCCGGGCATCGAATTCCGGCATGAAGCGATGGTCGCTGCCGGGAATCTTGAGCTGCCCGCCCTCGCCGCGCATCGCCTCGGTGATCAGGAAGTTCTTGATCTCGGGATGGTAGAGGCAGGTCGGGTGGAACTGGCTCATTTCCATATTCGCCACCCGGCATCCCGCCCGCCACGCCATGGCGATGCCGTCGCCGGTCGAGCCCTTTGGATTGGTGGAATAAAGCCACGCCCGGCTCGCCCCGCCCGACGCCAGGATCGTCGCCCGGCCGGTGAACAGCGACACGCCGCCTTTGGCCCGGTCGAGCGCATAAACGCCCCACACGCGCTTCTCGGTGCTGCCCCCTTCGGCGTGCCGGCTGGTGACGAGGTCGATCGCGGCCATGTTGGGGATCAGGCTGATGTTCGGGTGCTCGGCCGCGGCTTTCTCGAGCGCCTGCTGCACCGCCCGGCCGGTCGCGTCGGCGACATGCACGATCCGCCGGTGGCTGTGCCCACCCTCCCGGGTCAGGTGCCAGCGCTCCTCGCCGCCCGAATCGAACGGCACGCCCATCGCCGCAAGGCGCTCTATGGCCGCCGGCGCGCTTTCCACCACGAACTCCACCGCCTCGCGCCGGTTGAGCCCCGCGCCGGCGATCATCGTATCCTCGATATGGCTGTCGAAATTGTCGCCCGGCTCCAGCACCGCCGCGATCCCGCCCTGCGCCCACACGGTGGACCCATCCGAAATCTCCCCCTTGGCAAGCACCGCCACCCGAAGGTGCGGCGCAAGGGTGAGTGCGGCGGACAGGCCAGCAGCGCCGGAGCCGATGACGATCACGTCATACTCGTGGTTCACCCTCCCCTCCCTGCAAGGGAGGGGCCGGGGGTGGGTGAGCAGGCCGGCGGCTCGATGCCGTCGGTCTGCTCCGGGGGAGTGAGGTAAGAGTCTTTTGGGCGCGCAGACGCGCGCACCCACCCCCAGCCCCTCCCTTTCAGGGAGGGGAGAGGCATCCGCCTAGCCTGCCGCATTCGAGGCGCGGGTGAGGTTCAGGAACACGTCCTCCAAATCAGCCTCACGGGTCGAGACGTCGACAATGCCAAGCCCGCTCTGCTGCAGGGCGGCGAGCACTTCGCCGGCATTCACCCGGTCCTTGCGGTAGGTGATCGCAAGCGTCCGCTCGCCCTTGAGTTCGATCTTGTCGAAGCAGGCGGCAACCGGCGCGGCGGTGAGGTCGCGGTCCACCGTCACCTCAACCGCTTTCTCCTGCGCCATGCCGACCAGGGTTTTCGTGGTCTCGTTGGCGATCAGCCGTCCGTGGTTGATGATCGCGATGCGGTCGCAAAGCTGCTCGGCTTCTTCCAGGTAATGCGTGGTCAGCACCACCGTCACGCCCTGGGCGTTGAGGCTGCGGACATATTCCCAAAGCTGCTGGCGAAGCTCGATGTCGACGCCCGCGGTCGGCTCGTCGAGCACCAGGATCGGCGGCGAATGCACCATCGCCTTGGCAACCAACAGCCGGCGCTTCATGCCCCCCGACAAGGTGCGCGAATAGGCCTCGGCCTTGTCCTCCAGATGCACGGCGCGGAGCAGCTCCATCGTCCGGCGGTCAGCCTTGCGAACGCCGTACAAACCGGCCTGGATCTCCAGCGTCTCCTTGGGCGTGAAGAAGGGATCGAAGATGATCTCCTGCGGCACGATTCCGATCGACGCCTTGGCGTTGCGCGGGTGCTTGTCGATGTCGAAGCCCCAGATCGACGCCGACCCGCCGGTCTTGTTCACCAGCCCGGCAAGGATGTTGATCATGGTCGATTTTCCGGCGCCGTTCGGCCCCAGAAGCCCAAAAATCTGCCCGCGCGGCACGTCCAGCGTAACGCCCTCAAGCGCGCGCTTGCCGCCGGCATAGGTTTTCTGGAGATCGCGGATTTCGATGGCGGCGGCGGTCATGGCCGATGCCTTAGCTTGCGCTCCCGGCGATGAACAGCCGCCGCGCCGCTACTTCGCCGCCAGCGCGAAATCGACCTGCACCGCGACTTCGCTGGTGTTCACACCCGGCCGTATCATCGGCGCCGAGCTTTGCTCGATGGGTGGCGGTGCCACTTCCATCGCCACCGCGTCGTAAGCGGTGCTGCCACGACCATAGCTCTGAGCGCCGTCGCGGATGGTCAGCACGCGCACCACCTTGAGCCCCGCCGCCCCGGCATACGCCTCCGCCCGTGAGCGTGCCGCCTTGAAGGCATTCGCGTAAGCGCCGTTGCGCGCCGTTTCCGGATCGCCAACCGTCAAATCGGGCCCGGAAAGCACGTTGGCGCCCGCATCGGTCGTGGCGGCGATCGCCTCGCCTACCTTTGCAACGTCGCGAATCCGCACCGAGATCATGTTGCTCGCCTGGAACCGGCCCTTGTTGGCGCCGTAGGTGATGCGCTGCAGCGACACTTGGCGGGTCTGCACATCCTCCTTCTTCACGCCCAGTGCGTCGAGCGCGGCGAGCACCTTGTTGATCGTCTCGTTGTTCCGCCGGCTCGCCTCCCCGGCATTGGCGCCGATCGACTCCACACCGGCCGAGAACCGTGCTTCGTTCGGTGCCGTTTCCGCCCGCCCGGTGGCGCTGACCTGCAGAAGCGTTTCCCCGCTCTTCACGCGCAGCGGATTGGGCTCGCTTCCCGTGCAGGCGGACAGGAGAAGGGCGGGGGCAAGCAAAGCGAGGCAACGCATGGCGAATACTCCTTTAAACGATGATACAGTGTAACACGCTGCTAGGGTGCCGCAAGGGGCGATGCGCCACGCTCCACTTGTGCTAAGGATGTGCCGATGCTGCAGGCCACACCCGTTTCCGCAATCGGTCACCTCATCCAGTTGGCGATCGCGCCCGTTTTTCTGCTCGCGGGGATCGGCGCGATCCTCAACGTCCTCGCTCAGCGCCTGGCGCGGGTCGTGGACCGCGCCCGAGTGATGGAAGAGGAGTTCGAGTCGCTGGACGAATCGCGCCGCGAACGCGCCGCGGCCGAGCTGGTGCTGCTCGACCGGCGAATGACGGTGGTGAACCAGGCGATCAGCGCCTGCACGGCCAGCGCCCTGTTCGTCTGCCTGGTGGTCGGAATCCTGTTCGTTGCCGATCTTGCCGATATCGCCTGGGGCCGGCCGCTCGCCGTTTTGTTCATCCTCGCCATGGCGCTGCTGACCATCGGCCTGTTGCTCTTCCTCTACGAAATCCGCCTTGCCGCGCGTTCCTTGCGGGTGCGCCAGGATCATATGCCCCACCGCCGCAAGGCAAAGGGATGAGCGCCGATCCGGAAACCCGCCTCAAGCAAGCGGAGGCCGCGGCCCGCCAGGCCGCGCAAGTGGCACGGGTCGCGCTGATCGTCGCTGCAATCTCGGCGGCGCTGGCGATCCTGGGCATCTTCCTGCCCATCGACCTTTAAGCGGCGGGCATGTCGCTTTCGCCGTCGATCTGCAGCGCGTCGCTTTCCGCCTCGGTCAGTTCACCGCCCCGCCCGGCAAAGGCCGCCCGCAGCCGCTCGTAATCGAGCACGCCTTCCCAGCGCGCGACAACGAACGTAGCAACCGCATTGCCGGTGAAGTTGGTCAGCGCCCGGCACTCGCTCATGAAGCGGTCCACGCCCAGGATCAAAGCCATGCCGGCCACCGGCACCGACGGCACCACCGAAAGGGTGGCGGCAAGCACGATGAAGCCGGATCCGGTCACCCCCGCCGCGCCCTTCGAACTCAGAATCGCCACCGCCATCAGCAGCATCTGGTCGCCCAGGCTCAGCGGCGTGTTCGTCGCCTGCGCAATGAACAAAGCGGCAAGCGACATGTAGATGTTGGTGCCGTCCAGGTTGAACGAATAACCGGTCGGCACCACCAGCCCGACGATCGGCTTGGGGCAGCCGGCGCGCTCCAGTTTCTCCATCAGCAGCGGCATCGCGCTTTCGGAACTCGACGTGCCGAGCACCAGGAACAGCTCGTCCTTGATGTAGCGGATCAGCCCGAACAGCGAGAAGCCCGCCGCTCGGCAGACGAGCCCAAGCACCACCAGCACGAACAGCAGCGACGTAAGATAGAAGGTCGCGATCAGGCCGGCGAGATTGCCGAGTGTGCCGATCCCGTACTGGCCGATGGTGAAGGCCATCGCCCCGAACGCCCCGAGCGGCGCAGCGTACATCACGAGGTGCACCATGCGGAACACGATGGCGGTCAGGGTGCGAAGCGTGCCGAGGACGCGCTCGCCCTTCTCGCCGATCAGCGCCAGCGCGACCCCGAACAGGATGGCGACGAACAGCACCTGCAATATCTCGCCCGACGTAAAGGCGCTGATCGCCGTGTCGGGGATGATGTGCAGGACGAAATCGGTGACGCTCTGCTCCTTGGCCTTGCCGACGTAGGTGGAGATCGCACCGGCATCGAGCGTCGCCGGATCGATGTTAAGCCCGGCACCCGGCCGCGCGACGTTGCCGACAACAAGGCCGACGGCCAGCGCCAGCGTTGAAAAGGTCAGGAAATAGGCCATCGCCTTGGCGCCGACGCGGCCGAACGCCTTGAGGTCGCTCATCCCCGCAATGCCCGTGACGACGGTGAGGAAGATCACCGGCGTGATGATCATCTTGACCAGCTTGATGAAGCCGTCGCCGAGCGGCTTCAGCGCCCGTCCGAAGTCCGGAAACAGCCACCCCACCAGGATTCCGAGCGCTATCGCGACCAGCACCTGGAAATAAAGCGTTCTCCAGAACGGCCGGCCCGCGCTCGCCACAGCCTTAGCGCACCGGCCGGAATCGAATGGCGCGGCCATCGGGCGCGATCAGCGACAGGCTGCCATTGCCGTAGCGGGTGAAGCTGCGCGCCGCGGCGAGGATGGAGATGAACCGCCTCTCCTGTTCCATCAAGGCGGGATCGCAGGCCATGCGGGTGCTTATCACTGGGCCGAACTCGATCCGCCCGGACTTGAGCTTGTAGCTGCCGGCAAAGTTGTTGCAGCCCGCGTTGCCGGTGGCGCTTTTGCCTTGCAGGCGCAGGGTCGGCGGCCGGTCGCCGGTGACGGGAACGCCGTTCACATCCTGGGCGCGCCAGTCGCGCCCTTCGATCTTGGCTGCGCTCGCGCTCGTCGCAATGGCGGAAAAAGCAAGCAAAGCGAGGAGGGTGGGTGGAATGCGCATGGCGCCGCTTGTGTCACGAACCGGCGCCCTGGGGCAATGCCCCGCCGCGTTCAACCGCCGTGGGTGCGGGCGGCGGAGGGAGTGGGGTGTGGGCGGCGGGGCGCCGGGCAGCCAAGGAAGTGCTGCAACCGGCGCATCCAGGCGCGGTAAAGCAAGTCGGCCATCTTACTCCTCCCTAGATCCGGTCGGGGGCGACGAAGCCCGCAACCAGGTAGACGGGGATGGTGAGGCCGGTGAGGCAAAGCGTTGCGACCACCGCGGCGATCCGCACCAACGTCACGTCGATGCCGGTGCTGCGGGAAAGGCCGGCGCACACGCCCATCACCTTGCCATTGGCTTTGTCGGTGGCGAAATCGGAGGCGGAGGTCATTGTCTGGGTCCTGATGCAAATTGGGTGAAGGTTGGGAAGGTACCGGCGGTCAGATGAGCTGACCGGCGGGGCCGACGGCGGCGGAAATGAACAGCGAAGCGGCGAGAAGCGCGCCGACCGCGGAAAGGGCGATCTGCTGCACATTGGCGAAGTTGAAGGTCATTGGTAGTCTCCCTGTGTGGCGCCGTCCGGACCATCCGGCAGCGATGCCAACAGCTTTGCATCCGCCGTGCCAAGTGGAAGAAACGGCGGAAATCCGCCAATCCTGCCGCCCCGCAGGGCACGTCGACCAAAACGAGTCCGCCGCGAGTTGGTGAAAAATCCCAAGCCTTGGCGTGCGAAATCGAACAAAGCTGTTCGGTGCCGCGCCATTGCGGTGGCGGCGCCGGCTCCCTAGGTCTGAAGTCAGCAAAAGGAGCAAACACCGATGGTGAATCGCAGCGGACCAATGGCCTGCCCAATCGACGGCACCGCTTTGGTGATGAGCGAGCGGCAGAATATCGAGATCGATTATTGCCCCACCTGCCGCGGCGTCTGGCTGGATCGCGGCGAGCTCGACAAGATCATCGAACGCAGCGCCCCGTCCGAACCGGCCGACCCCCCTCAGGCCCCGCAGCCCCCCCAGCCGCCGCAAGCACCCTACCCGCCGCAGGGCAACCCCTGGGCCGGTCAGCAGCAGCATCACCAAAGCGGCTACGGCCACCACCCCCACAAAAAGCGCCGCAAAAGCTTTCTCGAGGAGCTGTTCGACTGAAACAGCTCTTTACCATCGGCTATGAATCGAAAACGGTGGACGAGTTCCTCGGCGAACTCGCCGCCGCCCATGTCGAACTCCTCATCGACGTCCGCGCGGTGGCCGCCTCGCGCCGTCCGGGCTTCTCTAAAACCGCGCTCAGGAACGGCCTCGCCGAACGGGGCATCGATTACCTGCACCTGCGTCCGCTCGGCACGCCCGCCGCAGGGCGCGAGGCGGCCCGCGCCGGCCGCACCGCCGAAATGCGCGCCATCTACGCCGGCCAGCTCGAAACCCCCGAAGCCCTGCTCGCGCTTGAGCAGGCGCTGGATGCCGCCGGCGAGCGCCGCAGCGCTTTGCTGTGCTATGAAAAGGAAGCGCCGGTCTGCCACCGCGCGATGCTGGCCGAACGGATGCTTGAGCGCGTGCCGTTCGAGGTTGTGAACCTCTAAAACGTCCCGCGCGGCGTCAGCGCGGCTGGCAGTCCAGGTGCAGGTAACTCGGATCCCACTCGGCGCGGCGGGCAAGCTCGTCCCAATTGTAGATCACCACCTCATTGCCGCGAAAGGTGAGCAGCCCGTCGTCGCGCAGCGTCTTGAGCATGCGGTTGACGTGCACCGAGGTAAGGCCGCTCGCATCGGCCAGGTCGCTCTGCGTCAGCCCGAGCTTGTAGCGATGGCCGGAGGCGAGCCCGACCGTTTCCAGCCGCACATACAGTTCGCACAGCAGGTGTGCGATCCGGGAAAGCGCGTCTCGGCGGCCGATCGACAGGATCTTTTCCCGGTGCACCGCCGAATCAAGCAGGGTCGAGAACCACAGCATCCGGGTAAGGTGCGGATGGCTTTCCGAAATGGCCCGCAATTTCTCGTGCGGAACGATGCCGAAGCGCACCGGCGTGATCGATCCGACACTGTGATCGAGCTGCTTCAAAAGGAAACTGTGCAGGTCCAGGAAATCGCCGGGAACGTGCAGCTCCATGATTTGCCGCTGCCCGTCGACCAGATCCTTGTAGCGGCACGACAGCCCGTCGAACAGCAGAGTGGAATGGCCAACCGTTGCTCCGGCGCGGACCACCACCTTGCTGGCGGGCAGTTCGCGCACCTCCACCACCGCGTCGCGCAGCACCGCTTCTTCCTCGCTGCTCAGCGCGTCGCGGATGCGCAGCTTGGTGAGCGCCCGTTCGAAGCCAGGATCGTCAACCGGCATTAAACCGTCCCCCCTGTCACGCCGGCCCGCCGAAGCTCGGGCCCGAGCCGGCCGCTCGCCCACCGAAAGAACATCCGAAAATCCGCCGCCAGGGACCAGAGCGGGTAGGTGAAGGTCGCCGGCCGATTGCGCTCCACCGCCAGATGCGCCGTCCAGGCAAAGCCGTATCCGGCGACCGGCAGCAAGGCGGCAAACCACCAATTGCCGGTCAGCACGGCCGCCGCGGCGAGAAGCAGCACCAGCCCCGTGCCGGCATAATGAAGCGCCCGGGTGCGCGGCCGGCTATGCTCTCTCAGGTAGAAGAGCCAGAATGCGTCAAAGGTGCGGTGGGTGGTCACCCCGCCGTCGCCGCGGCCATCGGTGCCGTCAGGCGCTTCCGAACCAGCGCCCGGGCAACCAGCGCGCCGAGCGCCGGCGCCGCCACCGATCCGATCTGGAGAAGCAGCGGGTGGGGCAACCAAAGAACGTTGAGCAGCCCGGCAACCGCCACCACGGCGGCGACCCCCAGGATCGGCCGCTCGCGCCGCGAAACCAGCCCCGCCACTACTCCGCCGGCGATGCTGCCAAGCAGCCAGCCGCCGAGGATGAAGAGCTGCGAAACCAGCGGCAACGATCGGGTAAAGTCCCGAAGCTTGTCCATGTCGGTCAGGCGCACGTCGCCCGGGATCGGGTTGATCATGTGGTGGACCATCTCCAGCGCCCAGATGGTCGCGAACGCGGCAGCGACGCCCAGCACGATGCCAAGGATGATCCGTCCCATAAACCTCTAAGCCCCCATGTTTCGGGCGGCGCTATAGCATGAAAAAGCCGCCATAGCGTAAGCCCCTAGCCGTTGACGCCCTAGCCGTTGACAATCGTGCCGCCGTTCGGGTGCAGCACCTGGCCCGACATGTAGCTCGAATCCTCGCAGGCCAGGAACAGGAAGCTCGGCGCGACTTCGTTGGGCTGGCCGGGCCGCCCCATCGGCGTGCCCTCGCCGAACGTGGCGAGCTTGTCCGGAGTCGATCCGCCGGACGGGTTGAGCGGAGTCCAGATCGGCCCCGGCGCCACCGCGTTCACGCGAATCCCGTCCTCGATCAAATTCTCGGACAACGACCGGGTAAAGGCGGTGATCGCGCCCTTGGTGGCCGAGTAATCGAGCAGCTGCTTCTCGCCCTGGTACATCGTTACCGACGTCGTGTTGATGATCGCCGAACCCTTCTTCAGATGCCCGCGTGCCGCCTGCACCATGAAGAAATAGCCGAAGATGTTGGTCTGAAAGGTGCGCTTGAGCTGCTCCTCGGTGATGCCGCGGATGTCGGTGTCGGGATGCTGCTCGGCGGCGTTGTTGACCAGGATGTCGAGTTTGCCGAGCTTCGCCACGGCTTCAGCCACGGCACGCTCGCAAAAGTCCTTGTCGCCGACATCGCCTGGGATCGCGACGGCGCGGCGGCCCTCCGCTTCGACGATCTTCTTGGTCTCCGCCGCGTCGTCATGCTCGCACAGGTACAGGATCGCGATATCCGCGCCTTCCCGGGCGAACAGCGCGGCAACCGCCCGGCCGATGCCGCTGTCGGCGCCGGTGATCAGCGCCACCTTGCCCTCGAGCCGGCCCGATCCGGGATAACGCGGCTCCCATTCCGGCTTGTCCTTCATCCGGCTTTCGTGGCCGGGAAGGTCGTCCTCGTGGATCATGCCGACGGTTTCGGTTTCTCCCATCGCGTCTTACTCCTTGGGCGCGACGCCCGCGCCTTCCTCGCCGAAGGCCTCGATGGTGGACTGGTCCTGCTTGTCGCCTTCCGGCGCCTTCTCGACCGGCGTTTCGCCGTCCTTGCCGAGGGTGAAGCTCTTGCGGCTGCCGTCGCCCGGATCGTCGGACATCTGGTTGTTCTGATTCATGGTTTTATCCATGCTGCTGGTATTGTGCTGGTTCTTGCTCATGGCTTCGCCCTTTCGATGAGGTTCGATAGGGTAACCGCCGCCCGCCGAGGCGGTTCCTAGGCGAAGTCCGATGCACGGTCGCCGAGCAGGAATCTGGGACCAGCGCCCGCCTGGGACGCCCGGTCGGCGGGATTGTAGAGGGCGCATTTCTCAAGCGACAGGCAGCCGCAGCCGATGCAGCCATCCAGCCGGTCGCGGGTCCGCTCCAGCAGCGCGATGCGCGCGTCCAGCGCCGCCCGCACCCGGCGGCTGATCCCCTCCCAATCGCCCTGCGTCGGCGCCCGCCCCTGCGGCAGGGTGGCAAGCTCCGCCTGAATTTCGCTCAAAGTCAGCCCCAGCCGCTGTGCGATTAGCGCAAAGGAAAGCCGGCGAATGTCCGAGCGCAGGAAGCGCCGCTGGTTGCCCGACGTACGCACCGCGTCCACCAGCCCGCGGCTCTCGTAGAAGCGGATCGCCGACACCGAAAGGCCGGTCCGCCGGGCCAGATCGCCGATGGTCAGCAGCGCCGAAACCGCCATTTCCCTCTCCCCAGATGAAGCTTGACCTCACCTTAGCTTGAGCTTGTACGACTCGCAAATCGACCTGCAACCAAGGGAGCAACCGCAATGGCAGACCCGCGCATCGAACACGTCAACGTCACCGTCCGCGACAACGAACGGGCCGCAGTGCTGATCGAGCAGATCTTCGGCTGGAAGCGCCGCTGGCAAGGCCCCGCGATCAACGGCGGCCTCACCATCCACATCGGCACCGAAGCGCAATATCTCGCGCTCTACTCTGCCTCGCCACCCGTGGGCCCAGCGGAACGCCACGCCAAGGGCCGCCCGCTCAATCACATCGCGGTGGAAGTGGACGATCTCGAAGACACCGAGAAACGGGTGTTGGCCGCCGGCCTGACGCCATTCTCGCACGGCGATTACGAGCCGGGGCGCCGCTTCTACTTTTTCGATCCAGAAGGAATCGAGTTCGAAGTGGTGAGCTACGTTCGATAAATCGAAAAGGTGTCCCGCCCCCCACGAGCGGGACACCCCACCCGGTTAGCGGTTCGGCGACACCGGAACCAGGATCGCGGCTGGCGCGGCGGGCGCGGCGGCAGCGAACATCACCGGCACGTCTTCGTCGAGATACGCGGTTACGGCCGTGCGGGCGGGAATCTTCGCCGACGTGCCCTTCACGAAGAAGCCGGCCACCGGAAGGAAAACCACCGCGGCGACGACGCCCGCCGTGCCCGATTTGCCCTTGTCCCCTGTGGAGCTGCTGGCGGAAAGCTGGATCAGGCGATCGCCCATTTTCAAGTGCAGCGGCTTGAATTCCAGCTTGCCGGCCTTGCCCCACATGCCGCTGTCCTTGCGCCGCGTGATTTCGCCGACTGCGCGCGTGCCGGCGGGGATCACGGTCTGGCCGTCGAGCTGAACGGCTTCGCGCACTTCCAGATCGATGCGGTCGCCGACCCGGCTGCGGTTCGAACTCAGTTCAACAACCGTCTCGAGCCGAATTTCCGTGCCTTGCTTGAGGCTGTGCCCGGTGGCGGCCTCGACCCCAACCATCATCGGTTGCGACTGACCAACGGCCGCGGTTGAGGCGAGCAGCATGATGCAGGCAGCAGATACGCTGCCCAAAATGGACTTATTCATAGTAATTCCCCCTGAAAGTTCGAGTCGCGAACGGCTCGGCGGGCACAATACACGCCCCGAAGCGGTTGGCTACCAACTTAAAACAAAGGGAAAACCGCTCGCCGGTTAAGACAGCATCAGGCCCAGGAGGGGTTCAGAGGATCGGCACGTCGCGCCGAAGCGCGAACGAAACGCCGCTGCGCTCGTAAAGTCTGGCGTTCGACGAATATCGCTCAGGAGCGGAGCGGGCTGACCTTGACCTGGGCGGTGCCGCCCTCCGGCAGCTTGACCGCGTTCGCCTTGAGCGGCGGCAGCGCCTTGCCGGCGGCGACGCACTGGGCGACGATCACCGGGTAATCCGCATCCGAGTTGGACAGCAACGCCTGGTCGGTGGCCGCGGTGCAGGCCGCCTGGCTCTCATAGCGCGACTCAAGCATCCGCACTTGCTGGCAGGGGGCCTCGGCTTCGCCGCAGCCCATGATCGCGATAAGAAAGGTTGCAGGTCCCATGATCAGCCAAACCCATGTTTATGCTCGCCGTTCCAATCGTTACGCAGGCGATCTTGCGAACGGCGGTTTGTGTCTTCGGCCGGCACGGCCGTGACGATGGGTCTAGCCCCGGCTGGTGGCGCGGCTGTGCCGCGAACAGCGATTCCCTGTGTCAATTGTTGCAGCCTGAACGTGTCTTGAGGCTCAATCGCTTGGGTTCGCGTCGGCGCGCACCTACTTAAGAGGTGATGCGTCCGCTTGAATCCCCCGACACCAGTACAAAGCCCGGCTGGGGCGCCCTCAGGCGCTTCCTGCCCTACCTTTGGCCCTCCGATGCGCCCGGCCTTCGCGCCCGCGTCGTGATCGCCGTCATCCTGGTGTTCATCGCCAAGGGCGCGACCCTGCTCATGCCGTTCGCCTACAAAGGGGCGATCGACGGCATGTCGACCGGCGGCGCGGCCGGCGCCCAGCTCGCAATGGCGCTCGTCGTCGCCTACGCCGGCGCGCGCTTTGCAGGCGTGCTGTTCGACAATCTGCGCAACGCCATCTTCGAGCGCGTCGGCCAGGATGCCGCCCGCCGCCTCGCCGAGAACGTCTTCCGCCACGTCCACCGGCTGAGCCTGCGCTTCCACCTCGAGCGGCGCACCGGCGCCCTCACCAAGATCGTCGAGCGCGGCACCAAGAGCATCGATACGATGCTCTATTTCCTGCTGTTCAACATTGGCCCGACGATGATCGAACTGACCGCGGTGTGCGCGATCTTCCTCGTGAAGTTCGGCTGGCAACTGGTGCTGGCAACGCTGGTGATGGTCGTCGCCTATGTCGTCTTCACCCGCATCGTGACCGATTGGCGCACACGGATGCGGCGCGAGATGGTGGAACACGACACCTACGCCGTATCGCGGGCGGTGGATTCGCTACTCAACTACGAGACGGTGAAGTACTTCAACGCCGAGGAGCGCGAGGCGCGGCGCTACGGCCAGGCGGTGCAGGGCTTCGCCCAGGCGGCGGTCAAGAACGAGGCGTCGCTCGCCTGGCTCAACATCGGCCAGTCGCTGATCACGAACCTGATGATGGCTGGCGGCATGGCGCTGGTCGCCTACGGCTGGGCGCGGGGCGAGTTTTCGCCC
>DASVUV010000086.1:0-23412 GCA_036386875.1 Allosphingosinicella sp.
TCCGGTTAAGCCTGAATGGCAATTGCTGTCTGCGCCTGCCTGGCTTTCACAACATCTAACCCGGACCCTGTTGCGAGCCCCAGATGCGGGTTCGCGCCCGTAGTTATACGGGCTGCGCCGTGGCGATTGACGCAGGGAACAAGGAGGATCCCGCGCAGGGGGCGAGGTTCTCGGCGGGGGCTCAAGGAAAGATCGGACGACTCGAGGCGGCCGCTCGGCCTCGGCCCGGAACAGGTGAAGGTGCGCCGTCCCGTGACCGGTATCGTCAGAAGCTTCGGCGGATCAGGTGCCGGCGGACGAAGCTACGCTGATTTCGCGCAATTCAGGCAGAAAAGTCATTGTTCTAAGACCGAAAATTGAGGATTCGGTTGGCTGGGGCGGCAGGATTCGAACCTGCGAATGCCGGTACCAAAAACCGGTGCCTTACCACTTGGCGACGCCCCAACAGCCGGGCGGCTTATAGCCGCGCTTCGGCGATGCGAAAGCCCTAGCTGTTCGAAATCCGCCGGTGGGCGAGGTCGAGATAGTCCTTGCGGAGCTGGCGGGTCATTTCGCCCACTTCGAAGCTCCACGGGCCGGCGGAGGCTACGGGGGTGACTTCGGCGGCGCTGCCGGTCAGGAAGAATTGCTCGAAGCCTTCCAGCTCTTCCGGCCAGATCGCTTTTTCGATCACTTCGATGCCGCGCCGCTGCGCGAGTTCGATCACCGTCTGGCGGGTGATGCCGTTCAAGAAGCAATCGGGCGTCGGCGTGAAGAGCTTGCCCTCCTTCACGAAGAAAGCGTTGGCGCCGGTGCCTTCGGCGACCTGGCCGCGCCAGTCGAACATCAAGGCGTCGTCGAAGCCCCTGGCCTGCGCCTGATGCCGGGCAAGCGTGCAGATCATGTACAGGCCCGATGCCTTGGACTCGACCGGCGCGGTGTAGGGGGCGGGGCGGCGCCAGGGCGAGATGTCGAGCCGGAGGCCCTTCATGATCGCGTCCTCGCCGAAATAGGCGCCCCAGGGCCAGGCGGCGATGGCGAGGTGGATCTTCGATTTCTGCGCCGAAACGCCCATCTGCTCCGAGCCGCGCCAGGCGAGCGGGCGCATGTAGCAATCGTCCATGCCGCTCGCGGCGAGCACGTCTCGGCAGGCCTGGTCGATTTCTTCCACTGACCAGGGGATGTCGAAGCCGAGCAATTCGCCGCTCTTCTTCAGCCGCTTGCTATGGTCGGTGAGGCGGAAGATTTCGCCGGAATATGCGCGCTGCCCTTCGAACACGGAGGAGGCGTAATGGAGCGCGTGGGTCAGCACATGGACGTTTGCCTCACGCCACGGCACCATCTCGCCGTCGAACCAGATAAGGCCGTCGCGGTCGTCGTAGCTGCGTTGATCTGTCACGCTTTTTCCAAAGCTCCCTAAGTGCCCCCGGCGGCGATAGGCCGCACGCCGGGGAGCGTCAATGTGGGCGGGTGGGCCGAGGAGGGGGCGGGCTTTAGCGTCCCACCGTCTTGTCCACCGTGCCGGTGGTCACCGCATGGTAGCCCGGCCGGGTGGCGGCGTAGATGCGCTTGGCGATCGGCCGGCCCCACTCGCCTTCGCCCATCAGGGTGGTGAACAGCGGCGCCACGAACTTGCGCCGCCCCATGCCGCCCAGGAAGCGCTCGGCGGCGGGCACCGCGGGCTCGTAGCGGTTGGAAAGGGCGAGCTGCAGCCAGGCGAACAGGGTTTCCGAATTGCTGCTGCCGGTGAGGTTCATCGCCCGATCGAGTTCGGCCAGGCGCGCCTGCGAAAGCTCGCGGGGCAGGCCGTTGAGGAAGCGCAGCCGCTCGGCCGTGGTCCAGCCGCTATAGGGCACCGCGCTTGCCGCGCCGCCGCTCTTGAAGGTGGCAAGCGCGACATCGACCGGGGCGAAGGCGTTTGCGTCCGGCCGCGCGGCGTTGGCAGGGAGGCCGGGCTGGTAAACCCACTGGTCGAGCATCAGAGCCTGCTCCAGCGCGGCGTCGCCCTTGATGAGGTTGGCGCGCAGGTCGGCGAGGAACCGCGCCGAGGTCATCGGCTGGAAAGCGTGGCGGTCGAAATAGGAGCGCAGGTATGCGTCGAAGCGCGGACGGCCGACGGTGCGTTCGATCGTGCGCAGGAAATCGGCGCCCTTGTCATAGACGATGCCGCTTGAATCGGCGCCGCTCGGGTCGTGGAGGCGGGTGCCGGGGGCGGTGGGCCCCATCTCCATCACCGCATCCTCGAATTCGGCAAAGGAGAGCGCTTCCTCCTGGCTGGCGCGGGCCTTGCCGTAGAGCGACTCCATGATCCGGTTCTCAAAATAGGAGGTGAAGCCTTCGTTGAGCCAGCTGTCCGCCCACACCGCGTTGGTGACGAGGTTGCCCGACCAGCTATGCGCAAGCTCATGCGCGACGACCCCGTTCAGGCTCTTGTCGCCGGCGATGAAGGTGGGGGTGAGGAAGGTGAGGGTGGGGTTCTCCATGCCGCCGTACGGGAAGGAGGGCGGCAGGACGATCATGTCGTAGCGGCCCCAGCGGTATGGGCCGTAGAGCGCTTCGGCGGCGTCGATCATCCGCTCGGTGTCGGTGAGTTCGGCGGCGGCCGCCTTGATCGTCGCCGGCTCGGCATAAACGCCGCTGCGCGGGCCGAGCTTCTGAAAGGCGATGTCGCCGACCGCGATGGAGATCAGGTAGGGCGCGACCGGCTTATCCATCCGGAAGCGAAAGGCACGGCGGCCCGCGCCTGCGGCTTCGCCCTTGGGAGTCAGGCGCTCGCCGCTCATCACCGCCACCAGCGGCGTGGGGACGGTGATCCGCGCTTCCCAGGTCTGGCGGATGCCGGGGCTGTCCTGGGTCGGGATCCAGCTCCGGTTGAGGATGGCCTGGCCCTGGCTGAACAGGAACGGGTGGGCCTTGCCGGCGGTCTGGGCCGGGCTAAGCCATTGCAGCGCTTCGGCCTCGGCGGCGCTCAGGTAATCGATTCGGATCTTGCGGGCGCCGTTCAGTTGAACGGTCAGCGGCGCGCCCTTTGCCGCGTCGGCCGCGCCGAACGCGAAGGGCAGCGGCTTGCCCGCCATGTCGGTGATCGAGCGGATGGCGAGGCCCTTGCTGTCGAGCACGATCTCGCGCGCGTCCGGCGCGGCCTGGATGTCGAGCGTGGCAGTACCGGCCATGCGCTTGGCTTCGAAATCGGCGTTGAGGTCTAATGCGACGTGGGTGACGCGCGCTTCGGCGGGGCGAGCGTAGCTCGACGTGTCCACCGCATCGGCGCCGGTCAGGATCGGGGCGACCATCGTCGAGGAGGCGCTTCGAACGCCGGTCACGGCGGGCTGGCAGGCGGTTGCGGCAAGGGCGAGCAGGGGGAGGGCGAGGGTGCGCAAGGCAAAGGCTCCTTCAAGAGCGGCAAGGGAAAACCAGTTCCGGCGATTAGCGCTCGGGCGAACGAAGCGCCAGCGGCAGGCGCGTCATGGCGGCCCCCACCACCGCTTCCGAGGCGAGGCCGATGGCGAGCCCGGCGCCCACGTCGGATGGGTAATGCGCGCAGCGCGGAATCTGGGCGAGGGCGAGGAGACCGCCGATCGCATAAGCGGGCGCGGCCCATTCCGGCACCTCGCGGGCAAAGGCCTGCGCCACCGCCGAAGCGCCGGCGGCGTGGCCGGAGGGAAAGCTGGTTTCCTCCTTCTCCTCGCTTCGGCCAGGGGAAAGGCGGTGGTCGCTGCGCGGATCGCCGGCCGAGCGGGGGCGGGTGCGGTCGACCCGGTGCTTGACGAAATCCTTCGTCCAGGTGGCAAGCGTGTGGGCGGCGAGCATCCGCACCCCGGCGCGGACGAAGCGCGGATCGCGGGCCAGCACGCCCGCCGCGATGGTTGCCGCGCAGACGATCCGCATCGCCGGCTGGTCGCCAAGGTCGGCGAGCCGCTCGAGCAGCGAATTGTCCTGCCAGGGCTGGGCGGCCTCCACCGCCTGCGCATCGACCTCCAGAACCCGCTCGGCGGCGTCCTCAAGCGTCGGCATGAGCAGGGGCTCCGAAAGGCGACTGGTCGTAGCGGGCGAGAAGATCGGCCGGGCCGCCGTAGACGAAGGCGGCGCCGCTTTCGCGAAGCTGCCGCTCGGGGAAGCCGCCGGAAAGGAAGCCGATGGTGCGAACCCCGATCTTGGCCGCGGCGATGACGTCCCAGGGCGTGTCGCCGATCACCAGCGTTTCGGCCGCCGTAATCGGCGCCACCTTGGCGAGCGCGGCCGCGAAGATGTCCGGGCAGGGCTTGGAGCTTTCGACATCGTCCTTGGTGGTGACGGCGCTGACGAGGTCCGAGCAGGCGATAAGGCTGAGATGGTAATCGACCTCCGGCCTGCTGGAGGAGGAAGCGAGCACGATCTTCACCCCGTCCGCCACCAGCCGCTCGAACAGGTCGCGCACGCCGGGGAAGGGGGTGGCGCGCGGCAGAAAGTCGCGCTTGAACAGGTCGCCGCGCCACGCATCCATCTCCTCCGCCTGGGCATCGGAGATGTCCGGGAGGAGCGTTGGGATGAGATTGTCGCCGCCCTTGCCGATCTGCTCGCGAATCGCGGCGGGCGGGATCTCGTGGCCGAAATGGGCAAAGGCGACCCGCCACGCTTCGGCGTGAAGGTCGTTGGTGTCGACAAGCGTGCCGTCGACATCGAACAGGGCTGCGCGGGCGGGGCGGGGGCTCCGCTGCGTTTCATGGTGCTGGTTGAACATGTCCCGACAACGGACAGAGCGGGCGCCGGTTGCGCGCCGTTTGCGCGCTGTCCCTCTGTGCCCCTGCGCCGGGCGGCGACTTTCTCCCACAAGCCCCTGTATTCGTGGTTAACCGACGGTTGACCAAGATTGTCGTTTCGGCCCGGCATGTGCTATTTGGTTGCCGATCGCGACTGGGTTTGTCGCGCAGGGAGTACGGGGCGATATCATGCAGCAGGCGCTGAAAGGCATATTCTTCATCATGCCGTTCCTGTTCGGCCTCGGCTTCATTGCGCCGGTAACTGCCGAAGCGATGGCGGCGATCGGCGTCGATGCGCCGCTTGGCCTGTCGCGGATCGGCTTCGGCCTGCTCTTCGGCGGGCTGTGGGGCGGCTATGCCACGGCGAAGGGGAGCTGGGTGTGAGCGCCTCCCTCCGCAACACGGGCGCCCAGCCCGCCGCTCTCTCCGATACGTCCCCGGCTTCGCCCGCCGCCCTCGATCCCGCCCGCGCCGAACGGCAGCGTCTTTTGAAGCTGGAGCGGGAGATTGCCGGCCGGCACATGGACGCACCGATGTGGGGCTATTCGGTCTTCGCATTGGGCGGCTTTGCACTTTGGGCCGCGCTGTTTCCGCTCGCGATGGCCGGCATTCTGCCGCTTTGGGCCGGTTTCATTATCTCGTGCGTGCTGGCCACCGGCGGCTACGTCACCTCGCACGAGGCAATGCACAGCAATATCGCGCGCAAGGGGCAGAAGCTGCGCTGGCTGAACGAGCTGGTCGGCCAGGTCAGCACGATCCCGCTGATCTTTCCCTTTTCGATGGCGCGGATCATGCACCTCGAACATCATTACCATTGCAACGATCCGCAGCGCGATCCGGACTATCCCGACGAAGCGCCCAACGCGTTCATGGCGATCGTCAAGACCTGGCTCAACCGCCAGCCGCGCAACGGCGGCTCGATTCACCATTACAAGCGCATCCTGGACGAACTGGATTCGCCCGCCTCGCACCGCGCGAAGCGCGACACGGTGATCCTGCAGCTCGGCGCAATGGCGTTCTTCTTCGCAATGGCGTGGAGCGGCTATGCGCTGGTGGTCGCCGCCATCTGGTGGCTGCCGCGGCACATCGCCTTGTCCTATATCCGCTTCTACCTGAGCTGGGCGCCGCACCATCCGCGCACCAAAACCGATCGCTACGGCAATACCAAGCTGTTCAAGAGCCGGCTTGGCCATATCATGTCGATGGGAATGGAGACGCACCTCGTCCACCATCTCTACCCGAACATTCCCAATCACCGTACCAAGGCGGCCTACATGGAAATGCGCGACGTGCTTGCCGCGCGCGGCGTCGACGTCAGCCCGATTTAAGGAGCGGGCTCCGGCTCAGGAGCCGGGGTAAGCCGCGCGGTAATCCAACAGGGCGCCGTCCACCAGCAGCCGGGTGAGCCGCGGATAGCGGCCGATGAACTTTTCGGTTCCCGCAGACATGGTCAATGTCCAGGGGCTCCCATCGGCCGTGGTGAGGAGGAGTTCGACCCGCGCCTGCTCGGGCGCCTGGAACATGAAACGGGTGGGCTGTGGCTGCATGAACATTTTCATGGCAGCCAAAGCTTCACAAATGCTTTCGAGTTCCGTCGAAAACCGACCAGTTCGCCCGAAATGGATCGACCTTAATCTAGAATAAATATGTTTCCGCGAAAAGCGTGGCTGAGCGGAGACAGATGTTGACCAGCATCATTGGTAAATTGCGAGAGATCGGGAAGATAGACAGGACCCTCGCCGACGAGGTCCGTCGCTCCCTGGTTGAGACATTGTTCATCTCGCCGACCTCGCTGGCCGCGGGCGCGCTGGCCGGCGCGGTGGTGTCCGCCGCCATTGCCATCGACTCGCAGGATCCCTGGCTGAAGATGCTCGCGGTGGCGATCGCATTCACCGGCGCGGTGCGCGTGTCCCATGCGGTCTTCTTCGCGCCGCGGGGCATCCAGGCGCAGCTCGAGAGCACCCGTTCCGAGGTCGTCTACGAACTCGGCGCATGGGCCTTTGCACTGCTTCTGGGCGTTCTCACCATCGCCACCCTGCTCCGTTCCGACAACGCCATTCACCACCTGATGGCGGCAGCGACGACCAGCGGCTATGCCGCCGGCATCTGCGGCCGCAACGCCGGGCGGCCGGCCATTTCCATCGGCCAGCTCGCACTCGCCTCCGGACCGGTTTCGCTTGGTCTTTTCCTCAGCGGCGAGCCGCTGCGCTGCGTCCTTGCGCTGGTCAACCTCGCCTTCATGATCGGCATGGTGGACATCACGCTCCAGACCTATTCGGCGGTGTTGAAGGCGATGTCGGCGACGCAGGAGCAAAAGCGCCTCACCGCCCGCTTCGAGCGGCTTGCCCGCTTCGACACGATGACGGGCCTGGAAAATCGCGGCGCGTTCCAGGAACGGCTCCACACCGAGGTCGCCGGCGCGCTCGCGCGGGGCGAACGGCTGGCGGTTCTTTGGGTCGATCTCGACAAGTTCAAGGAGATCAACGACTCGCTTGGCCATCCGACCGGGGACAAGGTGCTCTGCGCCGTGGCTCGCCACCTCAACTCGCTCGTCGATGACCGCGGCTCGGTCGCGCGTTTCGGCGGCGACGAGTTCGTGCTGCTGGTCCGCGGCAGCAAGGACGGTTTCGAGCGCGAGGTCGCGCAGGACCTGATGCGCGTCATCTCCATGCCGATGAGCATCGAAGGCGTTTCCCTGCAGGTCACCGGCTCGGTAGGCGCGGCAGTGGCGCCGATGCACGGCACGGACGGCGAAACCTTGCTCCAGCATGCCGATCTTGCATTGTACCATGCCAAGGCGAACGGCCGGAATGACTTCTGCCTGTTCGTGGATTCAATGGAGCAGCAGTTCCACGAAAGGCGCCGGCTCGAAGAGGCGCTCCGCCACGCCATCGAGAATGACGAGCTGGAAGTCTATTACCAGCCGCTGGTCGATCTCAAGAGCGGCCAGATCACCTGCTGCGAGGCGCTGCTGCGCTGGCACCATCCGGAACTCGGCTCGATCAGCCCGTCCAAGTTCATCCCGATCGCCGAATCCACCGGCCTGATTTCGCCGATCAGCCATTGGGTGCTCGCCCAGGCCTGCCAGGCGGCGTCGCAATGGCCCGAATCGGTCAGCGTTGCGGTGAACATGTCGCCGGCGCTCCTCAAGGATCTGCACCTCAGCCACATGATTCTGTCCTCGCTCTACACCACCGGCCTTGCGGCGCGGCGGCTGGAGCTGGAGATCACCGAAACGGTGCTGCTGGAAGACAATGCCCAGGCCAATTCGCTGATCCGCGAATTCCAGAAGATCGGCCTCAAGCTGTCGATCGACGATTTCGGCACCGGCTATTCGTCGCTCGCCTACCTGAAGAAATATCGCTTCGACAAAATCAAGATCGACACCAGCTTCATCGCCGACGTCACCAACAGCAAGGAAGCCCGCGCGATCATCCACGCGCTGGTCGGCCTTGCCGCCGAGCTCGACATGGAGATCGTCGCCGAAGGGATCGAGACGGAGACGCAGCTCGGCTACGTCACCGGCGCGGGCTGCACCGCGGCGCAGGGTTTCTACCTTGGCCGGCCGGTGCCCGGGGCGGTGATCGCCCGCCGGCTCGACGCCCAGACCCGCGGCGAACCGTGGGGCGGGGAAGGCGAGCTCGGCGAGCTGCGGCTGATCGCCTGAGCGAACCTAGTGGTCGGCGAGGCGCGACTGCGCGTCCACCAGCCGCTTCATCAGCTTTAGATCGGCCGGCCTGAGGCAGAGCGCCGAATCCGCCCAGATCTCGACCACCGCTTCAAGCGCGTTGAGGGTGATCGGATCGACGAGCGCGGAGGCCTGGTAGATGCCGCGATGGCCGCTCTGCTTGCGGCCGTTGCGGTCGATATAGGCCTGCACCGCTTCCTCGCCGCAACCCGGCTCGGCAAGGACGTGGACGAGGCCCATCTCGAACATTTCCTCGGCCGTGTAGATGCGGTTGGAAAGCATCATCTGCTCGGCCTTGGCGAGGCCGACCTTGCGGGCCAGCAGGCAATGCGCGCCCATGCCCGGGAACAGCCCGAAGGCGATTTCGGGCAGGCCGAAGCGCGCCCCTTTTTCCGCCACCACCACGTTGAACGACAGCACCGCTTCGAAGCCGCCGCCCAGCGCGTCGCCCTGAACCAGCGCCACCGTGACGATCGGAAGATCGAGGCCCTTCATATTGTTGTGGAGAATGGAAACGCAGTCGCGGCCGTAGCGGACCAGTCCGTTGCGGTCGCCGGTGCCGATAAAGCCGGCGAACAGGTCAAGGTCGCCGCCCAGGTTGAAGACGCCCGGAAATTTGGAGCCGAGCACGAGATATTTGAAACCGGTGTCACCGCCGGAGAACTCGCGCTTGATTTCGCTTTGCCAGCGCTGGAAGTCGCGAAGCATCGGCCGGTTGAAGTTCGGCCGGTCGGTTGGCGTCATATACGTCCACAAGGTGCCGCTCGGCGCGTCCCACCGCACATCGAGCTGGCCCAGGTCGAACAGGCGCGACCCGGCGGGAAGCGTCCTGTGTTGCAGGAGCCCACTGTCGGGCAGCCTGACGGGCGCGATCGGCGCGGCGGTTATATCCGGCGACGGCTGCAGGCTGAAATGCTGATTCATCGTTTGCCCCTAAACACTTCGGTGTTCGACCAAGTAAGCATATCGCCGGCGGTTCAACAATCGCGGTCGGGGGTGCAACAGGCGATAGGTGGTTAACTGTTGCGGTTTAGACTCGTTTGCGCGCCGGTACGACAAATTCAGCCCGCAGCGGGATGAAGACGGACGAAAGCGCTTGAGAAACAAGGATATGGTCCATAGCATCCGGCGTCGCGAGGGGCTTCGCGCTGTGTTCGAGTGGGGGGAATCGATGACATTTTCACGTGGTTTGCGCGGTCGCGGGGCGCGCACGGTGTTGCTTTTCGGGACGGCGTCGAGCGCCCTCTTAATGGCGTCACAGCCCGCACTGGCGTCAGGCTTTTATCTGCAGGAACAGTCGGTTAGGGGCTGGGGCCGGGCCAATAGCGGCGAGGTTGCGGACCAGGGCCCGGCCTCCTTGTGGTGGAACCCGGCGGCAACCGGCTGGGACGAAGGAAGCAGCGCCTCCTTTGGCGCCACCGCCATCGTGCCCAGCGGCCGGGTCGAGGATCTCGGCACCCGGATCGACCGGCCCGGCGTCGCGCCGGTGCCGGTCGGCGGCCCGTCCAGCTTGCGCGATCCGGTGCAAAAGGGCGTGCTTCCTTCCTCCGCGGCGTCGCTTCGCCTGAGCGAGAAGCTTTCACTCGGCCTCGCGATCAGCTCCCCGTTCAGCTTCACCACCGATTACGATCCGAACGGCTGGCAGCGTTACCAGGCGATTCGCACCCGCCTCATCACCCTCGACGTCCAGCCCTCCATCGCCTTTGCGCCCAGCGACAAGATCAGCGTCGGGGCGGCGCTCAACATCGAATATAGCGATGCCTATCTGTCCAACGCGCTGCCCAACCTGGCGCCTGGATCGGCCGACGGCCGTTTCCGCCTCGACGGCAATGGCGTGGATTTCGGCTGGAGCGTGGGCGCGCAGCTCCGTCCCGCCAAGCGGGTGACGCTTGGCCTCGCCTACAAGTCGGCGATCGATCACAAGCTTCCGGGTGTGGTGACGATCACCGGCCTTTCCGGCCCGCTCGCTGGCCGCAATCTGGAATCGGACATTCTGGTGCGCTTTTCGACGCCCTGGCAGATGATCGCGGGCGGCCGCTTTGGGGTCACCGACAAGCTCACCCTCAACGCCCAGATCGTGCATTTCGGCTGGAGCAAGTTCGAGCGGCTGGAATTCGGCGCGCCGATCAACAGCTTCATCGCGCAGAACTACAAGAACAGCTGGAGCTTCGCGCTCGGCGCCGACGCGGCTATGTCCGATCGGTTGACCCTGCGCGGCGGCATCCAGCGCGACGGCACGCCGACCGGCGACTCCCGCCGCGACGTCCGCGTCCCCGATTCGGATCGCACCAGCTACAATGTCGGCGCCAGCTTTCGGATGAGCAACCGGATGACCTTCGACGCCGCCGCCGGTTACACCGACTTCCAAACCACGCCGATCACCCGCGACGAGCGCTATTACGCTGGCACCCCGGCCCAGGTCGACATCTTCACCGAAGGCCGCGCGCGAAGCCAGCACGCGCTGGTGCTCTCCCTTGGGGGCCGAATCGGGTTCTGATGAAAGTCCCTCTCCCCTTGCGGGAGAGGGGTTGGGGAGAGGGGGAGCGCCGGCGCAGGCTCGATGCCTGCGGCGGCGCTTTGAGGCGAACGAGGCGGCATCGAGCCGCCTAGTCCGCACCCCTCTCCCCAACCCCTCCCCCGCAAAGGGGGAGGGGCTAAGGCCGGCGCCGCAATTCGTCGCGGATTTCCCGGAGCAGCAGCACGTCCTCGGGAACGGCAGGGGGCGCGGCTTCCGCTTCCTGGCGGCGGAGCAGCCGGCCGGCGGCCTTCACCAGCCGGAAGATGATAAAGGCGAGGATCAGGAAATTCACCACCACGGTGATGAACTGGCCGTAGCCGAACATCGGCACGCCCGCCGCCTTGAGCGCGGCATAGCTCCTCGGCCCCGCAAAATTCTCCGGCACCGGGCCGAGCAGCACGAAATAATCGGAGAAATCGAGGCCGCCGAAGACCGCGCCGACCAGCGGCATGATGATGTCGTCGGTGAGGCTCGCGACAATGGTCGCAAAGGCCGCGCCGATGATCACCGCGACGGCAAGGTCGAGCACGTTGCCGCGCGCGATGAAGGCCTTGAATTCTCCCATCTTCTTCTCCCCCGGTAAGCGTAGCTGAATCGTTGCACGGAAAAGCGCAACCTTGCAACGAAGCCCGGTTTTAGCGGCCCGAAGCCCTTGCCCGCTTGCCCCCCGCTCGTCCAAAGCAGGGCTGCAATGACAGCGGCAATCGACATGGGCACGGGCGCCGGCGGCGCACCGGTGACGATGGACCTGGAGGAGCTCCTCGCCACGCGCCTTCTCGTCCAGGGCAATTCCGGCTCGGGCAAATCGCACCTGCTGCGCCGCATGCTCGAGGAAAGCGCCGGGCTGGTGCAGCAGATCGTGATCGACCCCGAAGGCGATTTCACCTCGCTCGGCGACCGCTACGGCCATGCCGCGATCGAGGCGTCCGGCTACAGCTTCACCGAGATCGCCAAGATGGCGGCGCGGGTGCGCGAGCATCGCGCCTCGGTGGTGCTGAGCCTCGAAGGGCTGGAGATGGAAGCGCAGATGCGCTGCGCCGCGGTGTTCCTTTCCGCCCTGTTCGATGCGCCGCGCGAACATTGGTATCCGGCGCTGGTCGTGGTCGACGAGGCGCAGGTCTTCGCTCCCTCCGCCGCCGGCGAAGTCAGCGACGAGGCGCGGCGGGCGTCGCTGGGCGCCATGACCAACCTGATGTGCCGCGGCCGCAAACGCGGGCTGGCCGGGATCATCGCCACCCAGCGGCTGGCCAAGCTCGCCAAGAACGTCGCCGCCGAAGCGTCCAACTTCCTGATGGGCCGCACTTTTCTGGACATCGACATGGCCCGCGCCGCCGACCTGCTCGGCATGGAGCGCCGCCAGGCGGAGGCGATCCGCGACCTGCAGCGCGGCGAGTTCCTTGCGCTCGGCCCCGCTTTGTCGCGCCGCCCGGTCAACATCCGCATCGGCGACGTGCAGACCCAGGCGCGCAGTTCGAGCCCCAAGCTTGTGCCGCTGCCCCAACAGACCGGCGGCGAGGCGATGGACCTGTTTTCCGGGCTGGAGGACGCGCCCCTTCCGGTTCCGCCGCCGCCGCCGCCTCCGGTTGCCCCGGCCGAGAGTATGTTGCGCGCGCTCGAGACACCGGCCTCGCCGCGCACCGCCGCCTCGTCGCTGCCCCACCTCGACGAAGATGCGCAAGCGAAGGTCATTTCGATGGCGCTCGGCGGCATCGTCGCCGAGGAGGCCTCTGCCGCCCAGCCGCTCCCCGTGCTGTTCAACGACTTCCAGCTCCGCTGCCGGATGCTCGGCTTGGCCGGCCAGCCGCTCGATCTCGCCGCCTTCCGCACCCGCCTGGCGATGACCCGGGCCGGGATCGAAGGAGAAGGCTGGGACGAAGCGCTCGCCCTCGGCGCCACCCTTCCGGACGACATGCTGCCCGTCTTCCTGCTCCTCGCTCGCGCCGCCCGCGAAGGCGCGCCGTGCCCCACCGATGCCGAGCTTGCCGCGATCTACGGCACCACCTCTCTCGGCCGTCTGCGCCGGGTGGTGGCCTATATCGAGGAGCAGAACATCGTCGCCGCGCGCACCGATCTGTCGGGTCGCCGAAGCCTTTCGCTCCCCTCCCTGGGGTGGACGACCTCGCCCGGCGAAGCGGAGACCGAGGCGCCCGGACCCGCGAGGCGCACGG
This sequence comes from Allosphingosinicella sp., assembly GCA_036386875.1. GTDB lineage: Bacteria > Pseudomonadota > Alphaproteobacteria > Sphingomonadales > Sphingomonadaceae > Allosphingosinicella. The sequence continues at coordinate 13,093 of DASVUV010000086.1, forward strand.
CCCGTCGCTGAAAGCGGCGAATCGAGTCGACTCCCCTGGAACCTTCTGTGCAGATCGCCTCCGGAACGGTTCCGGGGGCCCCTTGAATATGGCCGAAAGAAGGCTATATCCTTGATATGCAACAAATAATCAGGCTCGCTGCGCTGGCTTTAGCCGCGCTTTTCGCAACCCCTGTGTTCGCCGCAAGCCTGCCCGAGGGGCAGAACAAGGCCGATTACCTTGCATGGCTGGCCAAGGATCCGGGCGCCCGCGCCGAAGTCCTGTCCTTTCGCTCCTATCTCGATGCCGCCGGCGTTCAGGACGTGGTTCCGACCTGGCAACTCGTCCGCACCGCCAGCAAATGGCGCGATTGCAGCGGGCCGCGCTTCGAAGTCGCGCCGATGGGCGAATGGACCCACATCGCCGAAACGCTCCAGTTCGTGAAATCCTATGTCGAGCCGGCGATCGGCGACGTCGAGGCCGTGTCCGGCTTCCGCAACGAAGAGCTCAACCAATGCTCGGGCGGCGCCAAGGCGAGCGCCCACCGCCATTTCTACGCGCTTGATCTGGTGCCGGCGGATGCGGATATCTCCCGCTCCGCGATGATCCGCTCGATTTGCCAGGTGCACACCCAACGCGGCGACGACATGGGCATCGGCCTCGGCTTCTACGCCGGCAACCGCTTCCACGTAGATTCCAAGGGCTTCCGCCGCTGGGGCGCCGACGGCAAGGGCGCGACCAGCCCCTGCGTCACCGGCATCGCCTGAGCCTTTCAGGTTGACGATTGAGAGGGGACGGCCGCCGCGGCCGTCCCCTTTTTTCGTGTCCGCGGGCCTTGCGACAAAGTGCGACAACTTCGCCCCCCAGCCGCGATAGTTGGGGGACACGGGGGCTCCAAATAGGTCTCAACGCCGAACGGGCGTAGATCAAAGGAGTGTCCACCATGAAGAAGTTCATCCTCGCAGCCCTCGCCGCTTCCGTCGCAATCGCACCGGCCGCCGCGGCGCCCTACGGCAGCTACAACAACAACAACCGGGGCCAGGTGGTCCAGGTGCAGAAGCAGAAGATCGTCCGCAACAACGGCCGCCAGGTGGTCAAGACCAGGCAGGTCGTCCGCAGCCGGCAGGTTGCCCAGCGCAACTGGCGCAAGGGGGAGCGGTTCGACAGCCGCTATGCCTCGAACTACCGGGTGATCCAGAACCCGCGCTCTTACCGCCTCTACGACGCGCCCCGCGGCTATCGCTGGGTCCAGTCGAACAACGATGCGGTGCTGGTGGCGATCACCAGCGGCATCATCGGCGCGGTGCTCGGCAGCCGCTTCTAAGGGCTGCCAAGCCATTCGAACGGGCTCCGGGGAGGCGAACCTTCCCCGGGGCCTTTCGCTTTTCGGCGCAAAGCAGATAGAGGCGGTGCCATGGCAGGCGATCCCCACATCCTCCTGGTCGACGACGAACGCGACATCCGCGACCCGCTCGCGGCCTACCTGTCCCGCAACGGCGTGCGGGTCACCAAGGCTGAGAATGCCGCCGCCGCGCGCCAGGTGCTTGCCGCCCACGCGATCGACCTCGTCCTGCTCGACATCATGATGCCGGGCGAGGATGGCCTTTCCCTCGCCGGGTTCATCCGCGCGACGACCAAGATCCCGGTGATCCTGGTCACGGCAAAGACGGAGGAGACGGATCGCATCGTCGGCCTCGAACTTGGCGCCGACGATTACGTCACCAAGCCGTTCAGCCCGCGCGAACTCCTCGCCCGAATCAAGGCGGTGCTTCGCCGCGCGGGCGGCTCGGACGCGGTGCGCGCGCCGGACGCGGAAGGCTATGCCTTTGGAAGCTGGGTGCTGAAGACCGGCGAGCGCGAGCTGGTCGGCACCGACGGTGTCTCGGTGCCGCTCTCCACCGGCGAGTACAACCTCCTGCTCGCCTTCGTCACCCACCCCAAGCGCGTGCTCACCCGCGATCAGCTCCTCGACCTGTCGCAGGGGCGTGAGCTTGCCGCGTTCGAGCGCAGCATCGACAACCATATCAGCCGCCTGCGCCGCAAGATCGAGGAGGACGCGGGCGATCCCAGGCTGATCAAGACGGTGTGGGGCGGCGGCTATACGTTGGCCTCGGACGTGCGGCGGCTGTGAGGCGCCTCCTGCCGAAAAGCCTGATCGCGCAGATGGCGCTGCTCATCGGCCTTGCCTTGCTGGTCGCGCAGCTTGTCAATTTCGCGCTGATCCTCAACGAGCGGCAGAAGGTCAGCCTCGCCCAGAACCAGGGACCGGCGATCACGCGCTTCGCCTCGGTGGCGGCCGACTTTTCGGACGCGCCGGCCGAGTTCAAGGGCGCGGTGCTGGAAGACGCCTCCCGCCGCGGCGCCCGCTTCGCGCTGGAGCCGGCGGCGGCGGTGGGTGACGCCGACGCGCGGGAGGCCCGCGTCGAGGCACGGCTGACCGAGACCCTTGCCCAGGCCGGAGTGACCGCAAGCGAAGTGCGGGCAGCGTCTCGCACCGAAGCTCGGCCCCCGCGAGCGCGCGTCGAGGGGAGGGGACCGTCGCAGGGCCGAGGCGAACAGGAGGTGCTGGTGCTGTCCGCGCGGGTGGACGGGGGCTGGCTCAACGGCCGCCTTCCCACCCCGCGCGGCGATCCATGGCTTGCCGGGCGGCTCGGCGCGGCCACCTTGATCCTTTACGTCATCGTGCTCGGCATGACCCTGCTGGTTGCGATGCGCCTCGCCCGGCCGCTGCGCGATCTTACCCGCGCCGCCGAGGCCTTTCACGGCCGCAGCCTTGCCCCCGAAGTGGAGCCGCGCGGCCCCGCCGACCTGCGTCGCGCGATCGACGCGTTCAACGCCATGAACCGCCGGGTCACCGCCCTGCTCGACGAGAAAGACCGGATGCTCGGCGCCATCGGCCACGATCTGCGCACGCCTTTGGCCTCGCTCCGCATCCGCGCCGAAGGGGTGGAGCCGGCGGGCGAGCGCGAGCGGATGGTCGCCACCATCGAGGAAATGAACGCAATGCTGGAGGACATCCTCGTTCTCGCCCGCTCCGGCCGCGCGCGGGAGGAGGCGCGGCCGGTGGACCTCGGCGCGCTGGTCGAGGCGGTGGCGGAGGAGTTTCACGGCCTCGGGCAGGAGGTGACCGTCGAGGCGGTTGCGCGGGTGGTTGCGCCAGTCCAGCCGGTGCTGCTCCGCCGCGCCATGCGCAATCTGATCGACAACGCGCTGAAATATGGCGGCTCGGCGCGGGTAACCGTTGCGCAATCGGCCGAGCAGGCGACGATCTTGGTCTCGGACGGCGGCCCCGGCCTCGCGCCGGAGGAAATGGAACGGGTGCTGGAGCCCTTCTACCGGGCGGAGGAATCACGCAGCCGCGAGACCGGCGGCAGCGGCCTCGGCCTCGCCATCGCGCGGGCGATCGCCGAAAGCCATGGCGGCGCCCTGAGCCTCGCCAACGGCAATCCGGGCCTGATCGCCACCATCACTCTCCCGAAAGACACTGCGCACTGAAAAGGCGGCCGACGCGAACGCCGGCCGCCTTCTTATTCCTTCAGCGGCGGCCCTGGCCGTGCGGAGGCGCCGCAAGCTCCTCCGCCGACAGCGCACCGTCGCCGTTCGAGTCCGCGCGGGTCAGGCGCTGGCGGTGCCCGGCGAGGAACTCGGCCAGCGTCAGGGCACCGTCACCATCGGCGTCAGGCGAGGGGCGCTCCGCCCGCACCGGGGCGAGCAGGACCTGCTGACGCGCCGCTTGCGGCTGAGGTGCCGCGCCTTGCTGGGCCGCTACGGGTGCCGGCTGAACGACTTCGTAAAGCTGAGGCCCTTCCTTGCCGTCGCGCTCGACGCGCCCGTGTCCGCCGCGCCCTTCCCGGCCGCCGCGCCCCCGAGGCATTTCGGCGCCGCTGAGCTTGCCGTCTTTGTCGGCGTCCAGTTCGGCGAAGCGCTGCTTGCCGCTTTGCTCGATCTCGGCGGCGCTGACCTGGCCGTCACCGTTGAGGTCTGCCCTGCCGGGGCCCCGGCCTTCCGGCGCGAGCGCGAAACCCGCCGCGGCCAATGCCAGCAAGGCAACGCCGCCGCCCGCGCCGATCGCGATCTTCCTTCTTTGGTTCATCATTCTTCCTCTGTCACACGCCACCAATCAGGCGGTGCGAGGACGATGAACGGCACCTGTCGCGCGCCTATCGCCGCGTGGGGCGAAATTGTCGCAAAATGTATCGAAAGCTTATCCCGCGGACGCGGCGCGGGCAGTCCGCCGCCCCTCCATCTCGCGCCGGCGGCGGCGGGCGGTGAGCCACATCAGGATGCCGGTCACCGCCAGCGCGGCCGGAATGATGCCGCCCAGGAAGACGATCGTCTGCCACACCGGCCCCATGCCGTTGCCGTCGTGGATCCGGCGCATCAGCCGGGCGGTGGTTTCGGGCTGCGGCGGTTTGGGGGGAGTGACGGCCCGGGTGGCGTCGTCCACCTGCACTTCGGCGTTGCCGCCGTCGCGCGCAAAGGCGAGCTTCCATTTGCCTTCCTTCTCGGTCGGCCAGGCGAGGGTGACCAGCCGGCCGGTGGCGAGCGGCTGCGCCGCGCCGAGCGCCGCGTCGGGGGCGAGCCGGGTCTGGGCCATCGGCGCCGCCGCCATGCGCCGCATCCGCTCGGCGGGGGAAGGGCCTGCCGGGTCTCCTGACAAGGAAGCGAAGAAGGCCGGAAATGAGATCCAGGCGCCGGTAAAGGAGAGCACCGCCAGCGGCAGCGCGATCCAGAAGCCGCCGAGGTGGTGGAGGTTGCCGCTCGTCTCCGGCTGCCGCCGCCAGCGCAGGCCCCGCTTGAAGCCGCCCTTCAAGGGCCACCACAGCCACAGGCCGGTGAGCGACGAAAGCAGCATCGCGACGCCGATCCAGCCGACAATCTGCCGCCCCATGCCCGGCACCATCAGGCTGCCGTGGATGACGTGCATCACCTGCACCGCCCCACCGTTGCTCGCCGCTCGGTCGAGCAGGCGCGCGTCGGTTGGGTGGAGGTACAGGATCGTCCGCACCGGCCGGCCGCCACCCGGAGGAGCCGGCTTGGTCAGGGTGGCAACCACCGCGCCGTTTTCGTGCGGGAAGCTGATGCTCAGCAGCCGCTCGTCGGGCGCTGCAAGCTTTGCCGCCGCAGCGGCGTAGGCGCCGGTCGTGAGGGCAGGGGCCGCGCTTACCTCCCGCTGCGGGTTGAGCACGCCGTCCAGCCAATCGTGCCAGACTAGCGCCGAGCCGGTCAGCGAGATCGGGATGATCAGGATCGCAAGGGTGAGGCCGAGCCACTTGTGGAGCTGGAACCAGATGCGGCGGAGGCGGACTTTGCTGGACATGGGGGAGGACTAGCGTTGCTGCGAACGATTATCAATAAGGCTCAGCGCGTCCCATAGGTCCGATCGCCGGCGTCTCCGAGGCCCGGGACGATATAGCCGTGGTCGTTGAGCTCGTCGTCCATCGCCGCCGCCCAGATCGGCACGTCCGGGTGGGCGGCGCGCAGGGCCTCCGCGCCCGGCCGGGCGGCGAGCAGGCACACGAAGCGCATGTCGGTGACGCCCGCTTCCTTGAGCCGGTCGATCGCCGCTATGGCGGTGTGGCCGGTGGCGAGCATCGGATCGACCAGGATGACCAGGCGATCGGCGACATCGTCGGGCGTCTTGAAATAATATTCCACCGCTTCGAGCGAGGCGGGGTCGCGGTAGAGGCCGATATGGGCGACCCGGGCGGAGGGGACGAGGTCGAGCATCCCTTCCGCCATGGCGAGCCCGGCGCGCAGGATCGGGGCGATGACCAGCTTCTTGCCCGCGATGGCGGGCGCCTGCGTGGCGGCGACGGGGGTCTCGATATCGATCAGCGCCGTCGGCAGATCGCGGGTCACTTCGTAGCACATCAGTGTCGCAATCTCGCGCACAACGGTGCGAAACAGCAGGATCGAGCTGCCTTTGTCGCGCAAAATGGTAAGCTTGTGCTGCACCAGCGGGTGCTGGACGACCGTCATTCCCTGCATGTTCAAAACACCGTTCCGTCGCTGAGGATAGTGAAAGGAGGACCGCCGCCGGGGCGAAGCTCGGCCGCGATCCGGCGACCTGCAACCCAGCTGCCACCCTCGAGCATCCGGGCGAGCGGGAAGGCGGCTTCGCTGACGCCGAGCCGGGCCCGGACCAGCGGCGCCATGCGATCGAGCAGCGCCACGGTGAGCGCGCGCCAGGCGACGATCAGCGGGTCGGAGATATTGTGGATGCGGGCGGCATCGGCGGAATCGGTGAGGACCAGCACGCCGCTATCCACGAACAGCCCGCCGTTGCGATATTCGGCAAGGCCGGTGAGGCCGTTAATCTCCACCACCTCGACGCCCGCCTCCCCCAGCGGCTCGATCAGAGAATAAGCCAGCCACTGCGAAAGCTTGTGCAGCGGCACCAGTCCGTCGGTCGCGTCGGTGCGCTTCAGCGCCGGATGCCGCCAGCAATCGCCAAGCGCGACGCCGTCGATGACCAGCCGGTCCGCCCAGATCGGCCCAAGCGCTTCGAGCAGAAGATCGAGGATCGCGGCGGCCGGGAGCTTGCCGCCCTCCGCCCGAGCGGCGAGCACATCGTAAAGGCCGCCGGGCCGTGGTCCGTCTGCGCTGGCGAACAGATCCGGTCGGGCGAGCACCTGTGTGCCGAGGCGGCGCAGCAAGGCGGCGCGCCCGTCGAGCCCGGCGAGGGGATTGTCCGCGCCGACCTGGAAGCCCGCTGCCAGCGTCTCGGGCGAAAGCTCGGCAAGCGCCGATCCATCCACCCGCTGCGGCCCGGCTCCTTCGGCGCAAAACGCGCCGCTTTCGAACAGGCGCTGGCTCGCCACGGCAAGACCTTCGGAGCGGGTGTAGGTCTCGTCGCCTTCGCGAAAGCGCCAGCCCGGCCCGGCCCCAGCGTCGAGCAGCACGGAAACGACCGTCAGATCGAACGCAGCCCTCGCGCGCGCCGCCGGGTCGCCCTCGGGCAGCTTCGGCGCCACAGCCACGAAGTGCCGCCCACGCGCATGAAAGGGGATGTCGAGATCGGGGAAACGCTCGCGCGTCACCGCCGCCGTTCGCTCCGCCGCATCCTCCAGCCGGGCGAAATCCACCCGCCAGCCTTCCACCTTGCCGGCAAGCGCCAGTTCCAGCATCTCATGCGCCCGCTCGCGCACCGCCGCGGCGCTGAGGAGCGATTGGATGTCCGTCACGTCACTCAACTATTCGTCTCCATGTTCCCAGCATCCTCACCCGACGCACCACCCGCTCATCCTGAGGAGCCGCTGAGGAGGCGAAGCCGTCTCGAAGCGGCGTGTCGAAGGGCGCACCGTGCCTGTCCTTCGAGACGGGCCTTCGACACGGGACCCCATCAAAGTAGTACTTTGATGGGAACCCTGCTCAGTCCCTCCTCAGGATGAGCGGGGTCAGTGATTTTCGTCGGCAAGGTTTCAGAACTTGCCCAAATCCCGGCCGACCACCGCTTTAAGCGCTTCCTCGCTCGGCGCGCCGTCCGGCGTGTAGTAGCCGGCGGCTTTCTTGGCCTCCATCTCCACGCTGGCGTCCTCGGGCACCAGCCAATCGGGGATCGGCACCCGTTCGCCGATCTCGATCCCGCCTTGGGCGAGCGCGTCGTATTTCATGTTGGACATGGAAACGAAGCGGTCGATGCGGCTCACGCCCAGCCAGTGGATCACGTCCGGCATCAATTGCTGGAAGCGCGCGTCCTGCACCCCGGCCACGCATTCGGTGCGCTCGAAATAGGTTGCCGCCTGGTCGCCGCCCGGCTGGCGCTTGCGGGCGTTGTAGACCAGGAACTTGGTGACCTCGCCAAGCGCGCGGCCTTCCTTGCGGTTGTAGACGATCAGGCCGACGCCCCCTTCCTGCGCCGCCCGGGTCGCTTCCTCGATGCCGTGGGTCAGGTAGGGGCGGCAGGTGCAGATGTCGGAGCCGAACACGTCCGACCCGTTGCATTCGTCATGCACCCGGCAGGTGAGCTTCTTTGACAGGTCGCCAAGGTGGGCAGGGTCGCCGAAGATGTAGAGCGTCATGCCGCCGATCGGGGGCAGGAACACCGACATGTCGGGGCGGGTGACGAGTTCGGGGTACATGCCGCCGGTCTGCTCGAACAGGCAGCGGCGAAGGCCGGCCTCGGCAACCCCGAAGCGTTCGGCGACTCCGGGCAGCCACCACACCGGGTCGACCGCGATCTTGGTGACGGACACGTCGCCCGCCTCATGGACGATCTCGCCGTCCACCTTCAGGCGGCCGAGCGCGATGGCGTCGCGGATTTCGCCAAGCGTCAGCCGCGCCTTGGTGATGGCGATGGAGGGGCGCACATCGACGCCTTCCTCGATCAGGCCGGCGAAGTCCTGGGTGAGGCGGTGACCCCACGGGTCGAGGCTCACGATCTTGTTCGGATCGCCCCATTGGGAATGCGGGCCGATCTCGCAGACCGGCGAAGTGTCGTGCAGGTCCGGCCGGGCGCTCGGGTCCATTGCGCCCGACGAAATCGCAAGCGCGCGATAAATGGAATACGAGCCCCCATGCGCCCCGATCGCGTTCCGGTCCGCGCCCGCGTTGACGGTAGCGATCACCGGCCCGCGCTCTTCAGGCGTCGCCGCACCCCAGCGCAACGGAAAGCGCGAGGGCCGGCCGGGGTGGGAAGTCAGCCGGATATGGCTGGTTCGTGTTTCGCCTTCGGGCTTCATCTCTCATCCTCGTCCGAGCCGTCTTGCGCGGCCTCGTGAATCGGCAAGCCTATCGCTAAGGAGGCGCCGTAGCCAGCAGGAAAGAAGGCCTGCGAATCGTGCCGAAGCCGGGTAGCGGATCGCGCACCACGATTGGGTCCGTACCGCGATTGCTGGCCGTCCAGGCGCGGTTTGTCAGGGCTTTCCCCCGTTGACCCTTTCGCCACCCGCCGCTATAGGCCGCCTCGCCCGGGGCTGTGGTGGTTCTCCTTGAGACCCGATTGCCGCCTCTGACGGGCACAAGAGCTTGAACATTGCTGCTGCGTCGCAGGGGCCAGGGAGCCATGAGGCTTCTTGGGTTTTCTGCGTTTTTTGCGCAGGGGTAAAGTAACTAAGGTGAAGGGCTTCATGCCAACGATTAATCAGCTGGTCCGCAAGGGTCGCGAGCCGCAAAAGGCTAAATCCAAGGTTCCCGCGATGGAGCAGAATCCGCAAAAGCGCGGCGTCTGCACGCGCGTCTACACGACCACTCCGAAGAAGCCGAACTCGGCGCTCCGCAAGGTCGCCAAGGTTCGCCTGACGAACCAGCGCGAAGTGATCAGCTACATCCCCGGCGAAGGCCACAACCTCCAGGAACACAGCGTTGTGCTGATCCGCGGTGGCCGTGTGCGCGATCTTCCGGGCGTGCGTTATCACGTGCTTCGCGGCGTGCTCGACACCCAGGGTGTCAAGGACCGCAAGCAGTCCCGCTCCAAGTACGGCGCCAAGCGTCCGAAATAAGGCTGCCGTGCTCCTGCGGAGGCAGGAGCCTTGGCCGCAGGGCTCCTGCCTTGGCAGGAGCACAACGACAGTAAGCCCCGGGCGGGGTTCCCATCAAAATGGTATTTTGATGGGGTCCCGAGTTCCGGAACCGGCTGAAGCATAAAGGAAGAGAATATGTCTCGTCGTCGTCGCCCAGAGAAGCGCGAAATCCTGCCCGATCCGAAGTTCGGGGATCTCGTCCTGTCGAAGTTCATGAATTCCGTCATGCTCGACGGCAAGAAGTCCACCGCCGAAGGCATCGTTTACGGTGCGCTCGAGACGGTCGAGACTCGCGCCAAGCGCGAGCCGCTCGGCGTGTTCCACGATGCGCTGAACAACATCAAGCCGGGCATCGAAGTCCGCAGCCGCCGGGTCGGCGGCGCGACCTATCAGGTGCCGGTGGAAGTGCGCACGGAGCGCGCCCAGGCGCTTGCCATCCGCTGGCTGATCTCGGCCGCCCGCGCGCGCAGCGAGAACACCATGGCCGGCCGTCTTTCGGGCGAACTGATGGACGCCGCCAACAACCGCGGCAACGCGGTGAAGAAGCGCGAAGACACGCACCGCATGGCCGAAGCCAACCGCGCTTTCTCGCATTATCGCTGGTAATCTGGCGCTGTTAAATATCGTCACTATATAGTCGGTTAGCGGGCCCACTGGGCCTGCCCCCGACATCGGAGAATATGATCATGGCCCGCCGCCATCCGCTCGAGCATTATCGTAACATCGGCATCATGGCGCACATCGACGCCGGCAAGACGACGACGACCGAGCGCATCCTGTATTACACCGGCAAGTCCTACAAGATCGGCGAGGTCCATGAGGGCACCGCGACCATGGACTGGATGGAGCAGGAGCAGGAGCGCGGGATCACGATCAC
>DASVUV010000087.1:0-23932 GCA_036386875.1 Allosphingosinicella sp.
CCCTCCCTTGCCAACGCCCGCCCCGACTCAATAAGGCGAGCGGCAAGGCAACAGACACAGACCGTGCTTCGGTGAAGGCCGGAGCACCGATGACGATTTTGACGCTCCTGCCCCGGAGCAAAGTTCGAGGAAATTCCCATGCGCGCCGAAGCGCAAGCCTATGTCGACCAGATCAACGCCGCGCTCTCCCTGCTGCGCCGCTTCCTCGATTGGGACGCCGCCCTCGCCCGGCTCGACGAGCTCAACGCCCGCGTCGAGGACCAGTCCTTGTGGAACGACCCCAAGGCCGCCCAGGCGGTGATGCGGGAGCGGCGGCACCTCGACGAAGCGATCGGCGCCACCCGCGCCATTGAGCGCGAGCTCGCCGACACCGTCGAGCTGTCCGAAATGGCGGAGGCCGAGGGCGACGAATCCATGGTCGACGAGGCCGTCGCCGCCTTGAAGGCGCTGGCCGAGCGCGCCGAGCAGGACAAGGTCAAGGCGCTGCTCGCCGGCGAGGCGGACGCCAACGACACCTATGTCGAGATCAACTCGGGCGCGGGCGGCACCGAATCCAACGATTGGGCAGGCATGCTGGAGCGCATGTACACGCGGTGGGCCGAGCGCCGCGGCATGAAGGTCGAGCTCGTCGATTTCCACGCCGGCGAGCAGGCCGGGATCAAGTCCGCGACCCTGCTCCTCAAGGGCGAGAACGCCTATGGCTATGCCAAGACCGAAAGCGGCGTCCACCGCCTGGTCCGGATCAGCCCGTATGACAGCTCGGCGCGCCGGCACACCAGCTTCGCCTCGGTGTGGGTCTATCCGGTGGTGGACGACAATATCGAGATCGAGATCAACGAAGCCGAGCTCCGCATCGACACCTACCGCGCCTCCGGTGCCGGCGGGCAGCACATCAACACCACCGATTCGGCGGTGCGCATCACCCACTTGCCCTCGGGCATCGTGGTCCAGTGCCAGAACCAGCGCTCGCAGCACAAGAACAAGGCCGAAGCCTATAACCAGCTCCGCGCCCGCCTTTACGAAGCCGAACTCCAGCGCCGCGAGGTCGAAGCCAACGCCACCGCGGCAAGCAAGACCGACATCGGCTGGGGCCACCAGATCCGTTCCTACGTCCTCCAGCCCTATCAGCTCGTGAAGGACCTCCGAACCGGCGTCATCTCCACCGCGCCCTCCGACGTCCTGGATGGCGAGCTCGACCGCTTCATGGCCGCAGCCCTTTCGCAGCGGGTGACGGGAGAACAGGTTGAAGTGGAAGATGTCGAGTAACCGCCGGGCCTTCCCCCACCCCGCTCATCTCGAGCCCAACCCCGCTCATCTCGAGCGCAACCCCGCTCATCTCGAGCGAAGTCGAGAGATGCGGCACTGGCTCCTCGGCTCCGTCTCTCGACTTCGCTCGAGACGAACGGGGTGGGGCGCGCTGCTTTTGCCGCTCCTCCTCGCCTCCTGCGAAAAGGCGACCGACCAGTCGAGCTTTCCCAAGCCCAACCGTCCGGTCGCCCCGATCGTGTCGCCCCGCTACTCCAACGAGGACTCGCGCGACAGCGTTGGCGAGGCCGAGACGGTGATGAAGCTCGCCGACATCCGCGAAGGCATGTACGTCGCCGACATCGGCGCGGGCGAAGGCTATTACACCGTCCGCCTCTCGCCCCTGGTCGGCAAGCGCGGCCGGGTGCTCGCCCAGGACATCGTTCCCGAAACCCGGACCGCGCTCGCCCAGCGCATCCAGCGCGAGAATATCGACAATGTCGCGGTGAAGCTCGGCCAGCCGAACAACCCGCTCCTGCCCGCCGGATCGTTCGACCGGATCTTGATGATCCACATGTACCATGAGATCGAAATGCCGAGCGAGTTCCTGTGGCACGTGCGCGCCGGCCTCAAGCCGGGCGGCCGGGTGGTGGTCGTCGATGCGGACCGCCCGACCAGCAGCCACGGCACGCCGCCCAAGCTTTTGCTCTGCGAATTCGGTGCGATCGGCTACGAGCTCACCCGCTTCGAGCGCCTCGCCGACAGCGAATCCTATTTCGCCCAGTTCGAACCCAAAGGTCCGCGGCCCGAACCCGCCGACATTCAGAACTGCCCGGCCTGAGCTAGAGCAGGCCCAGGTCGCGCAGGCTGCGCACGTCCTCGCCCGCGAAGATCAGGTGATCGATCAGCCGCATACCAAGGTTGCGCGCGGTGTCGGCGAGCAGGCGGGAGGTGCGCAGGTCCGCTTCGCTTGGTTCCGCGTCGCCGCTCGGATGGTTGTGGGCGAGGACCAGGCTCGTGCTGCCGAGCCGTAGCGCATCCGCGACGATTTCACGAAGCGGCAAGTCGGCAGCGTCCGCCGAGCCGGGATATTCGCGCGCGGCGAGGAGGCGCCGGGCGTCGTCGAGCTGCAGTACCACAACCTTTTCGGACGCCGCTTCGTGGAAGCGCGGCGCAAGCAGGCGGCGCGCGTCGTCGGGCGAGCGCACATGGTCCGATGCAAAGGGCTCCTGGTCTTCCACGGCCCAGCCCATCTGCCACGCCGCGCCCGCCGCTTCGCCAGAGACCTCCTCCACTTCGGCGAGCCATTACATCCGCTTCGGTTGTTTACGTTTCAGCTCCCGTTTATCCGCGGCGTGGCAAAGCGGCGGTCCAATGCGCATTTCCCCCGTTCGCAAACTGATCGCCGGCCTTGCCGCGGCCCTGCTCGCAACGGGTGCTTTCGCGCAGGCGCCGGCCGCCGCGCGCGTCGAGACGGCTGCCGAGGCGCTGGAGCAGGACGCCCACGATTATGGCGCCGCGCGGGGTCTGCCGGACGAGGAGGCGCTTCGCCGCCTGGAAGCGCAGGAGGGGAGCGTCTCCGCTACCGACCTGCTGCGAGAGCGTTTCGGAAAGCGCTTCGCCGGCCTCTTCATCGAGCACGATCCGGAATACCGCATCGTGGTCCTGCTCACCGGCCGCAAGAAGGTGCGGGCCGAGACGATCTTGGCCGGCGGCACACGCGTGCCGGTGGTTTTCCGCACCGGCGCCAAGGCCACGCAGAAGGAGGTCGTCGCCGCGATCCGCCGCCACCAGGCGGACATCCGCGCTGCCCTGCAATATCCGCCCGCAATGGGCGCCGATCCGAGAACCGGGGAGTTGGTCGTCCTCGTCAACTACAAGGATGCGGCACGCTACGGCGCCGATACGCTCGACTCGGAGTTCGAGCGGGTGACCGACGTTCCCGTCCGCATCCGGGTGATGAATGGGGAAAGCGCCGATCTCGGGTTGGAGGGCGGCGCCAGGGTGCACGGCATCGTGCCGGAAACCGGCAGCCACCAATATTGCACCACCGGGTTCGCGGTCACCGACGGCACGCGCACCGGCCTCGTCACTGCCGCGCATTGCCCGGATTCGCTCAGCTACCGTGACCCACAAGACGGCGGCGATATTGCGCTTAATTTTCTCGGCCAATGGGGCTGGAGCTTCCAGGATGTCCAGCTTCACGTCGCCCAAACCGGCGTGGAGGCGAGCCCCCTTTTCTACGCCGACACCGGCAAAACGGTGGCGCGCACCCTGTCCGGCGCCCGGCCGCGCGCCAGCACGCGGGTGGGTGATATCGTCTGCCGGCGCGGCGAGACGTCGGGTTATGGCTGCTCGGAAGTGGAGCTCACCGACTTTGCCCCGCCGGGCGACCTGTGCGGTGGGCCGTGCGCGCCGACCTGGGTGATGGTGAAGGGGGAATGCCGTGGCGGCGACAGCGGCGCGCCGGTGTTCGTCGGCACGACTGCCTTGGGGATCGTCAAGGGCGGCGGCTCGCACAGCCGCTCGGGCAAGTGCGATTACTGGTTTTATATGTCGACCGATTATCTGCCGGAGGGTTGGTCGCTGCTCACCGGTCCCGCTACCGGATTGCCTCAGCGCCTCGCCGAAAGGTCCACCAGCCTCCGCGCGAAGTGAGTCTCGATGGCGCTCTTCATGCCAAGCGCAATCTGCCGCCGGCCTTCGTCGGACTGGATGTAGGCGGCGTCCGTGGGGTTGGTCAGGTAGCCGGTTTCGAACAGGATCGAAGGCACGTCCGGCGCTTTCAACACGATCAGCGAAGCGAAGCGGTGATATTCCGGCCGAAACGGGAAAAACGCCTCCGCCTCCCGCTTCAACAGCGCCGCGAAATCGGCGGACACGTTCATGCTGTCCCGCTGAGCAAGGTCGATCAGGATGCGGTTGACCGTTTCGTCTTCGCTCAACGCGGCGCCGCTGATCCGGTCCGACTCGTTCTGCTGATCCGCCAGCAACGCCGCTTCCTTGTCCGATGCGACTTCCGACAGGGTGTAGATGGTCGCGCCCCGCGCGCCGTCGTTGGCCGGCGCCGCATCGGCGTGGATGGAAATGAACAGGTCCGCGCCCATCCGCCGGGCGATTCCGTAGCGCTCGCGCAGAACAACGAAGCGGTCGTCCTCCCGGGTCATTGCAACCCGCACCCGGCCGGAGGCGGCAAGCGCGTCGCGGATCGAAGCGGCAATGGCGAGCGTCACGTCCTTTTCGCCCCGTCCGCCGAACCGGGCGGCGGCGCCTGGATCGCGCCCGCCATGGCCGGGATCGAGGATCACCAGCGGCCGGTCGGAGCCGCGCGCGCCGTACACCCGCGGCAAAGGCGCCTGCGCCTCGCTTCCGCCGCTCTCGTCCAGCTTCATGGTGACGCCGCCATTGCCATCCCGGTCCGGCTGCGGAAGCAGCAGGGCAAGGAACGACAACAGGATGGCGATAATCTGCCCCACGGCGGTTAGATGGCGCGGCGAAGCCGCTCGGGTCCAGCAAAAACGCCGGCTCCTACTTAGCTGCCCATTGCCGCTGCCCCGATGGGATGCTAGCAGCTATAGTCGGCCAGAAGCGGAGGGCTCGTCTCCCCGCCCCATGTCATTGGCCTCACACGAATTCGCGCCGGCGCCTTTCACGGGCGCCGGACACCAAGGTTGACGCTGCATGAGCCATTTCGCCTCCACTTCGCATCGCCCCACCCAGGGGACGGGCGTTGCGGCGGGGGCATCGGGGCCGGCATCTTTGCCCGGCCCGGCAACAGCGGCGGACACATATTTCCTGCCAACCCGGACATCAGAGGCGCGTGCGACCATCGCCGCGCCTTTGTCCATTTTCAGACGCGCCGCCCGCACGGCTTCTTCAGCCGGGGTGCGCGCGTGGAGTAATCTTAATGACCATGCGCATGTTGATCGACGCGCGCCACCGAGAGGAAACCCGGGTGGCCGTCGTGCAGGGAAACCGGATCGAGGAATTTGACTTCGAATCGGCCGAGCACAAGCAGCTCAAAGGCAATATCTATCTCGCCAAGGTAACCAGGGTCGAACCGTCGCTTCAGGCGGCGTTCGTGGATTACGGCGGCAATCGCCACGGCTTTCTGGCCTTCAGCGAAATACATCCCGATTATTACCAGATCCCGCGTGAGGACCGCGAGGCTCTGCTTCGCGAAGAAGCCGAGCATGCCGAGGAGGAAGCCCGGCTGCGCGCCGCCGAGTATGACGACGAGGATCATGACGAGCGCGAGCACGAGTCCGAGCGCGACAACGACCATGATCACGAAGAAGAAGAGGGCAATGTCGCCGCGCCGGAAGACGCAGCCGACGACGAAGCCCCGGCCGAGCCGGAAGATGCCGAAAGTGCCACGGAGGAAAGCGCCGCCGAAGTGCTTCGCCGCAAGCGCCAGAATCTGCGCCGCCGTTACAAGATCCAGGACGTCATCCACCGGCGCCAGGTGCTGCTCGTCCAGGTCGTCAAGGAAGAGCGCGGCAACAAGGGCGCCGCGCTCACCACCTATCTGAGCCTCGCCGGCCGCTATTGCGTGCTGATGCCCAATACGACGCACGGCGGCGGCATTTCGCGCAAGATCTCCAACGGCGCCGACCGCAAGCGCCTGAAGCAGATCATGGCCGATCTCAGCCTGCCGACCTCGATGGGCCTGATCGTCCGCACCGCCGGGCTTTCGCGCACCAAGACCGAGATCAAGCGCGACTTCGATTATCTTGCCCGCCTGTGGGACGAGATCCGCGAGCGCACGCTGGGCAGCTCGGCGCCGGCACTGATCTACGGCGACAGCGACCTGATCAAGCGGGCGATCCGCGACATCTACAACCGCGACATCGACGAAGTGATCATCGAGGGCGACGAGGGCTACAGGGCCGCCCGCAACTTCATGAAGCTGCTGATGCCGAGCCACGTCAAGAAGGTGCGCAACTATGCGGACCCGGTGCCGCTGTTTCAGCGCTTCGGGGTCGAGGATCAATTGTCGGCGATGTACCAGCCGGTGGTGCAGCTCAAGTCGGGCGGCTACCTGGTCATCAACCCCACGGAAGCCCTGGTGTCGATCGACATCAACTCGGGCCGCTCCACCCGCGAGCACAATATCGAGCAGACCGCTTACGCCACCAACATCGAGGCGGCGCACGAGATCGCCCGCCAGCTCCGGCTTCGCGACATGGCCGGCCTGGTGGTGATCGATTTCATCGACATGGAATCGAACGGCCACATCCGGAAGGTCGAGCGGACCATGAAGGACGCGCTCAAGAACGACCGCGCCCGAATCCAGGTCGGCCGCATCTCGTCGTTCGGCCTGATGGAAATGAGCCGCCAGCGCCTGCGCACCGGCGTGCTCGAAGCGTCGACCCGTCCGTGCGCGCATTGCGAAGGCACCGGCCTGATGCGCACCGCCGCATCGGCGGGCCTGTCCGCGCTGCGCATGCTTGAGGAAGAAGCCGGCCGTGGCCGCGGCAGCAAGATCTGCCTGCGCGCCGGCCGCGAAGCCGCGATCTACGTGCTCAACCGCAAGCGCGGCGAGATCGCCGAGGTTGAGGCGCGTTACGGCGTCCAGATCGAAGTGCTGATCGACGACAGCTTCGAAGGGGCCCGCATGGCGGTTGAGTCCTTCGGCCCGCCGCCGATCGCTCCGCCCCGGGTCGAGCAGATCGCCCCGCCCATCGACGACGAGGATGACGACATCCCCGAGGAGATGGAGGACGAGGAGCTCGAGGAAGAGGAAGAAGACGAAGAAGAGGAGCAGCCCCGCGAGCAGCGCGCCGAGCGCGGCGGTGAGCGTGGCGAGCGTCCGCGCGATTCCGAGGAGGATCGGGGTCGCAAGCGCCGCCGCCGCCGCGGACGCCGGGGCGGCCGCCGCCGGGAAGGCGAGGAGGGCCAGGAAGGCCGCGAGTCCGCCGATGGTGCCGAAGGCGCCGAGCGCGAGGGCGAGACTGCCGAAGCGGCGCCCGCCGCCGAAGTGCCAGGTGCTCACGCTGAAGCTCCTGCCGACGCCGACGTTTCTGCAGAGACCGCTGACGCGGTGACCGCCGAAGCGCCTGCCGAGGATGAAAAGCCCAAGGCCCGCCGCCGGCCGCGTGCGCGCCGCAAGGCCGCCGATGCGCCGGAAGCGGTCGCCTCGGACGCAGCGCCGGTTGAAGCCGTTGCCGCCGCCGACGCAGTTGCTCCGGTTGCCGAAGCCGCGCCTGCCGAGGAGACTGCTCCGGCAGCCGCCGAGGAAGCGCCGGCCAAGCCCAAGCGCCGCCGCCGCAAGAAGTCGGACGAGGTGGAAGCGGCGCCCGCCGCCGACGCCCCGACCGCCGAGACGCAGGCGCCGGAAGCACCCGCTTCCGCTGCCGGCAGCGAAGCCGATGCGGACACCCAGGTGGCCGAGCGCGAAGCCGCCGAAGCACCGGGCGAAGTGAAGACGCCCAGGCGGACTGCCTCTAAAAAGGCAGCCGCCGAGCAGCCCGCCACCGAGCAGCCTGCCGCCGCTGAACCCGCTGCCGACGAGCCTGCGGCCGACGCCGGTCCGCCGCGCCGCGGCTGGTGGCAGCGCACCTTCGGCGCCTGAACGCCTGAACCGACATGAGCCGCCTTGCCTTGGCAGGCGCGCTCATGTCAGGTTCAGCCCTTCGCAGCGACAGGGAGCGTCATGGCTGAAGCGACCATCACCCGCCCCCGTCCCCGCAAACGCAGGGTGACCATCGTCGCCCGACTCCTGATGCTCCTCACCGTGGCGTTCGCCGCCACCGCCCAGCCCGCGGCCGCGCAGTCGATCCTGCGTGACGCGGAGACCGAGGCATTGTTCAAGGACATGTCGAAGTCGATCATCGCGGCGGCGGGCCTGCGTCCCGACAATGTCGATGTCGTCCTGATCAACGACCCCTCGATCAACGCCTTCGTTGCCGGCGGTCAGATCGTTTATATCCACTCAGGCCTGATCACCACCGCCGACAGCGCGAATGAAGTGCAGGGCGTGATCGCGCACGAGCTCGGCCATATCACCGGCGGCCACATTCTCCGTTTCGGGGAGGGCGTGAAGATGGCGACCAGCATCATGCTGCTGTCGCTGCTGCTCGGCGCCGCGGCGATGGCGGCGGGGGCGAGTGAAGCCGGCGCCGGCATCCTTGCCGCGGGCCAGCAGGCGGCGATGGGCAAGTTCCTCGCCTTTACCCGCGTCCAGGAAAGCTCGGCCGACGCCGCGGGCGCCAGCTTCCTCAACAAGGCGGGGATCAGCGGCAAGGGCAGTCTCTCCTTCTTCAAGAAGCTCCAGAACCAGGAGTTCCGCTATGCCATCCCGCAGGAAGACAGCTACGCGCGCACCCACCCGCTGACCGGCGAGCGGATGGCGGCGCTGGAGGATGTCTACAAGAAGGCGCCGTCGTGGGATGCGAAGAGCGATCCGGCGCTTGAGGCGCGCTTCCAGCGGGTAAAGGCGAAGCTCGCCGGCTTCGTCGATGACCCCAAGCGGACGCTTCAGAAATATCCCGAGACCAACAAGACGATCCCGGCGCGCTATGCGCGTGCTTATGCCTGGCACAAGACCGCCTATCCGGACAAGGCGCTGGCCGAGGTCGACAGCCTGCTCGGCGCGTCTCCCCAGGATGCCTATTTCCTGGAGCTGAGGGGGCAGGTGCTGCTCGAATCGGGGCGGCCGGCCGAAGCGCTTGAGTCGCTGCGGGTCGCCGTCGCCCAGGCGCCGGACCAGCCGCTGATCGCGGCTTTGCTCGGCCACGCGCTGATCGCAACGGAGAAAACGGAGTATCTGGAGGAGGCGAAAACCGTTCTGCGCACCGCTATCGGCCGCGACAACTCGAACCCGTTCGCCTGGTACCAGCTCGGCATCGTCTACGACCGCGAGGGCGACCAGGGGCGGGCGGCGCTTGCGACGGCGGAGCGCTACAACCTCGAGAACCAGCCCACGCTTGCGCTTGCCAATGCCGAGCAGGCGCTGAGCGCGATCCCGAGCGGCACGCGCGACTGGCTTCGCGCGCAGGACATCGCCATGGTGTCGCGCACGGCGGTAAAGAACCAGAAGCGGGGCCATGACGGACGCAAGTAAGACGCTCGGCCTGATCGGCGCGGCGGCGGGTATTCTGATCGGCGGCGGCGCCGTTGCCTTGTACCAGGGTGGCGGCGCGGGCGGCGGCGGCAAGCGCGAGATCGAGCAAACGATCCGCGCTTACCTGCTCGAACATCCCGAAGTGCTTCGCGAAGCCTCCCAGCGGCTGCAGCAGCGCGAGCTCGGCAAAGCTGTGGACGCGCAGCGGGCCGCCTTCGAGACGCCTTATGCCGGGGCTTGGGCGGGCGCTCAGAATGGCGACGTCACCTTGGTGGAGTTCTTCGATTACGCCTGCGGCTATTGCCGCAAGAGCAATGCGGACGTCGATCGGCTGCTGCGCGAGGATCCCAGGCTCAAGGTTGTGTGGCGCGAATGGCCGGTGCTTGGCCAGGACAGCGAACGCGCCGCCCTGGCCAGCCTCGCCGCGGCGCAGGCGGGTACCTACCGCAAGTTCTACGACGCCATGTTCGCGGCCGGGCGCCCGAGCCCCGAAGCGATCGCCCGCGCTCAGCAGGCGGCGGGCGTGAGCGCGCAGGCGGTGGCGCAGATCCAGGCCTCGCCGGCGGCCGGAGCCGAGCTTGCCAGAAACCACCAGCTCGCCGAGTCGGTGGGCGCTTCGGGAACGCCCACCTTCGTGGTCGGCGACGAGGTCCTGCAGGGCGCGGTCGGCTACGACGCGCTCAAGAAGGCGATCGAAACGGCGCGTTCCAAAGCCTGAGGGGGTCCTTCGAGACGGGCCTTCGACACGGCCACCCGCCAAAGCAGGCTTTGGCGGGAGCCTGCTCAGTCCCTCCTCAGGATGCGCGGTTTTCCTGGTACGTGTTCCACAACCCGCTCATCCTGAGGAGCCGCTGAGGAGGCGAGGCCGTCTCGAAGCGGCGTCTCGAAGGACGCTCAGCCCTTGAACCCTTGCGCGACCACATACCATTCGGAGGAGCCCTTGCGGCTGGCCGGCGGCTTGGCGTGCTTGACGGTGGTGAAGCGCCGCTTGAGCTCGGCGACGAGGTTGTTGTCGGCGCCTCCGGCAAGCACCTTGGCGACATAGACCCCGCCCGG
This sequence comes from Allosphingosinicella sp., assembly GCA_036386875.1. Classification (GTDB taxonomy): domain Bacteria; phylum Pseudomonadota; class Alphaproteobacteria; order Sphingomonadales; family Sphingomonadaceae; genus Allosphingosinicella. The sequence goes on from DASVUV010000087.1 coordinate 10,367, forward strand.
CTTCAGCACTTCGCCGGCGAATTCCAGCCCCGCCTCGACCAGTGCCATGGTGCGCAGGTGATCGGTCTGGGGATGGCCGACGGTGTTGGCCGCCATGTCGGACAGGACGAGATCGGCCGGGCCGCCCAAAGCTTCGCGAAGCCGGTCCGGTGCATCGTCGGCGAGGAAATCCATCTCCAGAATGACCGCGCCGTCGATCGGATCGGTGGGCAGGAGATCGATGCCGACGACCGCCGCGTTGGGCGCCTGCTTGCGCACCACCTGGGTCCAGCCGCCCGGTGCGATGCCGAGATCGACGACTCGCTCGACGCCCTTCAGAAAGCCGAATTTCTCCTCGAGCTCGATCAGCTTGTAGGCGGCGCGCGATCGATAGCCTTCCGCCTTGGCGCGCTTGACGTAAGGGTCGTTCAATTGCCGTTCGAGCCACTTGATGGAGCTCATCTTGCGGCCCTTGGCCGTTTTCACGCGCTTCACGGGACCAGGCCGTCCCGAACCATGAGCGCGCGCAGGATGCCCTCGCGGATGCCGCGGTCAGCGACACCCAGCGTTTCCGCCGGCCAAATGTCCATGATCGCCTCGAGGATAGCGCAGCCGGCGACCACCAGGTCCGAGCGTTCCGATCCGATGCAGGGCAGTTCCGCCCGTTCGGCTGGGCTCATCCGCGAGAGCATCTCGCTGACCGCGCGCATGGACGATGCAGGCATCTGGAGGCCGTCCACGGCCCGGCGGTCATAAGCGGGGAGGGCGAGGTGGACGCTGGCGAGCGTCGTGACGGTTCCGCTGGTGCCCATCAGGCGAATGTTGGTTTTGTCCGCCGGGAGCAGCTCGGCGAAGCGGCGGAAGGCATGGCGGACGCGCTCCTTCATACGCCCGAAAGAGGCGGCGCGCTCGTCCGGGTCGGCGAAGTTGCGGCCTTCGCTTTCGGTGAGCGAAACCACGCCCCAGGGCGCGCTCCACCAGCATTTGATCCGCGGGGTCGATTCGCCGTCGGTATCAACGAGGACGAGCTCGGTGGAGCCGCCGCCGATGTCGAAGATCAAGGCGGGGCCGTCCCCCGGCTCGAGCAGCCGGTGGCAGCCGAGCATGGCGAGCCGCGCTTCCTCCTCCGGCGCGATGATTTCCAGCGCGATGCCCGTCTCCCGCTTCACCCGCTCGACGAAATGGCGGCCGTTGGCTGCCCGGCGGCAAGCCTCGGTTGCAACCGAGCGGGACAGGGTGACGCGGCGGCGGCACAGCTTCTCGGCGCAGACGCTGAGCGCGGAGACCGCCCGGTCCATTGCCGCATCGCTGATCCGGCCGCTCGCGGCGAGGCCCTCGCCAAGCCGCACGACCCGCGAGAAGGCGTCGATCACGACAAACCCGTCCTGGGCCGGGCGCGCGATCAGCAGCCGGCAATTGTTGGTGCCGAGATCGAGCGCGCCGTAGGTGTGGCGAGATTGTTGACGCCGTTCGGGGGGCGATCCCCTGTCCGCCTGCGCCGGGCCCATTGCCGGCGGGAGCGGAGCCGTAGCGGCCTGCTGCGCCATGCGTAAAAACTCTTGTTCTCGTTCGAACGGCGCCCCCGCCGTCCTTGACTTGCCCCCTAGGTATAGAAGCGGCCGGCTATCGGCAAGGGAGGGGCGGGCGCGGCCGGGACGGCTCAGGCGCGGGCGTCGAGCTTCCGGCCCAGCGCAACGAAGAGGTAGACGAGCGGCGGCACCAGCAATGCCGAAAGCACGACCTTGGCCAGCATCTGCCCGGCCAGCAGGTTGCCGATCGGGAACGCGCCGTAAAAGGCGATGGTGATGAACAGCAGGGTGTCGACGATCTGGCTGAGCACGCTGGCGGTGCCGGCGCGCAGCCACAGCAAACCGCCGCCCTCCCGCTTCATTCGGCTGAAGATCGTGACGTTGAGGAATTGCGACGTGCCATAGGCGATGATCCCGGCGATCCAGATCCGCGGCGTCGCGAGCATGATCGTCTCAAACGCGGCGAGGCGTTCCGGCGGCATGTCGTGCGCGGCGGGCACGGCGAGCACGAGCAGGGTGAGGAGCAAGGACGCGATCAGCGGCACGAAGCCGATCACCACCAGCCGGTTGGCGACGGCGCGCCCGTGCAGCTCGGCCACTGCGCTGGACGTCACGACCAGCAGCAGGAAGGCAAAGATGCCGGCTTCCACCGCCAGCGGCCCAAGCGCCACCTGCTTGTTGCCGAGCACCCCGGCGATGCACACCATGCCCCCATAGAAGATGGCGAAGTTGAACAAGGAACGCGAGATGGGCGCGGCGCTGGTGTCTGTGGTCATGAAGCGATGCGTAACGCGTTTCCGGCGGCGCAAAAAGGGCTTTCCGTTGCCGCCCATCCGGGCCATCAGACCCGGGTGACAGACAGCAGACTGGACGTCCTGGCGATCGGCGATGCGATCGTGGACGTGATCGCCACGGCGGAGGATGACTTCCTCACCACCGAACAGCTTCCCAAGGGCTCGATGCGCCTCATCGATCCCGCCGAAGCCACGCGCCTCTATGGGCTGATGGGCCATGCCCGGGAGACCAGCGGCGGATCGGCGGCCAACACCATGGCCGGGGTTGCGGCCCTTGGCGGCCGGGCCGGGTTCGTCGGGCAGGTGGCGAAGGACCAGCTCGGCGAAATCTTTGCGCACGACATCCGGGCTTTGGGGGTCGAGTTCCGGACGCCGCCGCTTGCGAGCGCGCTTCCCACCGGGCGCTGCCTGATCCTGGTGACGCCGGACGGGCAGCGGACGATGAACACCTCGCCCGGCGCGTCCCACTCGCTTTCGGTCGATGCGCTGGACGAGCAGCAGATCCGCGATGCCGCTATCCTGTACCTCGAAGCCTATCTGTGGGTGCCCGACACGCCGCGCGCCGCGATGGAGCGGGCGATCGACATTGCGCACGATGCCGGGCGCAAGGTCGCTTTCACGCTGTCCGACATCGCCTGCATCGCGCGGCGGCGGGACAGCTTCCTGGCGCTGATCGAGCGCGGTGCGATCGACCTTCTCTTCGCCAACGAGAATGAAGTGCGGGCGCTGGCCGGCGAGGACGATTTCGACCGGGCGGTCGATGCGCTTGGCGACAGGGTGCCGCTTCTGGTCTGCACCTGTTCGGAGAAGGGCGCGCTGGCCGTGGACGGCGGCAAGCGTATCGCCGTGCCCGCTGCGCCGGTCGAGAGGGTCGTCGACACCACCGGCGCGGGCGACCTGTTCGCTGCCGGCTTCCTTGCCGGGCAGGTGCGGGGCCGCTCGGTCGAGGAGAGCCTGCGGATGGGCGCGATCGCCGCTGCCGAGATCATTTCCCATTTCGGCGCGCGGCCGGAAGTCGACCTGAAGGCATTGATGGCATGAAGCGAATCGCGGTCTATTGCGGCTCCTCGATGGGCACCGACCCGGCCTTCGAGGCAACGGCGCGGGCGCTTGGCGAGGAGATGGCGCGGCGCGGCCTTGGCCTCGTCTACGGCGGCGGCCATCGCGGGCTGATGGGCGTGGTCGCCGACGCGGTGCTTGCCGGCGGCGGCGAGGCGCTCGGCGTCATTCCGCAGTCGCTGGTCGATGCCGAGGTTGCGCATAGGGGCCTTACCGAGCTCCACACCGTCTCCAACATGCACGAGCGCAAGGCCAAGATGACCGAGCTGTGCGATGCGTTCATCGCTTTGCCCGGCGGGATCGGCACGTTCGACGAGCTGTTCGAGGCCTGGACGTGGAATGCTTTGGGCTACCACGCCAAGCCGTTCTGCCTGCTTCAGGTGAGCGGATTCTGGGACGGCATGCTCGCTTTTCTAGACCACACGACCGCAAGCGGCTTCATGTCGCCGGCCCGGCGCGGGCAGTTGCTCGTGGCGCATGAGATCGGCGAAGCGATTGAAAAGCTGGACAGCGCGGCGGGGGCGTCGGAAAGAAAGATGGTCTGGTAAAGACCGGCATGAAGGGGCGGGATTTCACATGAACAAGCTGCTTGGGATCGCGGGGATCGCGCTGATCCTGCTTATCGCCTTTCTTCTGTCGTCCAACAAACGCGCCATCCGGCCGCGTGTCGTCGCCGCCGCCTTTGCGCTGCAGGCGGGCATCGCGGTGCTGGTGCTCTACACGCCGTGGGGGCGTGCCGCGATCCAGGGCATGGCGCACGGTGTGGCGAACCTGCTCGGCTATGCCAACAAGGGCACCGAATTCCTGTTCGGCCCCTCGGCGACCAATCCGCTTGCCAACACCTTCGCGCTAGGCGCGCTGCCGGTGATCGTGTTCTTCGCGGCACTGGTTTCGATTCTGTATTACCTTGGCATCATGCAGCGGGTCGTGCGCTGGGTCGGCGGGGCGATCGCCTGGGTGACCGGCATCAGCCGCGTCGAATCGCTCGGCTCGGCCGCAAACATCTTCGTCGGCCAGTCCGAATCGCCGTTGGTGGTCAGGCCCTATCTCGCCAGCCTGACACCGCCGCAGCTCTTCACGCTGATGACCGTCGGCATGGCGGGAGTCGCCGGCACCATCCTTGCCGCTTACGCGGCCTTGCTCGGCCCGGAGGCTTTGCCGTTCCTGCTCGCCGCTGCCTTCATGTCGGCGCCGGGCGGAATTCTGATGGCCAAGATCATCATGCCCGACACCGCCGTACCCAAGGAGCCCGAGCAGCTCGAACTGCCCGCCGGCCGGATCAGCGCCCAGGGACCGGCGGCGCTCCTGCCCGAAGGCAAGGCGCTCAGCGACGAGCCGGTGGAGATTTCCGAGACCTTTGAGGAGGGCGAACGGCCCGCCAACATCATCATGGCCGCCGCCCAGGGCGCGCAGACGGGCGTCAAGCTTGCCGTGGCCGTGGGCGCGATGGTGCTCGCCTTCGTGGCGCTGGTGGCGCTTGCCAACGGATTGCTCGGCGGCGTCGGCGGGTGGTTCGGCCAGCCGAACCTCAGCTTCCAGCAGATCGTCGGCTACGTCTTCCAGCCGATCATGTTCCTGATCGGCGTGCCGTGGAACGAGGCCGGTGCGGCGGGCGGCCTGTTCGGCACCAAGATCGTGCTCAACGAGTTCGTGGCGTTCCTTGATCTAGGGGCGATGCAGGCAGGCCAGCTCAGCGAGCGTAGCCGGGCGATTGTGACCTTCTCGCTGTGCGGCTTCGCCAACTTCAGCTCGATCGCGATCCAGATGGCGGTGACCGGCAGCCTGGCCCCTAACCAGCGCCCGAACATCGCCCGGCTGGGGATCAAGGCGCTGATCGCCGGGTCGCTGGCGAACCTGATGAGCGCGGCCTTGGCCGGCTTGCTTCTGCCCTAACCCCAGGCGCTCGCGGCTAGGTGACGGGCGAGCCGGGAGACGGTAAGGCGGCCTCATGGCTACTCTTGCACAACCCACCGTCGCGTCCGTTTCCCTTGCCGCTTCGGCGAGCGACCCGGATGCTTTCGCCCAGGAGCTCGGCACTTCGTTCGAGCGCTACGGCTTCGCGATCATTGCCGATCACGGCATTCCGGCCGACCTGATCGCGCGGGCCGAGGAGAAGGCCAAGGCCTTCTTCGCGCTGCCCGACGCGGTGAAGCGCGGCTACCACACGCCGGGCGGCGGCGGTGCGCGTGGCTATACGCCGTTCGGGATCGAGACCGCAAAGGGCGCCACGGCGTACGACCTCAAGGAGTTCTGGCACGTCGGGCGCGAGCTGCCGGAGGGGCACCGTTATTCCGACGTCATGGCGCCGAACCTGTGGCCGGAGGAGGTCCAGTCGTTCCGGGAAACCTTCCTGGAGCTGTTCGCCGCCTTCGACACGGCCGGGCTGCGTATCCTGGAGGCGATCGCCCGCTACCTGAAGCTCGCGCCCGATTACTTCGCGGACACCGTGCGGGAGGGCAATTCGGTGCTTCGCCTGCTTCATTACCCGCCGACCGACGGCAACGGGCCGAACGTCCGCGCCGGCGCGCATGAGGACATCAACACCATCACCCTGCTGCTCGGCGCCGAGGAAGCGGGGCTCCAGCTCCTCGACCGCGACGGCAATTGGCTGCCGGTGAGCCCCAAGCCGGGCGAACTGGCCGTCAACATCGGCGACATGCTGCAGCGCCTGACCAACGGCGTGCTGCGCTCCACCACCCACCGGGTGGTCAACCCGCCGGCCGAGCGGCGCGGCCATTCGCGTTACTCGATGCCCTTTTTTCTGCACTTCCGGCCGGACTTCGTTATCGAGACCCTGCCGCAATGCGTCAGCGCGGAGCGGCCGGCGCAGTGGCCGCCGATCTCGTCGCACGAATACCTCATGGAGCGGCTGCGCGAGATCAAGCTGGCCTGACGCCGGGCCTGATGTCCGCACGCAGGCTTCGGAAGGTGATGGAGTAGCGAAGCGCCTCCATGGCGGCGATGCTGTGCTGCCATTCCTCCCGCGCCGGGCCGCGCAGCAGGTAGGCGGAGCGCGGCTCGGCGGTCACCGCCTTGCGTTCCCACTTCTCCGCTGCCTTGCGCCGGAAGCGCAGGCGGGCGGGGGCGAGGAGGGAGAGGCCGACGACATCCTCGAACACCGGCCGGTCGCGGTGCCAGCCGATGCCGGCGCCGGGGGCGTATTCGGTGATGAGGACGTGGCGGAGCGCCTCGCCGGCGAGGCCCGCCCAGGCGGCGGCGCGGTCGCGGATCGGGAGGAGCCATTCGGGCATCGGCTCGGCTTCGTGGAGGCCGCTGCCGTTGAACTCGTAATGGAGACCGAAGGAAACGGTGCGGCGGTTGCCGAGAAAGCCCTGGAATTCGAAGGCGCGGAACGGCAGCTCGGCCATGCGGACGGCGAGCGCCTGCTCCTCGCCGGGCGAGATCAGATCGGCGCGGTAGCCGAGCCCTTGCGGCCAGTCCGGCGCAGCCGGCTGAGCACTTCCGCCCCCGCCGAACAGGTCTAGCTGGCCGGGCGTCACCGAGCCCCTTTCGGCATCGTGGCTAGCAATTCGGTAATCCTTTGTGTGCCATGTGCATCCCGAACGCCTACTCGGGGGAATCAATGCACGACCTTCGCTCTTCGATCCTGTCCGGCCCGGCCGAGCGCCCGGCCACTCCGGTTGCCGCGAAGAAGCAAAAGCCCGCCGGGCTGGGCGGCCTCACCGCAATCGCCGTCAAGCGCGAGGAAACCCGGATCACCAACCAGCGCTGCGAGGACCGGCTGCGCGACATAGTCGAGGAGACGGTGATGGTGTTCCGGCGCAAGAAGACACCCGTAAAGGTGGTCAACGTCTCCTCGCGCGGCGCGATGCTGGCGAGCGATGCCGAAGCGCGGATCGGCGAAAAGCTGGACCTGATCTTCACCGACAAGGCCAAGACCAAGTGCGTCGTCCGCTGGGTCCGCGAAGGGCGGATCGGCGTCGAGTTCATCAACGAGACCATCTTCTGGGATTCGGCGGCGCAGGCCAGCGGCCCGGTGCTGCGCTTCGACGGCGCCGACGTGCCGGCGCCGCGCGAAGTGGTGGACCGCGAGGTGCGCCAGACGCTGCTGCGCAACGGCACCTTGTACTGGAGCGGCATTTCCGTGCCCGTGCGGCTGCGCAACATCTCGTCGGGCGGCGCCAAGCTCGAGGCGCCCAAGGAGTTCAAGCCCGGCGTGGAGGTCGAGCTCGACCTTGGCGAGGCCGGTTTCCAATATGCCGAGGTAAGGTGGGCCAAGGACGGGCAGATCGGCCTGCGCTTCGCCGCGGAGTTCGATCTGGATACGCTTGCGCCGGCACCGCCGCCTTCGTCGCAGGCACCCGTGCCTTTGCTGAAGCCGGCTTATCTGGAGACGGAGACTCAAGCGGATTCGCCTTGGGCGGCCCGCTTCGAGCGGCTCAAGCTTACGGATCTGCAGCCCCCGCGGGAGGATTAGGCAGCGGAGGGCTGCCCCAGTTCCTCCCCAAGCTATGCTCGGGGAGGGGAACCACCCGAAGGGTGGTGGAGGGGTGCCCTTGCTTAGGTCTCCGCACCTACCCCTCCACCATGCTACGCGGGCACCCGCCAAAGTATTACTTTGGCGGGAACCCTCCATGGTTCCCCTCCCCATCTTCGATGGGGAGGAACTGGGCTGGTGGCGCGGTCTACGATTTCAAAGAGCGGGGTTCCTGATCCTCCCCCGGTTTTCCGGGGGAGGGGGACCGCGCGAAGCGCGGTAGAGGGGTCCGGAGCGAAGCGGAGGGTCTTAGACGCTCGCTGCGCTCGCGCCCCTCCACCATGCTGCGCATGGTCCCCCTCCCCTGCAAATGCAGGGGAGGATTGGGGGTTACCTCGTGAACTTCTCCCCCGCTTCGGCCTTTCGCACCAGGAGCTCGGAGAGCTGGAAGTCGCTGCCCAGGCGCTCTTGCTGGCGGCGGATGCCTTCGACGATCTTGGGGAGGCCTTCGGTGTCGGCCCAGAACATCGGGCCGCCGCGGTAGACCGGCCAGCCGTAGCCGTAGATCCAGACCACATCGATGTCCGACGCGCGCTGGGCGAAGCCGCCTTCGAGGATCAGGGCGCCTTCGTTGACCATGGTGTAGAGGGTGCGCTCGATGATCTCCCCGTCGGAGATCTCGCGGGCCTCGACGCCTTCCTTGGCGCGGAAATCCGCAATGATTTCCTGCACCTTGGGGCTAGGCGAGGGGCGGCGTTTTTCGTCGTAATCGTAGAAGCCGGCGCCTTTCTTCTGGCCCCAGCGGTCGATGGCGCAGAGCGCGTCGCGGATGTTCTCGATCCGCGACGGATCGCGGTGCCAGCCGATGTCGACTCCGGCGAGATCGGCCATCTGGAAGGGGCCCATCGGCATTCCGAACTCGACATGGACGCGGTCCACCTGCTCGGGCGTGGCGCCTTCGAGGAGGAGGCGCATCGCCTGGGTCTGGCGCGGGATCAGCATGCGGTTGCCGATGAAGCCGTAGCAAACCCCCGCCACGACGGCGACTTTGCGGATCTTTTTGGCAAGCTGCATGGCGGTGACCAGCACGTCGGGCGCGGTTTTGGCGCCGCGCACGACCTCCAGAAGCTTCATGATGTTGGCCGGCGAGAAGAAGTGAAGGCCGACCACGTCCTCCGGGCGCGAGGTGGAGGCGGCGATCTCGTCGATGTTGAGATAGGAAGTGTTGGACGCGAGGATCGCGCCCGGCTTGCAGATGGCGTCGAGCTTGCCGAACACGTCCTTTTTGACGTCCATATTCTCGAACACGGCCTCGATGACGAGGTCGCAATCGGACAGGTCGTCGAGGCTGAGCGACGGCGTGAGGAGGGCCATCGCGCCTTCGACCTGTTCGGCCGTCATCTTGCCCTTGGCGGCAGTGGCTTCGTAATTCTTGCGAATGACGCCGGTGCCGCGGTCGAGCGCGTCCTGTTGCTGCTCGATGATCCGCACCGGAATGCCGGCGCTCAAGAAGTTCATCGAAATGCCGCCGCCCATGGTGCCGGCGCCGATCACCCCGACCTTGCGGATGTCGCGCGGCTGCGTGTCCTCCGGCAGGTTCTCGATCTTTGCCGCCTTGCGCTCGGAGAAGAAGAAATATTGCTGGGCGCGGGCCTGGGTGCCGCTCATCAGCTCCATGAAGAGCTGGCGTTCGGTCATCACGCCTTGCGCGTATGGCATGGCGACCGCCGCCTCGATGGCGCGAACGTTGTATTCGGGGGCGTCGAAGCCGCGGAACTTGCGGGCGTTGGCCTTGCGGAATTCGTCGAACAGGCCCGGGTTGGCGCGCGCTTCGGCGAGCTTTTCGTCAAGCTCGCTCGACTTGCGGATCGGGCGGGTGTCCTTGACCTCTTCGGCATACGCGACGGCGTGCTGGAGAAGGTCGCCCTCGATCAGGCGATCGACCAGGCCGACCTCATAAGCTTCCCTGGCGCCGATCGGATCGCCGGTGGCCGCCATCTGCAGCGCCTTGGCGACGCCCGCCACGCGCGGGAGGCGCTGGGTGCCGCCGGCGCCGGGGAGGAGGCCGAGCTTCACTTCGGGAACGCCGAGCTTCGCCGACGGAACGGCGACCCGGTAGTGCGAGGCGAGCGCGACTTCGAGGCCGCCGCCGAACGCGGTCCCGTGGATCGCGGCGACGACCGGCTTGGTGCAGGCCTCGATCCGGTCGACCACCATGGGCAGCATCGGCATCTGCATCGGCCTGCCGAATTCGGTGATGTCGGCGCCGGCGAAGAAGGTGGAGCCCACGCAGACGATCACCACCGCCTTGACGCTGTCGTCCCGGTCCGCTTCGTCCATCGCCGCGACCAGCCCTTCGCGCACCGCGATGCCGAGCGCGTTGACCGGCGGGTTGTTGGAGGAAACGATCAGGACGTCGCCGTGGCGGCTGGTGGTGATGGGGCTCATCTCGAAACTCCGGTGGGAAGGGTGCCTCCGCTTGCCCCGCCCTTACGTTAACGTCAACCTTTGACGCGTCGCATGGGAAGCGCACCCGGGATGAAGCTCCAAACCGGTGCGCGGCGCATTCGATGAGGTTGCTGCTCCTGAGCGAAGCGAGCGGCAGCTAAGAGGAGGTGGACCGGCAGCTCTTCACGAACCCTGCGAGCAGCTTCCTGTCCTCCTTGCCGAGCATGACGGCTCGGGTGAAGCCGGTGCTGAAGACCGACACCATGCCGGCGCGTGGCAGGCTCAGAAAGGCCGGGTCGTTTCTGGGTATCGTTATCGCCATGTCCCAGCCGCCGGCGGCATTCGGCACCGACTCGGCGGGGACCATCTTGGGCTTGGCCTTGCCGGTGGCCAGCGCCATGAAGGATGCGCCGCTCGGCATATCGGCCGCCTCCTGGTCGGGCACGGGCTGGTTGGTCGCCACGTCCATCAACTGGGTCACGCCATATTGGGTGATCCTCACGCCCGATGCGCCGCAACTGAAACGGTACACCACCGCGCCTTCAACCTCGTAGGTGAGGTCGACCGTACCGGCCGCGGGTAGAACCCGCCACGGTGAGGCGTTAGCCGGGACCGCGACGCAGGCAAGGAATGCGGCGCCCAGATAATGTCGTGCGCGCATCCGATCTCTACCTCTGTTCTGTGATAACTGGAGCATAGCAGGGCGGAACGGGCGAACAAGGGTTGGGGCGGGTCCCCGTGAGCGCTGGTCAGCCGATCATCTGCGGCGCATCCGGCGTCCCAGCGCCTTCGCGGCGAGGCCGAGCGCGTAGCTGATGCGGGCGAGCGGTTCCGGCAGGCGGGCGAGGGCGAGGAGCAGGCGGTGCTCGGGCGGGGGCGGGGTGCGGTAGAGGGGGCGGAGCTTGCGGATGGTGGCGATGTCGCGGTTGGCGACGGAGGTCATCAGGCACCAGCCGACGTAGCGGTCGAGGAAGAGGTCGAGGGCCGGGCGGAGTTCCGGCGGGGCCGCGGCGTAGCGGGATTCGACCAGGGCGGCGGCGGAGGAGAGGTCTCCGGCCGTGCGGAGCGGGCGGTTGGCCCAGCGGTTGCGGGCGCCCTCGATGATGCCGCCTGTCGTGCCCCGCCGGTAGATGGCGGTGGCGCGGGTGGAGGTTGCAACGGGGTAGCGGAAGGCGATCCGCGCCCAATATTCGCTGTCCTGGCCGATCGGGTCGTCGTTGAAGCCGCCGAGCTGGAGGAAGGCCTCGCGGCGGATGGCGGCGGAGCTGGTCCAAAGGGGGCTGCCGCCGCGGCCGACCGATTCGAAATAGGCGATTTCGCGGATTTCACCTTCGGCGGGCGGGGGCGGGGGTGCTGCGCCGTCGGGGCCGGCGGTGAGAAAGGCGGTGCCGATCAGGCCTGCTTGCGGGTGGCGGCGGCGGATGCGGTCGAGCTCGGCGAGGTGATCGGGAAGCCAGAGATCGTCGGCGTCGAGGAAGGCGACCCAGTCGGCGCGGGCGGCGGCGAGGCCGGCGTTGCGGGCGGCGCTGGCGCCGGCATTGACCTGGCGCAGGGTGCGGATTCGGGGGTCGGCGATGTCGGCGACGGTGTCGAGGCTGCCGTCGGTGGAGCCGTCGTCGATAAGGATCAGCTCGAAATCCGCAAAGGTCTGGGCAAGCGCGCCGGTCACCGCCGCGCGGAGGTGCTCGCGCTTGTTGAAGACGGGGGTGACGATGCTGAACATGGGCCGCGCTTACACGGTCGTTCGGCCATATTCCTGGTTGTTGAAGGGGTGGGAGATGGACAGGCCGCCGTCGACGACGAGGGCGTGGCCGTTGACGTAGCTCGACTCGTCCGAGGCGAGGAAGAGGGCGGCGGCGGCGATTTCGTCCGCTATTCCGCCGCGCTTGAGGGGGTTCAAGTGGCCGAGCTTGTCCTCGCGGCCGGCGGCGCGGGCCCAGTCGTAGACCGGCTTGGTCATGCCGGTCTCGATCAGGCCTGGGCAGATGGCGTTGACCCGGATCGCGGCGCCGGAGAGCTGGGTGGCGGCAACCTTGACGAGGTTGATGACGCCCGCCTTGGACGCGGAATAAGCCGGGCCGCCGGCGCCGGCGCGGATGCCGGCGACCGAGGCGGTGCAGATGATCGAGCCGCCGCCGCGTTCCTTGATCGTCGGGGCCGCGTGCTTGATGGCGAGGAACGGGCCGATCAGGTTGACGCGCAGAATCTCCTGCCAGTCTTCGGCGCTCTGCTCGAAGATCGAGGACAGGCCGCCGGAAATGCCGGCGTTGGCGAAGAAGACGTCGAGGCCGCCATGATATTGAAGCGCGGCCTGGACGAGGTCCTGGACGTCGTCCTCGCTGCCGGCGTCGGCTTGGATACCGACCGCGGCGGCGCCGATTTCGGCGGCGGTCTCGTCGTGGCCTTTAAGGTCCGCGCAGATGACGTGCGCGCCTTCGGCGGCGAAGCGGAGGGCGGTTGCGCGGCCGATGCCGGAGCCTGCGCCGGTGACGATTGCGACTTTGCCTTCAAGTTTCATGCGGCGGTTCCCTGCATCATGGCTGTTCTATTTCACGCGAAGACGCGAAGATAGGAGGACGCGAAGAACGCGAAGGGGTGGTGTTTCTTGCGCCTGCCCGCCAACGGCGAATATTTTGGTTCCCGCTGCCGCGGGAGGAGCGCCCTAACGCCTGGCCAATCAATGACCCCTTCGCGCTCTTTGCCTCCTTCGCGTCTTCGCGTGAAATAATCAAAGCCCCACGCCCGTGGTGCTTCCGCCGTCTACCACGATGGCTTGGCCGGTGACGAAGGTGGAGGCGGGGCTGGCGAGGAAGACGGCGGCGCCGGCGATTTCGTGGGGTTCGCCGATGCGCTGGAGGGGGGTGTGCATGGTGACGGCGGCGAGGGTCTGCGGGTTCTCCCAAAGCGCCTTGGCGAAGTCGGTCCGGATCAGGCCCGGCGCGATGCAGTTCACCCGCACCTGATGCGGCCCGAATTCCGCGGCGAGGTTGCGGGCCAGCTGGAAGTCCGCAGCCTTGGACACATTGTACGCGCCGATCACCGCCGAGGCCTTGAGGCCGCCGATCGAGGAGACGATGATGATGGAGCCTTCGCGCCGCTCGATCATCTCGGGCGCGACCATTTGCGTGAGCCAATGGTTGGCGATGACGTTGTTTTCCAGGATCTTGCGGAATTGATCATCGGTGATCCCGCCCATTGGCCCGTAATATGGATTGGACGCGGCGTTGCAGACGAGAATGTCGATCCTCCCCAACTGGCGCTTGGTCTCGTCGACAAGGTTCTGCAGTGCTTCCTTGGAAGAAATGTTGGCGGGGACGAC
>DASVUV010000088.1:0-22237 GCA_036386875.1 Allosphingosinicella sp.
TCGGGCGGTCCCCCTCCCCCGGCAGACCGGGGGAGGAATTGAAATCAGCCGCAATAACTCGGCAGGGGCACTGCGGCCGAGCCTTCGCGCTTCTGCCAGGCGCCGTCGGTGCCGCGGTAGAACTGGCCGGGGGCGACCTTGGTGCGGAACAGCTCGCACGCGGTGGTGGCAGCGACTTCCTCGATCTTGGCGCCGCGGCGCTGGGCAAGGTTGGTGTAATAGGCCCGGCGCTGGATGTTGATCGAATCGACCTGCGCGCGAACCGCGGACGAGACGGAGCCAACCACCCCAAGGTAGCCGTCGGCCTGCTCGCCGACCTGGCCGGTGCTACGCAGCGATGCAGCGGCATCGCCCTGCACCAACGCGTAAGCGGCGCCCGCGCCTCCGGCGAGCAGGGCGAGCGCAACGGCGGCGGCGAGCATATTCTTGGTTCGGCGGGTCATCAGAACACTCCCGGATTCTTCTGGATGAGATCGCGTACATCCTCCTGCAGGCGGACAACGACCTCTTGCCTGATATTGATGTTGAGGTTGATCTCGATCGGCTTGTCGGGCGCGCTCACAGACACGCATCCCGCCGTCGATATCAGGGCCGGTGCAAGGAGAAGGAGTTTGGCCCGCCTCATCGCACCCTGCGTCGCACTGGGGCGCAGTCTCGTCAATATCGGGGACATCATCGCACGATCTCGCTTTCCTGGGGCTGAACGGTTTTGTTTTGGGGTTGAGGCGTTTCGGGCACCGCAAGCGGATCGCGCGGGCGCAGTTTCTCGGGCAGGATCGACTGGATGAGGTTGGTCGGATCCTCGAGGCTGCGCATCGTCGCAAGCAGCGAGCGGAACGGGCCGCGCACGTTGATGTTGAATTCGAACGGGATCTTGGCGAGCTGGGTCAGCGCCCGGTTGGCGACCAGCCCGCTGATCCCGCCCGACGGCGCGGTGGTCAGCGCGGTGTTGCGGGCGATGCCGTCAAGCTCGATCGCGGCGACGAACTCGCCCTCCAGCGCGCCGTCGAGGCCGATGGTCAGCTTGGAATAGCGCATCGATTTCAGCGCATCGAAGGCGAGCTTGCCGTAGACGCCGAGCTGCTTGTCCGTGAGCTCGCCGATATAGGACAAGGTGCCGCCGGGCGCGCGCGCCACCAGGCTGCCGCCGACGATCCGCCCGCCGCGCTCGTCGAACACCATCGGGATGACGCCGTCGAACGTGCCGGTGGCCGAGATGTTCGAGAACTCCATCTGCTGGATGAACAAAGCGGCATCGAGGCCGACGACCCGGAAGGTGAGCTGCTTGGCGGTCGGCTTGGAGAAATCGAGGATCGTTTCCTCGAGCTGGAGCTCGCCGCCGGCGAACGGCCAGGCGCCCGCCTCCACCTTCACGCGCAGGCCGGGAAGGAGCTGGTAGCGGATCTTGCCGTCGAACACGTCTATTCCGGTGCGGATGAGGTCGGTCTCGGCAACCTGGTTGGGCGCGGAGGTGAGGCCGAGCAGGTCGGTGAAATGCACCTGGGTGCGGAAGCCCTCCACCGGCCCGAAGGTGGCGGCGAAGTCCATGTCGTCGGTGCCGAAGGTGCCGGAACTGGTGGTCGCTTTGCCGTCCCAGGCGATCTCGCCGCGGCCCTTGAGGACGCCGTTGACCAGCGCGACGACGCCTGTGGTCAGGCGGGTGAGCTGCTCCGGCTGATAGTCCTTGTCGAAGGCGATGCCCGGCACGTCGAGCTCGGCGCGACCTTGGCCGGTGGCGAGCGAATGGCTGATGTCGGCCTGCAGGATTCGCGTGCCGGTCTCCGGATCGTAGAGCCAGCTATTCGCGCGGATGAGGTTGTCGCGCAGGGTAAGGCGGACGTCGCGCGCCTCCAGCGGGTAGAAGCGCGCCGGATCGGCGGCGTCGGCGACCGTGTAGCCGCCGGTCATCTCCAGAGCGCCGCGGCGCAGCGACCAGTTGCCGGCGCCTTTGCTGAGCAGCAGCGGCACGGCGGCGAGCTTCGCGTCGAGGCCGGCATAGGCGCCGGCCAGGCCACTCTTGCCGAAGCGGCCGGAGAAAGTGGCGGCGTCGAAGCGGTTGATCCCCTCGCCGCTGCCGAGGCGCACGGAAAGGTTCGAGGCGGCGAAGTTCGGGCCCTCAAAGCCGAACAGGAGCCGCGCGGCGGCGAGGTTGATTTGGGTCGTACCAAGCCGGCCGGCGAGGCGCACCGGCTGCACGGTGGCGCCTCCCTGCACTGAGCCGCCGGGGCTCTTCCACAACAAGGCGCGACCAGTTGGGCAGAGGGGCAGGGACGCGGCCCCGAGGCGCAGGGTGGAGACGCGCAGGGTGTCGAAGCGCGCGGAGACGCAGCCCTCGCCAAAGGCAAAGCCGCCCCGCCCGTCCAGGCGGCCGCTGACCGGCAGGGTGAGGCCGGTGACGGCGCCGTTGTCGAACGGCCCGTCGAGCGTCGCGACGGTGTCGATGCGGGTCGCGCCCCCCTCCCCCGCCGTGAAGCGAATCGTGCCGAGCGCCAGGCGGGAGGCGCCGACGCGCAGCGGGGCGATCTGGCCGGTGCCGCTGATCGGGCCACCGAGCCGCGGCTGGTTCAAGGCGAAGCGCGCCTGCGGGAAGCCGCCGCCGGACAGCGCAAGGTCGCCGTCGATCCGCGACAATCCGGCCGGCCAGTTATAGGAGAAGCCCTCCCCGCCATCGAGCGTCAGCCGCGCGCCGCTTCGGCTCAGCGCGATCAGCCGGCTGAAGCGCAGCCCGCCGCCGCCCTTGGCGTTCACCAGCCGGAGCTCTCCGGCCAGGTCGAACGCGGCCGCCGCGCGGCGGATGGAGCCGGCAAGCGATTCGCCCACCGCTTCGATGGGGGTGCCGCCGGTGGCCGCGAGTGCGCCTGCTATGCCCGCGACCGAAGAAGACGCGGACACGCCCCGCGCGCCCACGTCGGCAACCAAGGTCGCATCGCCCGTCTTGGAGGAGAAAGAGTAGCGCCCGTCGATGCGGGTGCGCCCAGCGCTGAATCGCGCGACGCGCAGCGAAGCCGCCGCGAGGTCCACCGCACCGCGTGTGGTCTGGGCATTACCGTCGAAGTCGAGAATGCCTTTCAGCGCACCCAGCGCATTCCCGCCCATGCGCGCGCCGCCCGCTTCGATACCGGCCTTGCCGCGCCAGCTGTCGAGCGTCTCCGACAGCACACCGTTCAAAGCCAGCTTCGGCCCCTCCAGCGCAAAGCTATCCCCGCACGCCACCCGCGCCGCGCTCACCGGCCCGGCGAGGTGCGGCCTGGCCTTGTCGATCGCCACCTTCCACCGCGCCCGCGGGCTGGTCAGCGCGCAAGTGCCCACGGCAAGCCGATGCGAGAAGCCCGCCACCTCGCCCTGGAACCCGTCGGACAATTTCCCCCGCCCCGCAACGGCAAGCCCCACCCGACCGACCGGCATGTCGAGCGTCACCGACGTGTCGGCCACGTCCACTGCCATGTCCGGGAAGCGGAACGGCGCCCCGCTTGGCGGCGGAAGCAGCTTGTCGACCTCGCCGAAGCGCAGCTTGCCGCCAACCACCCGCCCTTTCAGCCGAACGCCGCGTGCCGTCACCAGGGTCACCTTGGGCCGCCGAAAGCCCAGGCTGACGTCCAGCTCCACCCAGCGGGCGGTAAGGTCCGGGTTCCTGGGATCGCCGATAACGAGGTTTTCGACCCGCTGCTTGCCGAAGCCGATCTTCGTGACCTTGTAGCTCGCCTGCACATCGCGCCGCTCGAACTCGCGCCGCAGGAAATCCGACGCGATCGGCAGCCGGAACAGCCACAGCGCAAGCACCAGCACCACCAGGAGCACCAGCACGCCAGCCGCGATCCGCCGCTTCCGGCGTCTTGGCCGCATGGTCTCCTGGGGCTCGTCTTCCACGCGCGCGGCCTTAGCCCAGACCCGGGGAAAAGGCTCGGTTCGAAACGCCCAACACCATCGCCTCCAAACCCTGCCGCTTCCGTTCCGGTGCCGTCACTTTATCCCCTCTCGCACAAACCCGCGAATTGCCTCAAGCCACGCGGAAGCTTAATCTCACCTGATGGGCGACCTCCCCCTCGACGGCAGCGGCCACCGCGCCCGCCTGCGCCAGCGCCTCTTCGAAGGTGGCCCGGACGCGCTTCTCGACCACGAACTTATTGAATATCTCCTCGCCCTCGCCATTCCGCGCCGCGACACCAAGCCGCTCGCCAAGAAGCTGCTCCACGATTTCGGCGGCCTCGGTGGGCTGCTGTCGGCCGACGCCGAAGCGATCGTCCGCATCGGCGGAGTCAGCGAAGGCGCCGCCGCCGCCCTCAAGATCGCCCAGGCCTCGGCGCTTCGCCTGCTCGAAAGCCGGATCGACGACCGGCCGGTGCTTGGAAGCTGGCAGGCCCTGCTCGACTACCTCCACGCCGACATGGCCCACAACCCGGTGGAGCGCGTCCGCGTGCTCTACCTCAACGCCAAGAACATGCTGATCCGCAACGAGCCGGTGTCCGAGGGCTCGGTCGACGAAGCCGCCGTCTATGTCCGCGAAGTGATCCGCCGCGCCCTCGATTACCACGCCACCGCGATCATCCTGGTCCACAACCACCCAAGCGGCGACCCGCAGCCGAGTGCCCAGGACATCCGCCTCACCCGCGAAATCGTCGAAGCCGGCCGTCCCTTGCGCATCTCGGTCCACGACCACGTCATCATCGGCGCCAGGGGCCATTCAAGCATGCGCTCGATGGGCCTGCTCTAGGCGAGGCGCCGCATGAACCCGGCGGATGGTAGTGGGTCAGTTTGAAATTGCTTAATGGCCGCCTTGAAACCGCGCAGGGTCGATCTCGCAGTGAATATCATCTTTGGTTGCCGCCAATCCAGTGACCAAAGCCTCTTGGTAGCGCGCCATCACCCAAAGGAATCCTTCCTGAGCATTGCCGATTAGCGGGCGGCCGTCAGCTCGTTCGATATTCATGTATGGTGCACTTTGGGGGGTGAAGTGAAATTTGATTGTGGTTCGTACGCGCTGTTGCCACGATGCGAATGAAGGGCTCAGGTCAATTAACCAATCCTTCGGATGCCTGGTGCCTGCGTTTTCATACGAAAATTCGCTGAACTCGACGAGCAGCAACTCAAGGGATCGAGCCAGTTTCTGCTTTGTTGCATGCATCGATACCACCTCTCGGCGTGAGCACCTACTTCCTGTACGGACCCCGCTTAGCAAGGTTCGCCTCAGCATCTTCCACCAACTGCGCGATGTCCACAATCTATGGCAGCGTCGTGCCTCGAACCCGTCCAACCCCAACCGTCTCGTCTAGAATTGGGAGCGGACGCTCAGCCCAAGACGATTATCCACCGCAAGACTGGGAGCAAGCGCATGATCCCCACCATTACCGCTTTTCGAAGCTCGCCGGACCGCGGCCAGGGGCTTGCCCGCGACATGCCCGTGCGCTGGGCACTCGAGGAGGTCGGGCAGCCCTACCACGTCCGCTTGGCGAGCTTCGAGGAGATGAAGCAGCCCGGCCACCTCGCCCGCCATCCGTTTGGGCAGATCCCGACCCTCGAGGAAGGCGATCTCACCCTGTTCGAAAGCGGCGCGATCGTCTTCCACATCGCGCAGCGTCACCCGGGGCTACTTCCCGAAGATCCGGACACACGCGCCCGCGCGATCACCTGGATGTTCTCGGCGCTGAGCACCGTCGAACCGCCGATCGTGGAGCGCTCCATGGCCATGTTCGCGGAAGGCGACAAACCGTGGCGCGAGGAACGGCTGCCGATCCTTGAGGCACGAATCCGCACGCGTTTAGCCCAGCTTGCCGAGCGGCTCGGGGACGGCGAATGGCTCGACGGGGCGTTCAGCGCCGGCGACCTGCTGATGATCTCGGTGATGCGGCGCCTGGCAAGCTCCGGCTTCCTGCGCGATTACCCGAACCTCGCCGCCTACATCGCCCGCGGCGAGGCGCGGCCCGCATTTGGGCGCGCCTTTGCCGCCCAGCTGGCCGTGTTCCAGGCTGCGGCCACCGCCTAGCGGAAGTTTCCGCACCGGACCTGTCCAGCCCCGGCACACCCGATTCACGCCGGTTGCCTTTCCCCCGTTTCGCGCATTGAGCAGGGACACGGGAGACGAACACGATGACGACCCTGCGCTCGAGGCGCCTGATACTGACGTTGCTGGCTCTGCTCGCCCTTGCCGCCGCGGCGATGCTGCTGCTGCGGGGCTCAAACACAAGCGGCCGCGCGCCCGCCTTCATCCCCCCGGCTAATGCCGAGGAGCTGATCCCGGCGCCGCCGCCCACTGTCGCCACGGCGGCCCCGGTGCAAGCGCCCGGCCCGGTCGCCTTTCTCCCCGTCAACCGCTGGCTCGCGTCGGGCGAATATGCCTGGCGCTCGGAAGAGACCGCCCCCGGACCGATCTCGATCGTCGTCGACCTGCGCGCCCGCACCCTGTCCGTCTACCAGGCCGGAGTCGAGATCGGGCGAAGCTCGGTGGTCTACGGCTTCGATGAGAAGCCGACCCCGCTCGGCACCTTCCCGATCCTCGAAAAGGATGCCGACCACGTCTCCAACCTCTACGGCGCGCCGATGCCCTTCATGCTCCGGCTGACCTGGGACGGCGTTGCCCTCCACGCCTCCGAAATGGCCGACGACAAGGCGACCCATGGCTGCATCGGCCTTCCGCACGAATTCGCGCAGCGGCTGTTCGGCATGGCCCGCAAGGGCGGCCGGGTGATCGTCAACAACGGCCCGCCGCACCGCGCCGATTACAGCGCCTTCGCCGCCTTGCCCTACGGCGCCGCCCTTTAAGGCGGCGCCGGATCGGGCGCTTAGATGTAGAAGTCGCTCTTCTCCGGCAGGAAGCCGGGGGGGGCGGTGAAGTGGATGACCAAGTCGGCGGCCGAGTCGCCGTTGGTGTCCGCTTCCACGACCCAGATGCCGCTTTGCTGGCTGACGCGAAGCTGGCCGGCCTGGCCGGAAAAGGCGCCGGAGCCGAGCCAGGTGAACTTGGAGTCGCCGTTGGCGGCGTTGCCGTCCGCGTCGATGGGGGCGAGGTTGATCCTGTCGCCGCGGGCGAAGTCGAGGATCGTGTCGCGTGATGCGGCGGTGGATTCGGCGGCCGAGCGATATTCGAACTCGTCGTTGCCCGCGCCGCCCCTGAGCGTGTCGGCGCCAAGGCCGCCATAAAGCGTGTCCGCCCCGGCGCCGCCGGTGATCGAGTCGCCGCCGCGGCCGCCGCGCACGTTGAACCTGCCGTCGATTTCCGCCGCGCCGTTGAAGGTGAAGGCCTCCCCCGCAAGCAGCGACTGCGCGACCACCATCAGCTTCTGCCCGGCCGCGACATTGGCGTCGTGCATGGTGAGGCTGTAGCTGTTCGGCGCCGCCGCATTGCCCGAGCTGTAGACGGCGAGCTTCTCGATCGAGACGAGATCGTCCGCATCGAAGGCCAGCGCGTAATTGCCGAGCAGGCCGACCGTGTCGAACCCCGCTCCGCCGTCGGCCTTGTCGGCACTGGAAAAGGCGGCGCCCCAGTACAGGAAGTCGTCGCCGCCGCCGCCCGACACGAGGTCGTTGCCGCCGCCGTCGAGTACGACGAGATCGCCGCCCGCGCCCATCGCGATCACGTTGCTGAGCGCATTGCCGTAGACGCCCTGCCCGGTTGCCGACGTGCCGGTGAGGTTCTCGACATTGGCGGCAAGCGTGTACATCTGCGCAAAGTCGGAGCGGCTGCCGACGCTTGTGCGGACTTCATCGGTGCCGGCGCCGGCGCTCTCGGTCACCACATCGGCGAGGCTGTCGACCAGGTAGACATCGTTTCCGAGTCCGCCTTCCAGCACGTCGTTGCCCGCGCCGCCGTCCAGCACATCGCCGAAGGCGCTGCCGACGAGGGTATTTGCGAGCGCATTGCCGGTCAGCGCCTGGCCTGCCGTTGCGTTGAAGCTGACCAACCGCTCGAGGTTGGCCCCAAGGCTGTAGGCGGCCAGGGCGGTGCGCGCTTCGTCCGTGCCCTGCCCGGCCTGCTCCTCGGCAACGTCACCGATATTGTCGATGAGGTAGATGTCGTTGCCGAGGCCCCCCACCATCGAGTCGGCGCCCTCGCGGCCGTCCAGCACGTCGCCAAAGGCGCTGCCGGAGATCAGGTTGGCGAGGCTGTTGCCGTTGAGCGTCTGGGCGGCAGTAGCGCCGAAGCTGAACAATTGCTCGACATTGGCGCCCAGCGTGTACGCGGATTGGGCGGCGTAGACCCGGTCGGTGCCTTCGTTGGCGAGCTCCGTCACCACGTCGCCTGTTTCATCGACATAATAAGTGTCGTTGCCGAGACCGCCGGTCAGGAAGTCGGAGCCGGTGCCGCCGTTCAGGATGTCGTCGCCGCCTGCCCCGTTCAGGATGTTGCCGAGATTGTTGCCGGTCAGCGACTGGCCGCTGGAGAGCAGGCCGGTGAGCTTCTCGACATAGACGTTGGCGGCGAGCGTGTAGTTCGATCCCAGCACCCGAACCTCGTCGAAGCCGCCGCCGGAGACTTCGGTCACGGTGTCGCTTGAGATGTCCACATAGTAGATGTCGTCGCCCGCCCCGCCGTTCAGCTGGTCGGTGCCGGCGCCGCCGGACAGGATGTCGTTGCCGCCGCGCGTGGTTATCGTGTCGCTGCCGTTGCCGCCGGTGATCGTGAAATGCTCGATCGAGGAGTAGCTCACCGCGCTGTTCGGGCCGACGAAGCTGCCGTCGAAGCCGCCCGCCGCACCGGCGGTGGTGGCGACAACCAGCGACAGATTGTTGTTCGCGCCGTCGAAGGAGACTTCGAGCCGGTCGTTGCCGGTGCCGCCGTCGGCGACCGTCGTGCCGAAGCGCGCGCCGAGCACGTCGTCGCCGCCGCCGCCGCTCAGCCGGGCGTCGAACACCGCCTCGGCGCCGACCAGAACGTCGGCCTGGGCGCTGCCGGTGACGGTCAATTTCTCATAATTGGTGCCGATGAGCAGGTGGGCGCCGCCCATCGTCCAGGCACCGGTGCGGTTGTTGATCGCCTGCGAGGAGGCCGAGAAATCGAGGATCAGCGAGTCGCCGGTGCCGGCGCCGAGGTCGAGCGAATAGGTGCCGGTCTCCGACTGGTTGGTGCCGACGATCACGGTGACAATGTCGTTGCCGGCGTTGGTGTTAACCGTCTGGCTGGCGGCGCTTCCAACCGCGCGCAGGGTGAAGCGGTCGTCGCCCGCACCGCTTTCGAAGCGCTCCAGGATCTCGACCCCGCGCAGATAACGCTCGGCGTCGCCGCTGCCGATGGTAGCGCTCGCCGCGACTGCGCTGTCCCACACCACCGCCTGATTGCCGAGGAGGTCGCTCCAGTTGATCCGCGCCCGGTCGATGCCGCTGCCCGCGTCCGCCTTCAGGGCGCCGATGAAGTTCCAGCGGCTGCCCGCCCCGTCCATGGCGATCGTGTCGTTGCCCGCGCCGGTGCTCACCGTGTCGCCGGCGCCCCGCGCCTCGATGAAGTCGTTGCCCGAGCCGGTGGTGATCGACAGCCCGTCCACGTCGTGAATGCGCAGGATCTCGTTCGCGAAAAGATTGTTGACCGCGTTCAGGTAGATGCTGGCTTCGCTTCGGTCGACCGGACCGCCGGCGAACAGGATCAGGCTCTGGGTGAAGCCGCTATAATCGAGCACCAGCCGGTCGAAGCCGGTGCCGAGATAGCCCTCGGTCTTGGGAGAATCGGCAAGGCTGGTGCCGCCGCGCAACTCGACAAGGTCGTTGCCGTCGTTGCCGAAGACCTGATCGCCCTGCTCGCCGCGCAGGATGTCGTTGCCCGCCCCGCCGCTCAGGCTGTCCTGGCCGGCGCCGCCCTCGATCGTGTCGTCGCCGTCATTGCCCCACATCCCGTCCGCGCCGTCGCCGCCGAACAGGATGTCGTTGCCGCCATTGCCCTCGATCTGGTCATTGCCGCCGAGCCCATGGAGCGTGTCGTTGCCGGCCCCCGCATACAGCCGGTTGGCGGACGCGTTGCCGGTCAGCACCTGGCCCGCGTCGGACGTGCCGAACAGCCGCTCGACCTGCGCGCCGAGCGTGTAGCTGGCGAGCGACGTGAAGACGAGGTCGTGATCGCCTTCGCCGGCCAGTTCCTCGACCACGTCGTCGGCCTGATCGACATGGTAAAGGTCGGTGCCCGCGCCGCCGCGCATGACGTCGCGGCCGGTGCCGCCGTCCAGCGTGTCGTCATTGGCGCCGCCGATCAGAAGGTCGTTGCCGCCAAGGCCGTAAAGCTCGTCATAGCCGCCATTGCCGCGGATCTCGTCATCCGCCGCGGTGCCGTCGATGCGCTCGCTTTCGGGGGTGCCGAACAGCGCGTTGTTGAACAGGAAGTCCGCCAACGCGAGAACGCCGTCGGCCCGCAGGGTCAACGTGCCCTGTGCCGAGCGTGCTTCCACGATCGTGTAGGCAACGCCGAGCTCGCTCGCCTGCGTGAGCGCCACCGTGATGCGGCCAAGCGCCAGCAAGTCGATCTTGTCGAGGCCTACTTCAAAGCCCGTGATCCAGTCGCGCGAGGCAGCCGTGCTGTCGGAAAAGGCGAGGTAGACGAACCGATCCGCGCCAGTGCCGCCGTTCAGGCTGTCCGCATCGGCACCGCCGGTGAGCACGTCCGCGCCGCCGGCGCCGGTCAGCACATCCACGCCGTTGCCGCCGAGCAGGGTGTCGGCCGCCGCGCCGCCGTTCAGGGTGTCGGCGCCGTCCAGGCCCTCCAGCCGATTGCCGAGGCCGCTTGCCTCGATGACGTTGGCAAGGCCGTTGCCGATGCCGCTTCCGGCACCGGTCAGCACCAAATTCTCGAACGCAAAACCCAAAGTCCAGGCGACCGACGAGACGACACTATCCGTGCCGGCGCCGTCATTCTCAAACGCCGAATCGCCTTCGTTATCGACGATGTAGCGATCGTCGCCGAGGCCGCCGTCCAGTGTGTCGGCACTGCCTCCGCCGTCGAGAATGTTGGCGCCCGCATTGCCGATGATGCGGTTCGACTGGGCGTTGCCGGTGCCGTTGACCGGCGCCGATCCGGTCAACCAGAGATATTCGATGCCGTCCGTAAGCGTGAAGCTCACCGACGCATAAACCTGGTCGAACGCGCCGCCGCTATCCACCACCTGGTCGCCGGCGTTATCGACATAATAAATGTCGTCGGCTTCGCCGCCCTCCATGGTATCGGCGCCAAGGCCCCCATCGAGAATGTTGTTGCTCGAATTGCCGATCAGGCGATTGGCGAGGCCGTTGCCGGTGCCGTTCGCGCCGAACGGCAGCAGGATCAGATTCTCGACATTGTCGGGAAGCGCCAGGCTGATCGTTGACTGGATCGTGTCGGTGCCGCCGCCAGGGGCTTCCACCGTCATGTCGCCGGCATCATCGACCAGATAGACATCGTCGCCGGCGCCGCCGGTCATCCGGTCCTGCCCGGTGCCACCCTCGAGCCGATCCTGGCCATCGCCGCCGAGCAGCACGTCGTTGCCGCCCAGCCCCTGGAGGAGGTCGTCGCCGCCTTCGCCATTCAGCTCGTCGGCACCCTCCGTGCCGACCAGAATGTCGTTGCCCGCGCTTCCGACCGGGGCGTCCGCCACCACATCGGCGCGCGTCACGATCCCGTCGACGCGCAGCACCAAGGTGCTCGCCGAGGCGGCGGCGCTGACGACCGTGTAGACCAGCCCGGTGGCGGAATCCGTCGCCTGACCGAAGCTGAGGGTAATCCCAGCGAGCGCGACCAGGTCGATCTTGTCGAACCCGGCCTGGAAATCGGTGATCCGGTCGATCGCGCCCGACGTCGAATCGGAGAACGACGCGTAGACGAACGTGTCCGCCCCGCCGCCGCCGCTCAGCCGGTCGGCGCCGCCTTTGCCTTCGATGCGGTTGGCGAGCGCATTGCCCTCGATCACATTGTCGAGCGCGTTGCCGGTGCCGCTCACGGCCGATCCGGCAAGCGTCAGCCGCTCGACATAATCGCCCAGCGCGTAGCTGATCGACGCGATCACCGTGTCCGGCAGGTCATTGGGGTCGTTCACTTCCTCGACCGCGTCGTTGGCCTGGTCGACGTAATAGGTATCGCCGCCCGCGCCGCCGACCATCCGGTCGCCGCCCGCGCCGCCGTCGATGACGTTGTTGCCGACGCCCCCGGTAATCATGTTGCGGAGCGCATTGCCGACGACACCGGCGTCGAACATGATGTTCGCATTCTCGACATTGGCGGCCATCGTGTAGATCGCGCCGCCCAAAAGCCAGACCGTCACCGAATCGGTGCCCTGGTCCGCGGCCTCGATCACCTGGTCGCCGATGTCGCGCACGTCGTACACGTCGTCGCCGAAGGCGCCGCGCATTTCGTCGTTGCCGGTGCCGCCGTCCAGGCGATTGGCGCCGCTGTTGCCGATCAGCAGATTGGCATCGCCGTTGCCGGTGCCGTTGATCGCCGCCATGCCGGTCAGCGTCAGGTTCTCGACGCCGAAGCCGAGCGCGAAGCTGACGCTGCTCAGCACCGTGTCGAGGCCGGCGCCGGAGCCCTCGCTGACGGTGTCGCCAAGATCGTCGACGATGTAGGTATCGTCGCCCATCCCTCCCGCCATGGCGTCGGCGCCGCCCTTGCCGTCGAGAAAGTTGGCGCCGTCATTGCCGAGCAGCGAATTGGCTGCACCGTTGCCGTGGCCGGCCAGCGCCGCCGTGCCCTGCAGAACCAGCATCTCGACCCCGTCGGGCAGGATGTAGCCGACCCACGCCTCGACGATGTCGGGGCCCCCTGCAACGTCGTTGACGTCCTCGACGATTATATCGCCGCTGCTGTCCACGATGTAATAATCGCCGCCGGCGCCGCCCATCAACCGGTCCACGCCCGCGCCGCCGTCGATCCGGTTCGCCGCGGCATTGCCGAAGATTGCGTTGGCCAGCGCATTGCCGGTGCCCGCATAGGTGCTGCCCGCCAGGGTGAGGTTCTCCACGTTCGCACCGAGCGTGTAGTTGAAGCTTGCGATCACCCGGTCGCTTCCGCCGCCCTCCGCCTCGATCACCTGGTCGCCGGCGCTGTCGACGATGTAGGTGTCGTTGCTGCCTTTGCCTTCCAGCACGTCGTCGCCGCCGCCGCCGTCCAGCACGTTTTCGTAGTCGTTGCCGGTCAGGTAGTTGATATATTGATTGCCGGTGGCGTTGATCCTGTTGCCCCCGGTGAGCGTCAGGCGCTCCAGCCCTTCGCGAAGCACGTAGCTGACCGAGCTCAGCACCGTGTCGTTGCCGCCCGCATCGACGATCGTGTCGCCGATATTGTCGACAAGGTAGGTGTCGTCCCAGAAACCGCTCTGCAGCGTGTCCGCTCCGCCGCCGCCGTCCAGCCGGTTGGCGAACGCGGCGTTGCCGACGATCACGTTGTTGCCCGCATTGCCGGTCAGCGACTGCGAACCGGTGCCGGTGCCGGTCATCAGCTCGATACTGTCGTTCAGCGTGTAGGTGGCGAGGCTGACATAAACCCTGTCCATGTCCTCTTCGAACGTCACCTCGAAGGCGACGTCGCCGATATTGTCGATATAATACGTGTCGCTGCCGGCCCCGCCGATCATCATGTCGGCGCCGGTGCGGCCGTCCAGCGTGTCGTTGCCCACGTTGCCGCGCAGCGTGTTGGCGGCCTGGTTGCCGAGCAGCACGTCGTCGCCGCTGCCGCCCTCGACGTTCTCGATCAGCGAGCGGGTATCGCCTTGGTACAGCCAGGCATTGGCGATGTTGCCGATCGCGCTGCGGCCGTCGCCGAGGTCGGCGCGCTGCTGGGCGGCCGTGATCGTCCAGGCGCCGGGCTCCAGATCGACCTTTACCGCGGTAAAATATCGGTAGAAGCTGTAGGTATCGATCCCGCCGCCGTCCCAGACGGTCATGAAGATCTTGTTGGCACCCGGATCGAGCGTCAGCGTGCCGTTGACGAATAACTCGCCGCCTTCCGGGAACCAGGTGTAGGTCGTATCGCCGCCGTTGAAGGTGAAGTCGGCGCCGTACATGAACTGCAGCGCCGCGATGTCGAGCAGCATGTAGGTCTGCGGGTAGCCGAAATCCTCGTTGTGGAACGGCGCCTCGACCCCCATTCCCTCATAGGAACGGTAGGTCATCACCGTGTAGTTCATGTTGTCGTATTTTGCCGAAACCGTGCCGTAGACTTCCCCATCGTGCGGATGGTTCAGGCCAACGGCGTGGCCGATCTCATGCAGGAACGTGTAATATGCATAATCGCCGGCAATCGGGTTGGCGTAATCGTTGTAGCGGTAGCTGAACCAAACGTCGCCCGCGACATCGCCGGCAACATATTGGCCGTTCACGGAGCTCACCGCATAAGGCGTGTAGGCCTGGGCGCTCAGGATTTCGTTGGTTGTGCCGAAGCGGATGTCCGCGCGCCCGTCGGCATCGGCCTCCGCCGGCGCCCGGGAGAAGCTAAGCCCCGCCACCAGTCCCTCGATCTGTCGCAAGGCGGTGATCGCGACGGTCTGCTGGCGGCTGTTGAGGCCGATCGCGCTTCTCGGCTCGTTGTCGGTACCGTTGAACGCGGTGTAGCCGGTCCATTGCGAGACACTTACCGGGAAGCCGAAGAACAGGTTGGAGCCGCGATCCCACTGAAAATCCATCAGCAGACCGTCGACGTCGACATTGCCCGACCGCACGGTGGGTCTCACGTAAGCCACTTGAAACCCCCTCGCGCGCAAAGCGCATCCCGCCTGCCGGCAAACACTCCGGCACCGCTCTCCGCGATAGGCAAAAAGCGTTTTTTACACAAGCGTTTACCGGGAAGACCGCGGCCTAGACGTAGAAGTCGCTTTTCTCCGGCAGGAAGCCGGCCGGGGCGACGAGGTAGATCGTCAGGTCGGCGAGTTTGTCGCCGTTGGTATCCGCCTCCACCACCCAGGTCGTGCCATATTGCGGATGCTGGCTGACCCGAAGCTCGCCTGCGTGGCCGGTGAACGCGCCCGCGCCCAGCCAGGTGAACTTGGTATCGCCGTTCGCCGCATTGCCGTCGGCATCGATGGGGGTCAGGTTGATCTTGTCGCCCTTCGCGAAGTCCATGATCACATCGGCGCCGGCGCCCTTGGATTCCGCCGTGCTTCCATATTCGAACACGTCGCCGCCCGCGCCGCCGCGCAGCGTGTCGGCGCCCAGGCCGCCCCAGATCGTGTCCGCCTTGGCGCCGCCGGTGATCGTGTCGCCGCCCCGCCCGCCGCGCACGTTGAAGCTGCCGTCCGCTTCCGCCGCACCGTTGAAGCTGAAAGCCTCCCCCGCGGCAAGCGACTGCGCCACCACCATCATTTTCTGCCCGGCAGCGACATTGCCGTCGTGCATCGTCAGGCTGTACCCGTTCGGCGCGGCGGCATTGCCGGAGCTGTAGACGGCAAGCTTCTCGATTGAAACGAAATCGTCCGCATCGAAGGTCAGCGCATAGCTGCCGAGCAGCCCCACCGTGTCGAACCCTGCCCCACCGTCGGCCTTGTCGGCGCTGGTGAAGGCGGCGCCCCAATAGAGGAAATCGTCGCCCCCGCCGCCCGAAACGAGGTCGTTGCCGCCCCCGTCGAGCACGACGAGATCGCTCCCCGCGCCCATTGCGACCACGTTGTTCAGCGCGTTGCCGTAGACGCCCTGGCCGGTTGCGGAGATGCCGGTGAGATTCTCGACATTGGTGGGAAGGATGTACATCGCCGCGAAGTTGGTCCGGGAACCGAGCGCGGTGCGCACCTCGTCGGTGCCTTCGCCGGCAAGTTCGGTCACCGTGTCGGCGCCTTCGACGACATAGATGTCGTCGCCGGTGCCGCCCTCCATCACATCGTTGCCGGCACCGCCGGTCAGCGTGTCGTTGCCGGCCATGCCGCGCAGAGTGTCGGCGCCGTCCTTGCCGAAGATCGCGTTGCCAAGCTCGTTGCCCTGCAGGATCTGCCCCAGATCGGACACGCCGCGCAGGGTCTCGACGTTGGCGGTCAGCGTGTAATTGCCGCGGGTGCGCACTTCGTCGTTGCCGGAATTGGCCTGTTCGATGACCGTATCGAAATCATCGACATAGTAGAGGTCGCCGCCCAGCCCGCCGATCAGCGTATCGACGCCCCCGCTGATGCCGTTGTTCCAGTCGGCCGAATTGCTTCCCATCAGGATGTCTTTGCCCGCCGCGCCGGTGATCGTGTTGGCAAGGCGGTTGCCCGACAGGCTCTGGCCGCCGGCCCAGGTGCCGGTGAGCGTTTCGACATTGTCGGTGAGCGCGTAACTGGCAAGGCTCGTGCGAACCTCGTCGGTGCCGGCCCCGGCCGATTCGATCACGGCATCCCCCGCATCGTCGACGATGAAGACGTCGTCGCCGTCGCCGCCGGTCATCGAGTCCGCCCCCAGACCACCGTCCAGCAGGTCGTTGCCTCCGCCGCCGGACAATATGTCGGCGCCTGCCCCGCTCTGGAACTGGTCGAAGCCGCTGCCGCCGTTCAGGCGGTCGTCGCCGTCCCCAGTGACGACAAAGCTTCCGAAGTTCGCCACCGAGATCACGAACCTCTCGATGGACGTATAGGAAATCGTCTTTCTGCCGAAGTAATCGTTGTAAAATCCATCATAGCCGCCGCCGGGATTGGCGGTGGGCGGCCCGGCCATGTGATTATAATCGGTGCCTCCGGTCCGATCGAACACCAGCGTGTCGATCCCTGCCCCGCCGTGGACGATGTCCCCGCCGCCGGTGACCACCGCCGTGTCGTTGCCGGCCCCGAGATGAAGGGTCTCGGCGGCCATCCACGAGGTTGCAAAGAAATCGTCGTGGTTCGAACCGGTGATTTCGCCGAACTTCTCGAAGTTGGAATACGTGCCTAATGCGCCCGAGTTGGTCGCCTGGCGCAGGTCGAGCGTGACGCCCACGGCCGACCCGCCGAAGCTCCCGGAAATGGCGTCGATGCCCTCGCCGCCGTCGGCAATGTCGATCCCTGCGCTGATGACGACCACATCGTCCCCGCCTGCGCCGAACATCCTGTCGTTGCCCTCGCCGCCGTCGAGGGTGTCGCTTCCCCCTACGCCGGTCAGCGTATCGTCTCCGGAAAGCCCATTAAGTCGGCTGCCGTCGCCGCCGCTCGTGATCGTATTGGCAAGGCCGTTGCCGTTCAGCGTTTGCCCGTAATAATTGCTGCCGCCCTCCAGAGTCCTGAAGGTCGCGGCAAGCGTATAGACCGACAGGAGACTGCGAACGAGATCGTTGCCGCCGCCTTCTTCCTCGACGATGAGGTCGTTCACGTCGTCCACGATATAGATGTCGTCGCCCGTGCCGCCCCGCATCTCGTCCGCGCCGGTTCCGCCGTCCAGCAGGTCGTTGCCGGATCCTCCGATCAGGATGTCGTTGCCGCTATTGCCACGCAACTCATCGTCGCCTCCGGCGCCGTCCAGCGTATCGGCGAAGTTCGAGTCCCCGCCGCTGATCGCGTTGTTGAACTCGTTGCCTGTCACCGTGGCCGCGCCGAGCGACCGCAGCCGCTCGATTTCGCCGAGCCCTACCAGGCTGAACACGCCGCCGTTCAGGACGATTTCGTCATTGCCCTCGCCGGCCGCTTCGAACACCGAATCGTCCGACGTCACATACCAATAAACGTCGTTCCCGGCGCCGCCGCGCAGGATGTCGCTGCCCGAGTCGCCGATCAGTTCGTCATCGCCGTCGCCCCCCCGGAGCTCGTCGTCGTCCTCCATGCCGACCAGCCGGTCGTTCCCGCCCAGGCCCAGGATTATGTCCTGCCCTCCCCTGCCGCCAAGGAAGTTGTTGCCGCCGTCGCCGCGGATCACGTCGTCGATGATGTCCCACTGGATCACGGTTCCGTCGACGCGGACGGACAGGGTGCCGCCGGTCGAAGTCACGGTGACCAGCGTGTAGGCGGCGCCGGTGGCGGGATCCGTTGCCCCGCTCCAGGTCGCCCACGCCCGGCCAAGGGCGGAGAAATCGAGCTTGTCCACGTTGCTTTCGAAAGCGCGGATGCGATCGGTCGCCGGGACGGTCGAATCGCTCGCCGCCGTGTAGAGAAAATAGTCGGCCCCCGCGCCGCCGTACAGATCGTCGGCGCCCGCCCCCCCGGTGAGCCGGTCATTGCCGTCCCCGCCAACCAGCGTGTCCGCGCCGCCGCCCCCGTCGAGGATATCCGGGCCCCGGTTTCCGGTGATCAGATTGGCCAGATCATTGCCGATCAGCGAGGCGAAGTAGCTATCGTAGGTAAGGGTCAAATTCTCGACGTTGGCGGGAAGCGTGAAGCTTTCCCGGGTTCTTACTTCATCAACTCCGCCGCCCGCCGCCTCCACGATCACGTCCTGGTAACCGATGAGGTAGATGTCGTCGCCAAGCCCCCCCTCAAGCGTATCCGCGCCGGAGCCGCCGTCGATGACGTCGTTGCCCCCGCCGCCTATGATCCGGTCGGCATCGAAGTTTCCGGTCAGCGTCTGACCGGTGTCGAGAAGCCCGACCAGCACCTCAACCGAATAAACCAGCCTGTAGCTCGCGGCGGTTGTTTCGATGCGATCGTAGCCCTCCCCATAAGCCTCGTAGATAGAATCGCCTTCGCTACCGACAACGAACACATCGTCGCCAAGGCCGCCCTCCATGCGGTCGTCGCCGGTTCCGACGATCCGATCGTCGCCGGCACCCCCCATGAGCTGATCCTCGCCGGCGCCCCCGTGAAGGACATCGTTGCCGGCACCCCCCAAGATCTGGTCATCGGCGCTGCTGCCGGTCAGCGTCTGTCCGATGGCGGAAATGCCCACCAGCGCTTCCACATTGCCGGCAGCAAGGGTGTAGCTGGAAAGCGTCGTCCTGATCGTGTCGAATCCCTCGTCGGCAAGCTCGGCCACCAAATCGCCGACGCTGTCGACGATGTAGATGTCGTCGCCAAGCCCGCCGCTCATGCTGTCGTCGCCGCTGCCACCATCGAGGAGGTTTCGGTAGTCGCTCCCGATCAGCGTGTCGTTGCCCGCCAAACCTGCGGCATCGGTCGCATCGCCGGTGCCCACATCGATCGTGTCTGCGCCTGCCCCGCCCGTGGCGACCTGGCTCATCAACTGGTAGTGGACGCCGGTCGTCCAATTCCACGGGATCGGGCCCGTCCAGCCAATCGCCAGATCTCCACTGTCGAGAAGCGCGATGGAGGCGCCGAACTGGCTGCCATCCGTGAATGTGTTGACCAGCAGCTCGGCACCCATTGTCGCGCCCGCCGCATCGAACATCTGTGCCCGAACGGCGCTGAACGACGTATCGCCTCCGGCCGAGGATGGGCTTTGGTCCTCCCAAGCGATAACGAAGCCGCCGTCCCGCAGGGCCTGGATTCTCGGCGACAGCTGCTGGCCAGGCGTCGTCGTATTCGCCGTGATCTCGCCACCGGCGCGTATTCCAGCGGCGTCGAAGATCTGGGCGCGAATATCATAGGTGCCCGCCGGCGATTGCGGGGGAGCGCTGCTGATCCACGTCACCACGAACCCGCCGGAGGCGAGACCGGCAACCTGCGGCTGCTCCTGATCGCCGTCCGTAACCGAGTTAACTCGGAACTCGCCGCCGGACTTGTTGCCGGCCGCGTCGAATATCTGCGCCTTGATGACCCAGTCTAACACGGTCAATTCGGGGACGCCCTCGCTTCGGTCAGCCCACACCACCACGAAGCCGCCGCCCGCAAGGCGCGCTATCGCCGGCTGCAGCTGGCTTCTTTCGGTGATGGAATTGACCATCACTTCGCCGCCGACCTTGGCTCCCCAGTCGTCGAAAAGCTGCAGCTTGATGTTGCCGGCGGACGAAGCCGAACCTCCCTCGGCGTCGACATTATGCCAGACGGCGGCAAAGCCACCGCCTTGCAAGGCCGCAATCGTTGGGACCAACTGATTTCCTGCTGTGGCCGTGTTCAGGGGGAATGGAGAACCGGCCCCCCAGGGGGTCAGGACCACCCCGGTCAGCTGCGTATCGTTGGCAACCGAGCGGTCGGTCCAGCTGACCACCACATTGCCGTTGTCGAGCAAGGCTGCGCCGACCAGCCCGGGGCTCCCCGTCAGGGGGCCGCTGACGCTGAACTCGTCGCCGATCCTGTTTTGATCAAGGTCGAACAGCTGGCCCCGAATCTCGTAGGCTTCGCCGCTCGACGATCGAAATTGCCACAAAGCAAGGAAGCCGCCCGCGACGCTCACGAGTTTTACGCTCTGGGAAGTCCCCTGATAGTACGAGCTGATCACTTCTTCTACGCCGTCAGGCGAGAGCGCGCTCAGCCCCTGTGTCAAGGCCTTCACCATCTTTGATTTCCCCTCCGAACGCGCGAGGAGGTCGCCCCGGCCCGACGGAAGCTATTCAGCCCGGTGCCCCGAAACAAGCAATTTTCGCGACTGCCCGGGACAGGCGGCATGGGGCGCAGGCGCGGGCTCCGGACGAGTCCGCCGCCGTCTGGCTTGCCTTCGCCCGGCCTCCTATAAACCAAGCCATGGCCAATGTTCTCCAAGGCATCCGCATCATCGAACTCGCCGGCCTCGCGCCTGCACCCTTTGCCGCGATGATGCTTGCCGATCACGGCGCGCATGTGATCCGGATCGAGCGCGCCGATCAGCCGCCAGCCATTCCGCCCGAATTCGACATTCTCGCCCGGGGCCGTGCCGAGGTGCTTCGGCTCGATCTCAAGAACCCGGCGGATGTCGCCCGCGTGCGTGACCTCGCCGGGGGCGCCGACGGGCTGATCGAGGGCTTCCGGCCCGGCGTGATGGAGCGGCTGGGGCTTGGGCCGGAGCTGCTCTGTGCCGACACTCCGCGCCTGGTCTACGGCCGCCTGACCGGCTGGGGCCAGGAGGGGCCGCTTGCCCAGTCGGCGGGGCACGACATCAACTTCCTCGCTTTATCGGGCGCCCTCTCCACCTACGGCCGGGCCGGCGGGCCGCCGGTGCCGCCGGTCAACGCGGTGGCGGATTTCGGCGGCGGGGGGATGCTGCTCGCCTTCGGGATGCTCGCCGGCATTCTGTCCGCCCGCGCCACCGGCAAGGGCTCGGTGATCGACTGCGCCATGGCCGACGGCGCCGCCTTGCTCTCCGCCCTCACCTGGTCGCTTCGCGCCGCGGGCCTGTGGAAGGACGAGCGCGGCGCCAACCTGCTCGACACCGGCGCCCCCTTCTACGATTGTTACCAATGCGCCGACGGCGAGTGGGTCTCGGTCGGCGCGTTGGAGCCCCACTTCTTCGCAGTCCTCCGCGAAAAGCTCGGCCTGAAGTGCGCCCAGCACGACCCGGGCCTGCGCGCCGAACTCACCACCAGCTTCGCCGCCCACCCCCGCGAGCACTGGGACACCCTGCTTTTGGGAACAGACGCCTGTTACGCCCCCGTAACAAACCTGGCCGACACCCCCCACCACCCCCACCACACGCTCCGCGGCACTTTCCGCAACATCGACACCTTCCCCGAACCCGCCCCCGCGCCCCGCTTCAAGGACCCGTCATGCTAGACACCGCCCGCCGCTTCGCCTTCGGGGACGATCACCACCTCTTCCGCGACCAGGTCCGCCGCTTCCTCGACCGCGAGCTTCACCCCCACCTTGATCGCTGGGAGGAAGAAGGCATCATCGACCGCGCCTTCTGGGCCAAGGCCGGCGAAGCGGGCCTCCTGTGCCCCACCGTGCCGGAGGAATATGGCGGCCCCGGCCTCGACTTCGGCTTCAACGCCGTGATCGACGAGGAACTCGGTTACGCCGGCTCCACCGCCGGCATCACCCTCCATTCGGACATCGTCGCCGATTACATCGTCGCCTACGGTTCAGAGGAATTGAAGGCCCATTGGCTCCCGCGCATGGTCTCGGGGGAGACGCCCACCGCCATCGCCATGACCGAGCCCGGCGCCGGCTCGGACCTCCAGGGCATCCGCACCACCGCGCTTCGCGACGGCAACCATTATGTGCTGAACGGCTCCAAGACGTACATCACCAACGGCCAGCATGCCGACCTGGTGATCGTCGCCGCAAAAACCGACCCGAGCCTCGGCGCCCGCGGCGTGTCGCTGATCCTGGTCGAAAGCGACCGCCAAGGCTTCGCCCGCGGCCGCAACCTCGACAAGATCGGCTTCCACAGCCAGGACACGTCCGAGCTGTTCTTCCAGGATCTGCGGGTGCCGATCACCAACTGCCTCGGCGCCGAAGGACAGGGTTTCGCCTACCTCATGAACCAGCTCCCGCAGGAGCGGCTGTCGATCGCCTGCTCGGCCCAAGCTTCGGCCCAGCGGGCGTTCGACGAGGCGGTGAGGTTCACCAAGGAGCGAAAGGCGTTCGGCAGGACGGTGTTCGAGTTCCAGAACACGAAGTTC
>DASVUV010000089.1:0-104255 GCA_036386875.1 Allosphingosinicella sp.
TCAATTATTTTTAACATATTGGTATTTAACTAAATAAAAATGGGAGATTAATTTCTCCCAAAAGACTTGTTAGCTCAATGGTAGAGCAGCGGTCTCTAAAACCGCAGGTTATGGGTTCGAGTCCCATACAGGTCGCTAACATTAAATTTGTTATTATGACGTAGATTAGAAAAGGTGATAAACTCACCATCATTGTTCGAGAAGACATCTCTTCTGGTTACAAAGTGGTTCAATCATGTCATGGATTAGCTGAGTTTGCAGCTAGACATGGACCTGAATTTAAGGACTGGGAATTACAATCAAATTACCTTTGTTGTTTAGAAACTTCTAAATTAAAGATGAATATTATGATTTCCAAACTAGATGATTTAAGAATTAAGTATACTGTATTTGAAGAACCTGACATTGGTAATGAAATTACATCTATAACGATTCAAGCAATTCCTGAGGATTTGCACAAGAAATTATTTAAAAACTTAAATTTAACATTATCATGAGAAGATTCCATAAGATTGTAGAAGAGATTAAAAGATTATCTAAAGAACAGACTGAATTGAAACCTCAGAGAAAAACTGTTTACTTTACAGGTAATAGAACTGTTGATGCTTATACAGCATCGTGTGTGACTGTTAGTAATTCTGAGAGACTTATGCACTTATTTATAGCGTATGCTATATTAAGAGGTAAAGAACCTCAAATGCCTACAAAGAAAACGTACCACGCAAAATTGGTAGAAAGTTTTGTTGAGACATTTCAAGCTACAGAATTGATTTAATGCAAAAAGCCCCTACGGTCATTACGACTATAGGGGCTTTTTTTTGACTTTTACTTTTTATTAATAAAGTTATGCATTGTCTGATAATCTTTATCCCATTGACTAATAATAGGAGTCATCTTTTTAGTTTTCTTCCAAAGGATATTTTCACCTTTAGAATTTTCATCTAAATAAGAGAAGAAATTTTCTTTATCATCAGGCATAAAGTTAAGTGGTGTTAACACTTCATATAAGAAACCTGTAGCATTTTGAATAGTTCTAACTCCTGCAATAGGATTTTGAATTAAACGTCCTGCTTCAATAATATTCCTAAATTGTGAAAGTTCAGATTCCAATCTACGAGTTTGATATATCCAAAACCATAGTTTATCGTCATCATCTTCACCACCTGCTGCCGCTAATAACATACCAATTGCTGGAATTAATATAGATGTTGCAAGAATCTCTGCTGTAGCTTTACGTAAGTTAGCTCTTTCAAAATCAGTCATATTATTATAATAATCTTTTGTATAAGATAAACTAAGATTTTTAAGAGTTGGTATTACACCTTGAGCAAAAAATCTAATAAGTGATGTATAAACACCTTCATCATATTCCTTGATAGCAGAGTTATAAATTAAATCCTCATCAGATAATTCTTCTTTAGATTTAGTAGATGTTTGGAAACCTTTATATCTGTATTGAGCACCTGCTATAAAGAACTTCTTAAACATCATTATAGCTTTACCATACCAAGTTTTATATAACTCATTTTGGAAATTAGGGTCATATACACCAAATAAATCGTGACTTTTCTTTTTAATAAGAAGATTAACGTGTACTTTACCACCTTTATGATATTTAACATTCATATTATGATTAGTATACGCTACCTTTTCATCCATATAAAGTTCACCTTGACTATCACGTTTCAACATATCAAGTAATGATGCAGCTTTAGATTCTTCAACAACATTACCATCTTTGTCAATGAATTGATGATTTTCATTCATTACTTTAAGTGTATCTAATACACCCATAGTAAGAACTGAATTCATCATATGTTCACCCATCTCTTGAAAAGCATTTAAACTTTCAGTAGAACCTAATTTTCTAGCAATTGTATTTTTAAGAAAAGTTTGTTGTTCTGGTGAGAAACCACCAAATGTATCAAACATTCTTAATACTTGATTAGTAAATGAAGTCTTATGTGGATTACTTAAATCAGACATA
The DNA here is from genome assembly GCA_036386875.1 of Allosphingosinicella sp. GTDB lineage: Bacteria > Pseudomonadota > Alphaproteobacteria > Sphingomonadales > Sphingomonadaceae > Allosphingosinicella. The sequence continues at coordinate 1,988 of DASVUV010000089.1, forward strand.
ATTTGAGGAAGGTCAGCATTATACTTAGCTTCAGCTTTAAGCAACGATTTTTTAGTAATGAACTTACTACCTAGTGACTCTATAAATAATTGCGTAGTACCGTTTAAAACGTTAGCTACACCTGTACCAGCATTAAATATCATTGATACCTGTGCTGTATATCCACTAATTGCACTAGAAAGTTTATTAACATCTAACGGTCCTAATTTACCACCAGCATAACTTGTAATATCATAAATATTACTTTCTATAATACCTTGAATACGTTTATATTCTTGTGAAAATTCACCATCATAGGTTGTAAGTGGTTCACGTTTAGCAAATACATTCATCATTGCAAGACCTGACCTGTTAGAACGTTTAATATAACTTTTATTTTTAGAAATATCAGCTAAAAGATTTAGAGTTAATTCTTCTTTACTTTTTTCAGCATAGTTTACACCATTTAAAAACTCATAACGATACATTGTCATTAAATCTAATGATTGTTCAGTAGGGTCAATTTTACCTCTAAAATGTACTTTAACAGATTTAAGAGTCTCATTCTTTGAGTCAATTGCTTCACCATAAGCATAACCAATATCATCTGCTTTAATTGTAGTTAAATCAGTCCATTTATCTTTAGTTAAACCTTTAACATCAACTTCTAATCGTCTTTCAAAATCAGTTTTAGAATGTGCAGGTAATTTAAAGAAAAATAATTTATTACCTTTATTATCAATTTTACGAATAAGACTTCTTTTACCACCTGTATTTTGGTCAGAATCAATAGTAATATTTCTAAATTCAGATAATACTCTAGCTTCAGTACCTGTTAAATCTTTATTTTTATATTTAGGATGAGGTAACCAAGCCTTTTTAGTAATATCAGATGCATCTTTAATAGTATTTTCTTTCAACCATTTTCGACGAGCATCTCTAACTTTAATAAATTCAGGAAATGTATTATAGTCATAAAAAGAAAAACCTTCTTCTTTAAATCTTTTTTGTACTTCAAAGAACGCTTTATTTAAAGGTAGAAATTCATTAATATATTTATCTCTAAATTCAACTTTATATTCACCTTTTAAATAATAATTACCTTGAGCATCTTGTTCATACATATTTTTATACAATTCAGATGGTCTAGGATTACCTTTTTCATTAATGAAATCTTTATAAAGTTTACCTAATTCAGCATTTTTAGCATTAAATCGTGATATTACTTTCTCTCTAACACTAGATATAATATTCATTACAATTTGAATAAGTCTACTATTAGTATTAGTACTATCATATAACATTCCTTCCATTTTACTAATATCAAACGAAGGATTATTAATTAATTCTAATGCAGAAGTATGAAGCTCTTCTTTAATACGAGCAGCATCTCTTGTATTCATCATACGAGATACATATTCACTCATAGATTCACCAGTTATTTTTAAATCACGATATTCTTTTTGTAAACGAATACGATTATCAGTTTCTACTTTAGTGTTAAATCTAGGGTCAGAAAGTATTTCAATACTTTGAGCCTCTTTTGCAACCTTAAAATCAACTAATAACCTTGAATGATTACCTTCAAAAGTTCTAATAATATTATCAAGTTCATTAACATCTTTTAAATCTTCTTCAGATAATTGTTCACGTCTAGCTTCTCCAATTAATTGTTGAATACCAGGAAGTAAATCATAAGATGATAAATAATCTTCATAGTTATTAATCATCTTAATCAAACCATCGTGTGTAACATCTTTTTTCTCAAAAGAAACTTTAAGACTATTAACTTTATCAGCTAATGATTGTGTATATGATGTAATAACTTTCCATTGATTAATATCATCAAAAGATGCCATTTCATCAATTACAGTTTGAATATCTTTTAAATTTTCAGCTCTTTTCTCAGGACTAATATCTCTATTATTTTGAGCTCTTTTATAAGCTTGGTCCATCCTATCTTTAGCTTTATTGGAAAGATTTATTAATCTTTCAGCTAGACTAGTTAAATTAGGAATTTCTACTGTTTTTTTAGCAAATATAAGTTTTCTTTGAAGATTCATACCCTGATAATCTCGTCTATCCTGTTCAACAAAGTCAACAACTTGTTCAATAAGGTCATTAGCTTCAGTAGATTTAGCTATTCCAAATAAACGTCTTACAGCTTCGATAAATTGTTTCCAGAATGAAGTATTATTTTCTTTATCAAGTTGTCTTAATTCTTCTCTAAATGCTGCATTAGCATATATCTCAGCTACAAATTCTTTTTCATTCGTAAAACCATAACTTTGTAAATCTGGATGATAGTTACCAATCCTATCTAGCTCTTTATCAACTTGTCTATCAAGGTAAGTTCTATATTTATCGTCAATCAATCTCTTAAATTCTTTTTCTTCAAAAGTTTGAGGATTCATTAAAGCCTGTATACTCTGAGCATGAACTACTTCATGTATAAACGATTCTACTACAAGACTAGGTCTAAAATTTTTAAGTCTATCTCTATTAATTTCAATAGTATTAGTATTACCATCGATTTGCATTAATGTATTTTTACTAATTAACTTAGCATCCGATATAAATTTAAATTTAGCTCCAGTTCTACCAACTAATCTTCGAGATTTTTCAATTAATTCACGACCTTTTGGACTTAAATCATTAAAGTTATTTAAAATATTTTCTAATATTTCATCTACAGTAATTTTACCTTGTTTATTATTAAATAGTATTCTACTATGTTCAGCTGAATAATCAGGAATTACAGAACTTCTTATATTAGACTCATTAGGGAATATATTTTCAGAATTTGGGTCTATTAAATCTTCTATTTTCTTAGCAAATATAGTTGAAGTATCACGAGTATTATCAATAGTTATTTCAAACCAATCATTACCATGTTCATCTGTAGTTCGAGTAGGATTGTAACCTTGTTTTTTAATTATATTTTGAACTTTATTTTCATAAAAATCGTAAATAGGTTTTAAAGCAGATAAACCATCAGTTCTTACATTTTTAATTTCTTGAGTTAGTTGATTTATTTCTCTATCAATATCACCTAAATATTCACCACTCTTGGTATATTGTGTAGGTTTCGAGAATTCCTCACTAAATTCTTTACTATTTAAAAAATTATTAGCATCATTTTCTGTACTAAATTTATATTCTTCACCACCAGCTTCTTCAACTACCCATTCAATTTCACCTTTTTTCTTTTCTTCAAGATAATTTATTCTACTTTGTTTTTGTTCAACAAAGTTTTCTAATGTTTCATGACCTTCAACTTTACTAGCAGTATTACCAGACGGAAATAGAACTTTCTCATAACCTTTCTTAGCAGAATCTTGAATAATAGATTTAATAAAGAATGTAACCCAATTAGAATCTTTATTTAAAAGTTGTAAAAACTGATTTTCTTTAAATAAAGATTCTATAATAGGTGGATTATTAAATTCTTCTTGTGTGATTTGTCCAGTTTCTAATAAATGTCTTTGGAAAGAATCTTCTTCTTGTGAATTCAAATCAGATTTTAACCCAACTAAATTAACCTTATCTCTACCTTTTTGAAATAAATCAGATTGTACTTCAAGTATTCTACGAGTTTTAGAATCAATATTTTTATAAACAGAAGAATTTATAATCTTTCCATTTTCATCCATTAATCCATTTTCATAACCAGGTCCAATCTTTTCACCAGCTTGTTCATCACTTCTGAACCATCCAATTCCTTTATCAGTAGCAAATTGAGCGTGACCTTTAATAGAAGGAGTAATTAGTGGAGTAGATATTTCCTGTTCCGTGTAGTTAGTACCACCTGGAACTGTTAGATTTGAATAGTATTTAGTATTGACTATAGGTGTAGTTGAAAAAGGTCTCATTTCAATTGGCATCCCATCCTCATCTTCTATTATTTCATAATCAATATCAGGTTCTTGACCAGGTTCTAAATCAAATTTTTGAGTAGTATTAATGTTAACACTATAACTATAAGTAGCAGCTAATTCTACAGCAAGTTGTTCTCTATCAGTAATACTTAAATCTAATAGAAGTTGTTTCTGTTCTTTAGGTACTTGTAGTTCAGTAAGAATTTTATTCAAATCCCAACCAGCTTTCTTACCTTTTTCAAAGATTTCTTTACCTTTATCAGAAGTTAATATATTAACAGCTTTCAAAGTAAAATTGACTTCACTAGGATGTTGTATATCTTCTGTACTAGGATAACTATCTAATCCATTATTTTCCTGCCATTTACTTATTCTCATTTCTAAAACAATTGAAGGAAGCTTAGTAGCTTCCAACAACGTTTTAAATTCTTGTGTATTTTTATTTATACAATTCATTAGCCTTTACATTTTTTTATAAATTCGATAGTTTCTTTAGTACCGAATTCTTCTTCCATTTGTTTTAAAGTTTCTAATGTAGTATCAGGATTAACTGATAATATATTATCTTTATATTCATTCCAAAGATTTTCTACAACATCATTAGTAGAATTATCTTCTAATGATAATTCAAATGGTTCAGAATATCTTCTATAAGTTTCTACCATATTTTTAAGTTGTTGAACGTGTTCAGGAATAACATCTAGTTTACCTCTACCTTCAAATAATTTATCTGTGTATTGATTACCATATTCGCTGATGTAATTAGTTCCTGCTTTATAACCATAAGGATTAACTCTAGTATATACACCTCTACCTTCAGAATCATAACCTTCTAATTTATAAATCATCTTATTAGAGAAATGAGTTGTATAATATCTAGCTTTACCAGGTTCATTCATAATAAATCCACTTCTAAAATTACTTGAAGTCTTACCATTTTCTAACTTAGTATTTTCCAATGATATACTTTGGGTAGGAAATACGTTAGGTACAAATTTCTTATCAGTGTAATTATTTAGATAGAATTTATCCAAGAAATCTTGTTGATTAGTATTAACGAAAGATTTAATAAATCTATTAATATTATTTTCAACAAAATATTCATTAGGAATATATGTAAAAAACTGATTAGAGTTAATTTTAAACCCAGAAGTTAGGAAGGAGTACCTAATTAATTTATTAGCTAGTTCAGGGTTATCAATTCTTAAATCTCTCCAAGAGTCTGTAAACCTATCTTCAAAATCAGGAGATTTCTTTCTATTATTCAAACTGATAAATTTCTTAATACGACTATCACCTTGTTTAATTTCCAATTCATCTAATATTAAATACTTATGGCGATTAGCTTTTCTAAATGCTTGAAATTCATTTGGTAATTTAGTAATTAAATCAATAGATTCTTCAGAACTAATATCAAAAAAGTTAGCCATAGCATAACTATAGTATTCTCTTTCAAGGATTGTCATTAGTTTAGTATCAAATGCTGGTGTACCATATAAATCTTGTGATACTTCATTAAACATATTTTGAACCTGATGTGTACCTTGTGGAAACAAATCAGCATTAGCTGTTATAAGTTTAATAGTTTCATTAATAACATTATTATAATATGCAGATAAAACAGTATTATCAAATTTACTTCCAAATCCATTAAGGACACCCATTTCAGCACCAACTTCTTTATCTAATATATATTGTTTCTGGTTTGCAGTAGCGTATACAGTACTAATATTTTTACCCATACCAGATGTATCTGATTTGGATACATTAATATTTTCACGCATTGCTTTGCTATACTCCTGTAACTCCTGAAATTTATTAAAGACAGCCATTTGAAAAGGACCATCTTTTTTATCTTTAATTTGGTCACGAAAATCTTTTAAAGTAACTCTCGACCAATTAAAGTTCTGAAGTTTAAAAGTAGTATCGTGTTCCTTAATAATAGTATTAATAGCTTTATTAATTTTTATCAAATCTTCATCTGTAGGATTTTTTAAACCTAAGTTCTTAGCTACTGTTTGTTCATCTAATTTAGTAGAAGGGTCAACTTTTTCAGTACGTATTAAAGACTTATATATAAGTGCAAGGGGTCTAGTAACAATACCTTTATCAGTAGTATATTCAATAACTTTATCTTTAAGATTATCCATTACAATATCCTGCTTAAACTTAAATTTCATATTACCACTATTATTACCAATAATAGATTCTTTACTTGTTTGATAATCAATATAATCTCTAATAACAGGTTGAGCCATAAATGCAGTAACATATAATGGATGCATTCCTGCACGTAACATTAAGTTACCTGTATTAGTTGTAGATGTTACCCAGTTACCTCTAGTAATATAAGGGTCTTTTGCAATATCCACAAATGCATTCAAAATAGCTGTTAATGAATCACCAATTCTAACTTTAGATACTTCTTCGATTAAACCTTGTTTATCGAATTTCATACCTTGTGACTTATAGAATTTTTCCATATCTTCAACAAAGTATTCAATATCAGCTTTACTTAAAGGAACTGAATATTCTTCATCAAAGATAGTTTCACTTCTATCATTCATATGACCCCAATCAATATAAGTTTGATTTAAACTTAATTGACCTAGACGGTTAATATCAACTACAGCATTAGCTTCCTGACCAACCCCTGCTTTACCACCTCTAAAATCATATAGAAGTTTTATGTCATTATAAGAATTGAAATGACCTAATGTACCTTTAGTTTCAGATGGTAGTAAATGATTGATATAATTCTTTATAAAATCAATATCAATAGGTTTCATTACATCTTTAATAACTTCAGGATGTGTAAGTACTGATTGATAAAGTTCAATAAGTCTATTTTGTAAACCTTCTTTTGAATTACCAGTTATATACACTAACTTACCATCTTTAAATTCTTGAGTTCTTTGTAATGTAAATGATGGAAACATTAAATACATTTTATCAATATCAAAATCGGAACCTGTCTTAGTAGTAATACCTGTATAAGCTACAACAGTATCACCATTTTCTTCAGGAAGTATACCTACAACACGTAAAGCATCATTTGATGCTAAACCTTGGTTAGGAATACGATAACCAATTAGATTTTCAGTTATTCTTTTATCAATTATTTCATTAAATAATTGTTCTGAAGTATAATCTCTATAATTAGGAATATATTTAGCTATGAAACTACCTGATAATAATATACCACCTGGTCTAATTCTGACTTTACCATTTTCATCAACATAGCGTGTTGGTTCATTAGTAGTATCAAATGCATCAGGAGACCATAAAACACCTCTGTTATCACCTTCTTGTTTATTAAGACCAAAGTTACTCATTTGAATAAATGAACCACCATTAGTCTTAATTTTAACTAATCGTTTGTTCATTATAGATGAAAATACATTTATGATTTTAGTACCAGCTTGTGGTACACCATATAAAGTAATTTCTTTCTTTAAAGCATCAATAACATTCTTAGAACCACCTCTTTTTTCAAGTTCGGATATAAGTGAATTGTAAAATCCTCTTACATTTTTAATCTTACCATTATTATCAATATTAAATTCTTTTTTCAAAGAATCCATACCCATATCTGATAATGATTTTGTAACCTGAGTAATTTCATCAATAATATTTTGACCAGTTACGTCTTGACCATCTAATATAAACGTAGCATCTCTATTAAATTTAAGACCACCAAAGATATTCTTTTGAATTTGAGAACCTACTTCAGTTTCTTTAAATGTTTTAGTAGGTAAATCTTGTTGAAGTTTCCATCCACTATTGAATAACGGAATGATATTAAAATCAAAATCATCTTTAATTGTACCATCTTCGTTATGAATTGTAGTAGGAGTAGATGAACCAACTTTAAAACCATCTAAAGTAATAACTTCATCAATATCCTGAGCTACCATTTTATCATACATTCTTTGTAAATCAGTACCTTTAACTAAATTCTTAGTAAGTACAGCTTGAGAATATTTAAGATATGAAGGAGTCTTACCATTAATATCAAAATATACACCTTTAAGTGGTTGAGCAGCAATTTTAAGTTCTTCTTCAGTGTATTGTTCAGCAACATCAGAAATCATCTTAGAATATAGAGTATTATGAACAGGAGTCCATTTACCTAATCTTTCAACTAAAAATTTCCAACGTTTAGGAGTAATCCAAGCCTGAGCATCAGCAGAGTTGATGTTAGAATATGCATTAGCTCCATCTCCAATCATTTCACGTAACTCATTCATAAAAGGTGATGGTATTTCAACACTACTAATTGTAGCAACATTGAAAGTTTCTTCACCTGGTTTAAGTCTTAATTGTAAACCATCAGTATAAGTAGCAGGTACACGTTTCTTATAATCAATCATATCTTTATAAAATGCTACATCACCTGTAAACATTTTAGAATATTCAATATTTTGAATAAGACTATTAATATAGAAATCTGAAGCAGCTGCTAAAGGTTTATTAGTTACGTACTTATTAAAAGTTTCGGTATTAATTAACTTATTTATAGTTTTACCATCTTCAGCTATATCATATATACCTTGAGCTCTAAATGTTGCACCTGTTTCAATAATACCATTAGATAATTCTATATTAATATACTGCTGTATTAATGTTTTAATACCAACAGCTTTATCATCTAATTCACCTTTTGGATTATTACGTAAATCAGCTCCTGCAAATTCATTAGGTATACTATTAGTATAAAGTAATGACTTAATTTGAATAGCTAATGGATTAGTTGTTTTTGAATCAAATGATAAATTAGGGAAGTATTGTGACTTAAATGCATTACCTAATGCTTTTGGATTAATTGAACCATCTTCATTATAAAGAAAACTACCTTTTTTAAAGTGGTAATGAATGGTTAATTTAGATGGATTATTCCTATAAGCTTGAATTTCTTTATAAGCTTCTTTCATTCTATTGAACTCAGAATTAAAATATTCAAAGAATATCTTTTGTGTAGATTCTGTAAGTTGAATTTGATTATTACTAAATCCAGAAAACGAATTTTCAAAAAATCCAGTTTTTAATTGAATATCTGTACTCTTATCAGCAGGAGTTGTAGTTCTTACATAACCATTCGTTAAAACTTTATTAACGTGGTCTAAGAAATAATCATTAAATGAAATTTCACTACCAGCTTTAGATTCTCCACCAACTTCCTGTAAGTTAGAAAATATACCCATCTCGAATGAGTTAATTCTTTCTTTGGATACAGTTTCTTCATCAATTCGAGATAATTCTTTAGCAAGTAACCATTTCATTAAATGAGAACCTTGATTATAAGCCGACTTGTTATACAAATCCAATAATGTATTTCTATCTTTCTTCCACTGAAGTATCTTGGTAGATAGATAAGATGGATATGAATATAACCATTTAGTTTTACCACCCGAATGTATACTAGCATCAGAACCTTCACCTAAAAAGAAAGCTTCAGAATTAGCAATTTGTTTAAAGATATTTTGTCTAGTAGAAATAAATATGTTAGCGTTATTATCTTTATCGTCAAGTCTATCCTCATTAACTTCTCTTTTACTCCAAGTTTTAATTTTTTTAACAGCATCTAAAGTATTAACAATTGCAGAACTTAATCTAACTATTTGTTGTTGATGATTAAAAATATTTCTACCATCTGAATCAAGATAATGCGTAAATCCTAGTTCAGTAGTTTCTACTCCTAATTTATTAAGTATCTGAACATATTCATTTACAGCAGATTCAAAGTCCTGTGTAGTTGATTTATTATTAAATGACTTATTAAGTTCATCTAATTGACTTTGAATGATAGTAATTTTTTCAGAAATATCTTTCTTAAAGCTACCATCTTGATTTTGATATAATGCTTTAAAATTATTACCCCAATCAGACATTAATCTTGAACTTCTATTACCCGAATTAGATACTGTTTTAACTACGTGATTAAATACTTCAGATTTAATAATCTGATAATTTTCATCATAACTTTCAACAAAATCATTTTTTAATTCAGTTACAAGAAAGTTATTTTTATGTAATCTAAATGCTTGAGTAAATTCATTTTTTTCATTTTCAGAAAAAGATGGTTCATTCACAAATGACACAAGTTGGTCAAAAAATGGTTTCTTAGAAGCCACTCTTACCAACTCTTGTTTATATATTTCAAATATATCTTCATTACCTATAGTAACTTGGTCTGATAAAACAGTAAGTAAAGTTGAATATATATCATCAAATTTAACAAACTGTGGTTCATTCCAAATAGTATCTTTTGTGTTATTATCTGTAAGTAAAGATAAACGCAATTTCATATTAGTTGAAATAGAATCTTTTGTATCTCTTTCAAATGATGCTTTATTAAATGCAGGGTCTTTAGAATCTTCTTCAATTTCTTCAATAGACTCGGAAGATTCATCCTCTACATTATCATTTCTTTTAAGACCTATCTTTTTAAAGAAGACATCTACATTATCTTTCCATTCTTCAATATGTTCTAAACTTTCCTCTAAATCCATAGAGTTAAATAAATCTTTATCATCACCTGTTTGTGAAAGTTCGTCAACCTTAGATTTAATTTTTTGTTTAAGAAATTCAGTAAGATTAGGAAGTTCCTGTCCAGTCTCGAAATCAATATTATTAAAATCGTAGTTAGTATTAGTCTTAAAATAGCTTAAAGCAAGTTGAGATGTTATAGCTTCTATTTGTTTATAATCAAAGAGAGACCTTAACCCTCTCTTAATAAGAGGGTAAAAGATTTTCTCTCCAGTTTTATCAACAAAATAATATTTCTTAGCTATACCATCATAATCAAGTTTAGGTTCACCATTTTCATCTACTCTATCAAGAATAGTTTCATTCGTTCTATCTTGGATATAATTGCCAAATTGTTCAATGAAATCTTCACTATGAAAATAACTATATAATTCATCAGCTTTCAATTCATTTTGGTCAGCTAAGTTTTCATAAATAGTATTAAATAGTATTGAATCAGCACTATTTGTTTTTGTTTGTCTTTTACAAGCCATTTTTATTATTTAAGTTTACAAAGATACGTAATTTATTTAACATATGCAAATTAGCTACATCTTTTTATTAAGTTGTCAATATTCTCATTCTTAGCTTTAGCCTTATTTATTAATATATCAAAGACAGCTTTTTTATTAGTAGCTATTAAATCTCTTGTAGAATTATCTAAAGTTACATTTAAAGTTTTAGTAAGTTTCTTAATGAGTATTGTTTGTTTTGTACTATCGAGTTTATCAAAATTGAATGTAGTATCCACCTTAATATCTTGAACAGTTTTAGGAGCTTCTGGTTCACCAAATAAATTTACTAAATTAGTACCAGAAAAATCAGCTACATCCTCAACAGGTAATCCTACTTTACCAACTTTACGAGGTTTAATAACTTCTTCTTTCATTCTTGCTTTATATGTAGGAGTACTTCTCAACTCTTGTAAAAATCCTGTTACGTCAGGTCTAGTGAGCATATCCATACCCATAGCACCATCGTTATATAATTTACTAGGATAATTTTCTTTGGTAAGACTAATATCTTCATATACATATTGTAAGATTTCTACTAACTCATTAGGAACTTCACTAGCTTTAAAAATCATTCTACCTTCAATAGATTTTTCCAAGTTTTTTATTTCTTGTACTTTATTATTAGTAGTTGAAACAGGTTGTTGAATGCTTACTTCAGGAACTTTCAATTTAGGTTTAACACCTTGAATATCTCTATTAACATATATAGTAGAATAACCTTGAAAAGTTGGTTCATTGACTACTGCATTCGTATTGATGATATTATTATTTAAAAGATAACTAACATAATTAGGATTATTAAAAGTAAACTTATCATCTTTAGTAATAAGAACATTATGTCGTTTTCGAGATAAGAAATTAATGATAGATTCTTTATGAATATCATTTAATAGTTCATCTTTAGTAACTCTGTTTAATCCTGATAATGAACCTAAATTTAAATTACCAAATTCATCTAATTCAAACTTAGTAAATTTATTTTTACTCTTTTGAAATACAAGTATATCTAACAGTTTATCTATAGTCTTTTCAGCTTCATTAGACTCCATATTATTAACTAAATCAATTTCATCACCAATAGCAAACATTAATTTATCTTTAATATCGTCTTGAAGTGTATCTAAGAACTCTGTCATTAACATAGAACCTCTATTAGGATTATCTATGGTTTTAGCAACAGTACTTAAAGCTTTAACAACTTCATAAACAGCTTCAGCTTTATCATAGTCCATTCTTTTAAAGTTGAGTTTTAATGGGAAATCTTCACCATTATTTTGTGGAATAAATATAAATACTTCACCTTTACCTTTATGAGCAGATTTAGTCTCTTTTTTATCTTTACGATTAACTACATTAGTTAATATACCATCATAATCAACAAAATAAGCTCTTTTGGTCAACTCTTTCATAACTTCCATCTCAGACATCCCTTTAAAAAATTGAAGGTCTCTAATACTGTTTTCTGGAGTTTTCATAGAACCATCTTCTTGTTGAGTATTTGGTTGTACTTTTAGTTGACCTGGAAACTGTTTAACTATATTAGTAGATAATTCACTAATTGATTGACCATTAGCTAATGCATCAATAATAGCTTTCCGCATTGGTAAAGTTTCAGCTTCAAATATCTTTTGTGCTGACACCGATGCAGGTTTTGTTTCAATAGGAGCATATACATTATTAATCTGAACATTAATAGGTAAATTATCATAAAGAAATTGCATATCTGTAAAATCTTTATTATCTACTAATTCAACAGCTTTAATCCAATCCTTGTTTAAACTTGAAAGTTGTTTAGCATACCTATCTTCAACAACTTTAAGAAGCGGTTGTAATGAGCTATTTGGATAACCTTTATCATCAACATCTTCCTTCCAAGAATCCTCAACTTGTTGAAGTTCTTTCTTTTTATCAGATTCGATATTCTTAATTAAATTGTTAATTCTGAATTCAACTTTATCATTGGATTTATCTTTACCATTCCTCTCATAAGCAATAAAAGAGTCAGTTATAAAATTAAAAACATTTTTTATTACTCTATTATATGAAATAACTTTAGCTCCTGGTTGTAGTTTACTTATTTCCGAATCAACATCTTTTTCAGTTAAATTTTCATTATTCTGAACAGGTGTGTCCTCTTCAGGATTAACTTCAGGATTACCATCTAAATTAATGTCAGAATTAACTTCAGCATTTTCAGTTGGGACTTCTACTTCAGTAGGAGTATTTAAAGCTTCTTCAGCTATTTTACGATTCTCTTCATCTAAAGCTTCTTTTTTTAATCTTTCAACTTCAAGTAAAATTTCTCTACGTTTAGCTATTACTTCAGCAATATGTGGATTATCTATTTTAACTTTATCAAGTTCAGCTATATCATTTATTTGTTGAATAGATTCAATTTCAGTATTAATTTCTTCAGTCTTTTGTTCTTGAGAACGAATATCATTTCTTTCTTCTACGATATTTGCAAAAGATTCGTTAACTTTTTCAGAGTTCCAAACATCATTATTAATAAACTTATCAATATCTTTTATATTAGATTTAGCTTTATCAATTTTATCATTAAGTAATTTAGCTCTTGGGTCAGTTATATGTTCATATCTGAAAGCATCATCAAATGATTCCTCATCAATAATTACATCAGTACGTATCATTTCAGTACCAATATCAGCTAATAAAATATCTTTTTGTTTTTGTAATTCAGTAAGCTTACCTTTTTGTTGATACTCAATACCTTTTAATGTTAGAAATGTATCAGCTAAATGATTATAGAAACTTTCAACATCTTCTGGTTTAGCATTAGGATGTTGTATATTAATAAGTTCTCTACTAAAATCCTGATAAGCTTCATATTGTTTTTGCATATAACTAGCTTGAGCTACTGCTTTATCAATAGTTTGTTTAACTTCTTCAGGTTTAACTAAACCTTTAATCTCTTCAGCTTTAGAAGTTTCTTCAAGATGTTGTCTTAAAGCTTGAATACCCATTTCACCTTGAGTTGCATAAGGTCGAATAAGTTGAGTTATAGCTTTATCTTTAAGTTCAGATACAGTTTCATAATCACCATTTAATGCTGCTTCTTCAAATTTAGCATTATCTTCTTCAGTAGCTTTTAAAGCTCTTGCAACTTCAACAACTTTAACAGCATCTAATTCAGGTTTATTATTTGCATCAAATATAATTTTATTATCAGCATCTCTTTTATAAATATCTGATTCAATAATTTTATTAAAGTTATCAACTTGTTCTTTAGATTTAGCTAATACTTCATTAGTTTGGTTACGTTCAGCTTTATCACCTTTATAACCGTGATATGCTGCCATACCACCCCCTAAGAAAGCCCCTAGAAACATTGCTTTTTGACCTTCAGTACTAGATATAGTATCTAAGTATGAATCAGCAAGTTCTCCTATATTAAAATCATCAGTAATACCTGATTTATTCAATTGACCTCTTTTAGCTTTTTCACTAAACATATGTTCAACTGTAGATTGACCAGCTTCTTCAATAAAACCTTCAGATGCAGTAGCACCTGCAATTCTACCGATTGCATTTTTAGCTGTATTTTTAACAGTTGCATCACCAACAGTTAATGCTTTTGGAGCACCTTTACCCCATATCATTTTAGATTGAATAAGGTTAGGTACTAATAATATACCCATATTTGATGTAAATATATCTCGACCTAACAAACCTTTTTGCTCAGTGAATTGAGCTTCAGCTTGTTCAGGAGTCATACCTTCAGATAACCATTTAGCAATGATAGAATCTTTTTGCTCATCTAATGCTTGCATAGCTGAACCTGCTTCAGCACCTGACTCAAATAATGTATTAGCCATCGCTGTAGCAGCAACATCAAATCTGTTAGCAGTAATACCTAAATTACTTAAAGCTCTAACAGCTCCATTTAATTTAGCTTCACCATTTACCATAGATAGACCTTTAGCAGTTATACCCATTGCTTTATGACCTACACCTAAAGCTTTAATAGCAGCTCCAGGTGCAAACATTGATGCAATATATCCAATACCATCAGCTCCTTCTGTAGCCCAGAAATCTATAGAACTAATATTATCCCATAGATTTCCTTCGCTTACAGCTTTCTTTACATATACAGGAAGTAATTCAGTATTAACTTCCTCATTAAAACCATTAATAGCTTGAATAAATTTATTATTAAATGCAGTTTCAAAACCTTCACCTTCTTTAGCATCTATAGCCATAATAGCTCCACCAACATATCCTGGCATTTTAGCAATTTCACTAACAGCTTTAACACCAATTCTAGCAATACCAGCAGCTGACTTTGTAGCCCAACTTTGATTATTAGCTCTATGTTCATTTACACTAGCTAATGGGTCATTTTCATCTAATTGTGCATCAAAATTAAAACCTTCATCATATTTTGATTTACCAAACCCTGTATTATAGTGTAAGTTATTAGAATATGCTTTAGCTAATTTAGAGAATTCATTAGGTGTAGTACCTACTGTTCTAGCAAGTTGAGTGAAACTTTGCTTTGGAGGTGTATTATTTATTGGAGATGTATTATTTGTAGGACTTGAACCTTGTAATTCTTCTTCTTCCATAGTTATCTCATTTTTTTATGTGCCTCTAATATTAGTGATTGAAATTCATCATCACTATATTCCAATGTAGGCATTTGTTTACCACCTTCTTTATATCTAAGGTTATAAGTTCCGCTATTTTTATTATACTTTACTTCAACATCTTCTAATCCCCAGCCTGTAAATACTTGTGATTTTATTCGATGATAAATACTAGGTTTATGGTCAGCAATTTTAGATATTGCATTAATTTCATTCATCGCTTTAAATTGAGGTGTATCAAAATCATCAGAACTTCTACTGATATAAACAGTTTTTGCTTTACCATCTTCATCAATTAAAACTCCTGTACGAGCTCCAATATTCTGTTTAGGATTATCAAATATACCTTGTTTACTACCTTTTCTTCTAATAATAGATTTAGGTGTCATATCTCCACTATATGTAAACTTATATTTACCTAAATCATCTTTTTCAATAACATCACCATTTTCATCACGAACTTCATATGCACCACGTTGAGCACGTTCTAAAATTAAATCACTTGCAGCTTTTTTATCTTTAGGAATTTCTTGACTAGCAAATAGTCTACCCTGTTTATTACTATTAGGGTCAACATATCTATTTTGAACAGTTACATTTGAATTATCTTTTAGATATTTTATAACTGCTGCTTTCACTTCAGGAGAATCCCATTTTTTACCTTCTAGTTTAGTACCTTTAGTGACACCATATGCAATCTTACGATATTCAGGAGAATTTACTGCATCATTAATTGTTTTTATCTTAATATCTCCTGGTTTTTCTTTATAAGCTCCCGCTCTGGCAGCAATAATATCTATAGGTTTAGCATCTACAGATGATATACCATTCAGTCTATCAATTAAATCATCAGATGGACTTACATCAACACCTTCAACATTAACAGCATCTAAATCATCAACAATATCATCTTGTTTAACCCAATCTACAGAACCTACCGACTGACCTTGAGTATTTTTAACTTTATCTTCAGTATAGATACCAAGTTGAGTTTGCACATCTGTTAATACACTTTGAGGGTCTCTAAAGTTATAATCAATAGATTGACGCACTTCATTAGATGGGTCAGAGATTTCTCTATTAAGAGTTTCTAAAACTTTATTCAGATTATTTCTATTTGTTTCAGTAAGTCCTGAAGCATCTCTATTAATAACATATCTATTACCCGCTTTATCATATGATAGAGCTCCAGCTGCTTTAGCCCACTCTGAACTTGTAAATCCAGCAGCAGTAGCATAATCTTGTACACGTTTAGCTACATCAATATATTTAGCAGGGTCACCTTTAATGCTATAATCGATAACTCTACCTCTATCGTCATATAATGGTTCTTGCATATGTTCTTGTAAAGCTTTTTCAGCGTGCATTTTAGCAATCATAGGTGAATTACCAGCTTTAATAGAACGTTCTACATAATCAGCATATGTTTTATTAAGGTTAACTTTATGAGCATTTATTTGTCCAAGTTTACCCGTAGCAGATGTAGTATCTTGATACTCTCTATTAAGTTTTAAAAAATCTTGTTGAGTTGTACCATTAATACCTTGTTTAGCTAATAACTCAGCTTGAGATGATATTCTATCGTTTAAACCATTTTTAATACGTAATGCTTCTTCATAATATTTATCGTGAGGGTCTACTTTAGCTAAACCCTGTCTTAATGCTTCCTGTTGTGCAGCTAAATCATCGTGTTGTTTACGCTTCATCATAGGAACCATCATTATTTCCTGCATAGATAAGGGGTTAAACTTAGCTACAGTTACATCATCATATCTATTCATTATCGTAATTTTTTATTTAGAAAACCACCCAATCTATTTTGAGTAGTATTTTTACTATCAGCTTCAAGTTTAAATTCTTGTGGAGTAATTGTAGTTCCATCAGGTTTGATATAATATTTACCATTCCATTTATAACCAAATGTTTCCTTAGCTAATTTTTTATAAGTTTCTTCTTTACCAACATCACCAATACCTTCTGCAATACCAGCTACTAGTTTAGATTTTTGACTTCTAAAATTAGCAGAATTTCTATCATTAATATCCATTTCAGTATTAGCTTGATGAAGATTGACTCTATTAATATTAGCATTAAATTCTTGACCTTGCATATTAGTATTCATATTTTGAGCAGCAGCTTTCATTTGAATATCACTTAAAGCTTTAGCTTTATTTAAACCAGCTCCAAGCAAACTATTTCTCATAGCTCCTTCAGAAGCTCCCATTTGAGTAATTGCACCAATAGTATTATTCATTTCATTATCAGCGATAATTTGACCACTTCTCTCATCTACATATTCAGGATTGAAACGTTGGTCTAATCTCTGTAGACGTTGCTGAGCAGGTCCTTTCATACGATTTAACTGCATTACATTAGCAGCAATTGGAGCATATCTAGCAGCTTGTCCTAACACATCACCAACTTTTGATAGAGGTGATTGTGGTGTTTTATAGTTAACAGGATTTAATGGTGCTATGGTCGGATTTTCCTCTTGACCAATTATTTGGTTATTGTAATCCAAATTAAAAGGTAGAGTCTTTAGAGATATACCATCTATTGATGGAGTTGTATAATCATCAGTTACTAGACCTGGTTTTTTAAGTGGTCCACCTTTAGCAAAATCAGAACGTTGCATATTAATATCTCTCATAGTAGACATTCTTTCATCTTCTAAGAATGATTGACGCATTTTATGTTTATTAATAGCTCCACCAATCATATCAATTGCGGGTCCAGCGATAGCACCAGAACCTGGAAGTAAAGCATTCAATCCAGCTGTAGCTCCAGTTTTAAGTATATCCATACCCATATCATCAGTCATCATATCTCCACCGAATACCATTTGACCTTCAAATCCTGGAGGAATCATTCCGTTCATCATATCAGGAACTTGAGTAGCATTAGCATTTTGAGCTTCAGCTAAAGCAGCTTGTTTAGCTTTAATAGTTTCTTGAGCTTGTGCAACCTTATCTAATAGATTGCGTTTAGTAGAATCAGATATTCTATCATTTCTACCTTCAAATTTGTTATTCATTATTTTACTTGCTTCAGCTACTGTCTTATGTGTAAGTGATTTAGGTAAAGCAAATTGTTCAATTACATCTGGTGTCAGAGTAATTCTATCACTATATATGAAATCACCTTTACGTGTTTCACCTTGTTCTACTGTATTACCATTACCTTGTGGAATACCACCTAATGGATTTGTTTCATGTGAGCCACCTTCATTAAATTCGTTTAACATAGTTTGTTTATTATTTGTATTTAATGTTCCACCCATAGCATATTGTGGAGTTATTGTACGTTTATTACCAGGACCTAAATCACTTCTCATTAAATCTTCAGGACCATTTATAATATAATCGGTTGTACTACCACCAAAAGGTTGTATAATTTCATCTCTAACTTTAAAATTCTTAGCAGTTGGTTGATATATAGTTACATTTGAGTCAGTTTCAGGTATAGTATTGCTTGTTTTAAGACCTATAGGATTAAATTTTAAATCAAGAGGATTAACTTTTTCTCTTGGTTTATCACTTTCTAAGATAATTGGTTGTTGAGGTTCTTTATATCTAGGTATAGTTGCCATAAAAGGTTTACCTTTATCACCTGTTCCATAATAAAAATCAGGTTGTATATTAGTTTTTCCAGGATATTTATAAGATTCAATGTCTTTATGTTTAAAATCTTTTAATTTAGCTGTTTGTTCTATTAAATCTTGAGCAGAAATATCTGGGTTATTTTTAATTGATTTAATTTTATTTTTAGTAAAATTAAATGTATCTAAACTATCCTTATAAGCTTTATATCTAGGGTCATTTTTGTCCTTAACTTTAATGGGTTTTTTTCTATCTGGCATATTATATATATTTTAATACATATTTGTATTTATACAAATATAAGTTATTTAAGTATTCATTCCAAATAAAAAGCGGTATAATTTATATCTTTTGATAAGTATAAACTATACCGCTAATTTGGTATTCTATTATATCGTATAGTCTACGATTGTATCGTGAAGTATAAGTTTTAAGTTATCTTCATTTTGAAAATATAGTTGTAAGAACACCCAAGGGTTTCTTATACGTTCCCTAGTACCATTATTACGAGGTAATATTGCATTCCAATCTCTAAACTTACGACGAAGATTTGTTGAACGACCTAGAACTAATGATATTAAACCTGAGTCTTGATATTCATTATATAATCTAACGTGTGTAAGAGTAAGATTTTCCTGGTCAATACCATTCTTATATACTTCAGATTTGAATTTAATATTATCAAATACAGTATCTAAATCAGCTTCAGGATTAACAAGTAATGTAATATAACTTGGATAAGTTATACCAAAGAACTCATTATAATTACCATCATACTGTTTATATAATGATTTATTAGTATTATCTAATATAATTAAGTTATCTCCTTTACTAATATATCTACTTGTATGATAATCATAAAAACTTATATATGATGATTTTCCTTCATTGAATGATATAGTAAACTTTTTATCATTTTGTAAGAAACTATAAAATACATCATTATTATCATAATCATAACCAGAAGATATACCTTGACCTATAATAGGATTATCTTTACTAATAATATCATAATTAATATTATTATGTAAGAAACTATGTAGACCTCTAATATCAGACAATGCTCCTACTCCACCTTTAAATACATTCAATGAATTATTAAGAGTATCATAATAATAAAATGCTTCAGGTGAGTTTACTAATGACCATTTATTTTTAGTACCAGAATTATCAGTAATATATTTATAACTATCTAATACATTACCTGTACCAAGTTGAAGACCTATACCATCAGACCCTTGAATTTGAACTCTAGGATTAATAGACAAAAAGGCTATACCTTGGTCTTGTAGTGCATATATTTCATCTTTAAAGTTATTAAGTGCATTAATAGGACCATATTTACCATCTAGTGTAATTACATTATTAATCTGTAAATCAGTCCAACTATCAATTACTTCTCCTGCTGTCTTAGCTTTACTAGCTATAATATTAGTATCATAATCTTTAACAACTTTAAATTTATAGTCTAAATCTCTTCTAATAATAAAGTTAGATTCTTGAGAGTAAACTCTATTGTATTTATGATACTCATCATATCGAGGTTGAAATCTGTTATCCCAAGGAGTTAAACTAAAATCATTTCTATTACTCAAATCAATAGTTGTTTCGACTGGAAATGATACTATCTCTGTAACCTGCTGAACACGGAAATCATATAACTCAGTTTCAGTCTTAACAAGCTTAGTAAAATCAAAATTAGATATAAAAGTATCTCCAATATTAAGACAATTATAAATTGAATTATTTATATTTTGATATTCACCAACTTCAATATAATTAGTACGTTTCTTAGCTTCATATGAATTACCACCATATATATTACTTAAATATATCATTTCTTCAGGTAATACAATTTCTGCAATAATAGCTGAACCTGGGTCATTAATACCTGTGTTAAGATAAAGTTGTTCTAATGTAATCCTACTTTCAGGTGATAATCCATTTGGACCTAAAGCTAAAGTAATATTCTTAGCTCCCCAAGTATTAATAGATGTAATTGCGTGTGCTGGATTATTACCACCAGTACCAATATCTGTAGATAATTGTTCTAATGAATTAGTATATGCGAGTAATGCATCATTATTATATAAAGCTCTACCTTGACCTAATTCCACTAATACAGGTGTACCATATATATCATATTCAGCTTTAGCTTTTATAAAATTATCACCATATTTTCTATAGGTTTGATTAAAATGCATATGAGCTTCTGAATCTGGAGCAAAAAACCCCCATCTTCCAATCTGATAATTACCTTCTCCACCTGCTATAATACTCAAATTACTATCCTCGACTTTACTATCCCAAATACTAATTGCATTATCAATTTTATGTTCATCAATTATAGCTAAATCTGTAGTTCGTAAACGCTTATTCCATACAGAGTTAATTTCATTATCAACTAGTCCTAATACTTTTAATTTAACTGAACCTAATTGTTGAATAGTATTAAAAGTTATTTCAGGAGAAAATAGTTGTATTAATGATGTAAATTGATATGTACCAACAGTTTCACCACCAGCGTGAGCCGCATAGACTTCTGCTCCAGCATCATTCTCTATAGGATTATTACCAGAATAACTAGTCGAAATACCACCATAAGGATGTTGTTGGTTTGGTAAATCCAAACGTCGATAATTTTCTACACCATACATAGGCATAAGAAAAGTATCAAATCTTCTCATCATTGATGGAAGTTTCAATCCTTGATTAACTTTATTAATTTTATCAGGATAGTCTTCAGAATTTGTATTATCACCTGAAGTTTGAGATAGCATACTATTTAATATACCTTGACAAAGAATTGTTCTATCTGAAAGACCTCTCTGAGCACGAAGTAATTTATAACCAACAGGTTTTAGATTTTCATCATAATTACCATTTTCATCTAAAAAGTTAGAACTTGTATTTAACCATTGATAAAACTCACCTTTAAATGTTAATTCAATACTGGCATAATTACCGTTAAGATTAGATAAAACATCTGTATATACTTTAAAATCTGCAATCCATTTAGGAAGAGTTACCTGACCATATGAATTAAAAAATTCCAGTCCTATTCTATATATTTCATCATCTTTTAAGAATCTTTTCTTACTATCTTCTTCAGTAAAATCGTTAATTCCTACTTCATTTCTTACTAATTTATATTTTAAATATTTACCTTCTCCGCCATAAATGGATGAATTATATTGATATTTATTATATTCATAGTTAATATTAATTGCAGAATGTTTTTTAGGTACATTATAAGTTGAATCAACAGTTATTAACTCTAAACCTGCTAGTACATCATTTTCCTCATCTTTTATAACTTGGTCATATATCCTTGTTGTAAAATCTAATTCTGGAAATGAGTAAGCTCTACAATCAATATCTAAATTATAGTTCTTTTCTTTATAATTAGCTAAAAACATTCTATTATGTTTAGTAGCTATATGTTTAGGAATTATAATATCAGAACCTAAATATAATAATTCTTCTAATGAAATAGTATTAATTATTCTACCATCATCATAATGAGTAATTTCAGTGAGTCCTACAATACTAGAATCTAATATTAAACTTACTGAAGGTTGTTCATTATAGGATGTATACTTTATAGCATATAATTTAATATTAGTATATAATGGGTCAAGGTTTGTAATTTTAATAACAGGTGTAGTACCAGTTATCTCATTAACTTCTCCACCACCATTACCATCACCTTTATCAAGTGGTACTAATTCACTTAATGGACTTATCCTAGTTTGAGAACCATTTACTTTAAATAAATTATAAGCATACTGAATCATTCCTGATGTGTGTATACCACCAGATAATATATCTGTAATTTGTGGTTGGGAAAATGTAAATTCTCCTACAGACTCAATTGAGTTAATACTTAAATCAATTAATTCCTCTAAATCACCATTATCTATACTATGGTATATATTAATAAAACGTAATTGATGAACAGAGTCTACCCAATATATTTTATCTATAGCCTTATTTTCATAATTATTAATTACCTGAATTGGATTATTTGTATGAAAACCCATATTCCTTACATATAGTAAAGTAATATCATATGTTTTCTCATCAATTTTCCAAATACAATCAAAGCCATTATCGTCCGTTGTAAGCACGATAATATAGCCTCTGATGAAAGAGTGTCCAACAATAGTTTGCGTGCCAGAAATCATCGTAGGATTCAATTCTGGAGTATTATAAGGAAGTGTTTTATTATTATATGTTATATTCGTTTGATTAATTACAGGAATTGGAATAGTAACCTTTAAAGTATTACCTTTTTCATTAGTAACGGCACTAGTACTTTGTGAATCAGTAGCCACAATCCTAATATTCCTACCTTCAAAATATATATTAGGTGGAAACTTATATTTGGATACATCTTGATTCATACCCCCATAAGTATGTTTTACTTGTTTGTTCATATTAGTGTCGAATTATATTTTCCTTACTTCCAAAGTTTTTATAAAATGTTTCCTGTGGATTAACATCTATAATTAATCTATTAATTGAATTCATCATTGTTTCTAAGTGGTCTAAATTAGCTACCATCATAGATGTGCTTGCTTGACCTGAGTAGAAATGTCTTTTTTGTTCATAATAACTGAATACTTTATCCTGAATTTTACCCATAGCCCATAAAGGTTCGATATACATATGAATAATAAAATATTCTAAACCTTTTTTAAATGATTCATTATCTGGAATAAGTGGATAACCAAATTCATCAGTTTCAATTGCTTTATAAGATACCACAATTTCTCCATCTTTAAATGAAGTTTGAATAACACAGTTATTAAGTGTATAAGTTAATTCACTGGTAACATTATCTTCTTCATTATGATATACATCACTGGCATATCTCATTGCTACGCCACCAAATTTAATACCTCGTAAATGAACTAAATCTTTAGGTGCTTCAGCTTTATAATTCTTTACAGTAATACAAGCTATCTTATCAGAAAATGATAAAGGTGAGCCTAATAATCTTAAATATTCCAAAGCAAATTCAGCACATTGGTCATAAGACATATCTGAACAAAGTGGGTTTCTTAGAACCCTGTACATTATTGTGCCTATTGAGACACTTTTACCATTCACCATATTTTGTAGTATTAGTATAAATCATATGCCTGAAAGTTATCTTGATTAGGGTCTAATATTCTTTTAGCTAATCTTCTTTGAAAACTTCTGCAAGCTTTAAATTTATAGAATTTTTTGTTTTTATAAAAGTATCCAGTTTTTAAAACTTTTATTCTAAAAATGTATTTAGAAGTATGATTATTTAAAAACTTAATAAGTATTTTTCTTTCAGCAGCATCAGCATCATCATCCCATAATTGTTTAGTTGTTTTCCAATCAATAGGATTATTGTTTACTAACTTACCATTTTCAATTTTAATAAGCTTTTTATATTTTCTAATACAAAAAGTCATTTGAAGTTTAGGTGGTGTATATTCTAAACCATCATTAATAATAGCATCAACTATAGCTTTATTAAATTCAGATATTACTTTATTAAACTTCTGAGAACTAACAGGATTTTTACTATTAGTTTTATAGTATTTAAAGTAATCTCTCATACCATAATCCTTGGATATTTTACCCTTTGTCCTTTTACTATTTATCATCCGCATTATTAGTTTCATCTTCAGGAAGTTGAAGTTTCCTGATTAAAGTTTTTATAATTTCTTCTGTAATGTTATCTACGTGATGTGCCTGTAATGGATATTCAGTAGTTAATGGGTCATAGCAAGGTTTAGGTATTTGACAACCACAGCAGTTATTAAAATCTTTTAATAACATTGGGTCTTCAAATATAGCTGATACAGATATACATTCAATAAGTTTAATAGCATCTGATTCACTAACTAAATAAATATAATCATCATTATCTAAAAAAGCATAAATACTTCTACCAAAAGAGGAATATTTACTCCATATAGCTTGTGTTTTATTAACAAAGTTAAATGGTACAGCTAGTCTATTGGTAGGTTTAACATTAATAACAGCTGATTTAAGATGTAACTCTATAGGAGAAGGTAACTTCAATTTAGTTCTCATAATAGTGCCACAATCATAATCTACATTACATTCATTAATATGAACTTCTTCAAGTTCCATACATAACGTTTGTATAACAGATTGGTCAATAGTTTTTTGTAAGTTATTTAAATCATTTCTAAGAAACTTACTTCTTTTTAAATTAAAAAGATACATAATATATCTATCTGATATATCAGTATCATCAGTGTGTTGTCTAACACCTTCACGAACCGAATAACATAATTGTGCTTCTGTCATATTGTTATATAAAAAAAGCCACCCTTTCGGAATGGCTTTGAGTTTGTTGTTATTATTATAAATCCATCATAATATTAATTGCAGTTATACCTTTTAATACAACTCCACAGGCAATTGCAGGTTTTTTACCAGCTTTAGCATAAGCCATTGCGTATGTCTTGTGGTCAATACCACATCCTACTTGCATACCAAATACTTTAAATCTAGCACCGACTACCCATTCTACATAACATTGAGTATGCAAATGTCCTTGTACAATTGATTGTAAGTCTTGAATCACCCTATTCCGTGCAGTTCCACCTTCACCGTGAATATAAAGAACATCATCAATCTCTATTGATTCGACAAAATTCCATCCAGGTACTCCTAATACTTCAGCATAGTCTCTAATCCACATTTTAGATAAACCACTTGAATAAGCTTTACGCATAATAAGTCTATCGTGATTACCAATAATTACTGTTGCTTTAGGAAAAGCTTCATACCAATCTTTAATTTGACTAATTGCTTTAGCCAACTCCTGTCCTGCATTATCACCATCTGGGTCAGTTTCGTGATAAGAACTTGCGTGATTATCTATAACATCACCAATAAAGACTACTTCGTTACAGTTAAATTTATTATATGTTTCAATACAATGTTCTAAATAACCTTCTAATGAAAAAGGTAAATGTAAATCACCAATAATCAGAACGTTCTTACCGTGTTTTTGTTTTACTTTAACAATGGGTTGTTTAGCAGGTTTTATTTTATTTTGAAATGCACCATTAAAAATATCTCTATTTCTCTTAGGTTCAAATTCAGGTTTTTTATCTAAGCTACCTCTTTCTTGATATAGTTCAGTTTTAACTTCTCGTATTGCTTGTTTGCACATTTCAAAGTCTCTTGTTCCTAACCTTTCAGCAAGTCTAAATCCACCTTCTTTCAAATAACCTCGTCTATTTCTTAAAAAACTTTTTACTTCTTCTAACTTCATAGTTATGTTTTAGTATTATTACTTACAAAGATAAACAATATATTTGTAAAATCCTAATTTTTACCCAATTATTTTATAATATTTTGTAAGTAATTTAGAATTTGAATAAGTAACCTACTTCTACTGACTTATCAAATATACCATAAGACCCTAATATCAAATCTCCATTACGTCTTTGTAAACCTAATTTAGCATTAACATTAAACTTAGTAAGGTCTAAATTATTTTCCACACTAGGTCCACCTAATATATTAATAGAAGGTTTCTTTACAGGTACATCAGCCATTACTGTACGAGGTTTAATATCATATTTATATTCAGTTGATAACAACTTACCATATGTTTTAAAATTACCTGTAATCTTAATGTAATCATCCTCAAAAGGAATTTCATATCTCTCTTCTTGTGTTGAAGATAATAATAATTTAAGTCTTTCCTGTTCAAGTAAAGTACCTGAATATAGTTTTCCTAATTCAATATATTTATTAGCAATCTCTTCATTAATAGGGTTCTCATTTACAATGGTTTGTCCACCTATTATAACCGTATCTGTAGTAGTAGAGGGTAAAGGAGTTGGATTAACTATAATTGGTGATTGTCCTGAATGACCTGGTACAACAATTGGAACTTTTTCAATAACTGTCTGTTTTGTTGAACGACCAATTAAAAAACCTCCTAACAATAATAATAGGGCACCTATTACCAGTGCCCATTTTATATTTATTTTCATACTTATATGTTTATATATTTAATTGGTATACCATTTACATTTTCTGAACAATAACTACCACTATCAATTTTAGCTTTCATTTTTTGCCAGCTCAATCCAAAGTCTTTTTGGAAATGTGGAAAATCCCATTTTTTACCATTAGTAATAAAACCATTTTTCCACCCCTTAGATTCTAAATATTTGGTAACTTCTAACCAATCAGCAATACCATCTTTATCGTGGTCTCTACGCATATTCCAAGATGCTTCTTCAAAGTTTTCATCACCATTATTATCATACATTAATACTATATCAAAAGCAAGTCCATATTGATGAATACTTTGCCAAGCTCTAGCATCAGTTACTTTAGGTCTTTGTAAGAACAATTTATCTTGCTCTTCAGGTGAACGATACACATATGAGAATCTTAATCGAACCCCTTTACCAAGTATCTTCTCATTTATATGATTATATATTTGTAATAGTTCTTCACGTACTTTAGGATGTGATTGCTTTATTCTCTCTAAGGTTATTTTATCTGCTGCCATTATTTATTTCTTTTAATTTTACGCTTAATATCTTTAAGCTTTTTAGGGTCGTTTAAAATATCTTTAACTTCTTCCAGGTCATTTTCAACCACATTAAAGTTATTTTGAATTTTGTTTACATAATCAACTTCTTGTATTTTGTTTACAGGCGTATAATGTATTTCTGTTAAAGGTTTATAACTTGTTATAAATACAAAAAGTAGTGATATAAGAATTGTTCTTATCATTCTCTTACTATTTTGTTAATTCGTTGTTGTTCATTTCTAAGATTTATACTTTGTCTATGAAGTTGTTCAAACTTAGTTAAGAATTCTTTTTGTTCATTTAAATATTTTTGTTCTAAAAGTAAGTATCTTGCTTCGTGAAATTCATCTCTTGCTTTTTCAGCCATTCTTACTTCTTGAGGACAATTTTTAGCATCAGTTAGATTTAAAACCCTTTGAGTCTCAAGCATTGTTTCAGCTTTAATTGCTCTAGCAGTAGCTTTTTCTTCTCCAGCTCTAAATACAAAGAAGGATACAACAGCTACTATAAAAGAACAAAAAATAAGTACAACTGATAAAACCCAAGGTCTATCTTCTTTCTTAGCATCAACAATTTTGTCAAAATACTCTTTTGGATTTTGGTCCAGTATTTTCATTAATTTTATTTTAGTAGGTTCATATTATTTTAATTTCTGTTATTGGTGATGTTGTTGCCACTAATAATGGGTGGTTTTCTTCGAGATAATTTATTTCACAACCTATTAATTTCACCTCATAATCTATTGTGTTGGGGTATGACTTAGCTACAAATGTTTGTTTACCTTTTATGTTAATCTCACAATTATTAAGTGTTAATTTAGAAACTTCAATTTTTGTTGGATTTTTTATATAACCATTAAAAGGTGATATTAAACAATCATTGAATTTTGAATTAGATATATCAACTAAATATTCACCCACTTTACTTGGAGTTACAATAGGGTTGATATGGCATTCAGTAAATTCTTCATTTGTAAAATTAATTACAGTTCCTAAATTAGCTTTTGATGCAAAATCAACATTTATGAATTTATTAAAACCACCAGATTTATAAAATAGTGAAAGTTTAAGATAATTATCTTCATTTATCCAAGTAACAGTGTTTCTAAAGAATTCATCAACATTAATATTTTGTGCTATATAATTTAATTTACCAACTAGTAAATCTGAATTTAAAATATTATCATTAAATAAAATTTTAACATCTTCAGACCTTTGTATTTGTATATTTTTTCCTGTAATATTGTTATTTGTAAATAATGCTGTTGATGTTCCGTCAACCGCTGTTATAGAGAAAGTTGTATTTGAATCATTTATAACTGTATTATTATCAAAAAGAATATCAGCAGAAATAGTACCTTTTCTTATACCTATCTGACCACTATTTCTAAATATATTATTTCTAATTATCGTACTTAAATTATTATAAACAGATACTCCTCCAATATTTTCAAATTCGTTATCATAAATTTCCATTTTATAACAACCAACACCAATTCCTGCAAAACCTCGTTTTATAGTATTATAACGTATAATAACATTATTACTAACGTGGTCCTCACAATTAATTGCATACCTCGTTGAATCGGGAAATATTGGCGCACCAATACCGCAATCCATTCCGTTATTTTCAATGTTATTAAATTCAATAATTGTGTTATCTGCACAATTAGAAATACCGCCTCTATGATTATCGTGTATATCGCAATGACTTACAATAACATCTCTTGATGCTACTTGAGTAAATGCGATATGTGGATGTACGAAAATATTAGAATCAATATCTTTTAATTGCAAACGTATTCCAACTGCATTTTCAGGTAATGTAAAAATATCAAGATATTGTATAGTTTGTTTACTTATAAATACATTATTAGAATCAAAGAAAACTACTTCTACAAATTGTTGTCCACCGAATTTAGGAATCCTAGTATAACCACCACCTGTTTGTAATTGTAATTGATTAGGATATAATGGACATTTAGTTGCTAATTGACTTCTATCAATTTTCAAAATTTCGTTAGTATAAAAACTTCCTTCAGTAATTGTTAATGAACCATCAGGATTATAATATCCTTTAGTCATTTCAATAATCTTAGGTGTAATAAAGTAGTTATGAGCGTAGCTGAAACCACGAGTTACCATTCTTACTCCATCACCCATAAAACCACTAATGTCTAAGTTGTTTATATCGACACCATATGAATTGGTAGAAATTGAAATTCCAGAAGTTTGTTCTCTACCATTTTCACTATTAAAACCAGTACCACCATCATTAAAAGAACGTTCATAAACATCACCTTTTAATGTACCATTGGTTATTTCTGCATTAATGGTATTTTGAGTAGCTATTAACCATCCTTCTAATTTCCAAGCTTCAGATTCAGGTGCTGTATGATATGGTGACTTTTTGGTGCTGTCATATATAACCTGAAATGTAGAACCATTGAGGTCTAATACTTGGTCAGATAATAAGTAAATAACACCTTTAGTATAAATATCTTGTTTTACTTCGGCTTTCTTGTATGTGAAACTGTATATATTATTAGGCATTAAACAACCTTTATATCCATTCTCTTTTGCATAAACCATTGCACTTTGTACACCTAAACCATTGTTATAGGCTATTCTGTATTGTTCATCATTATAATGACCATCTGAATCTTTAAATAATTTACCAGGAACAATATTAAATTTCTGTAAATTTACTATGTATAATTCATTTTCTTCAGGAGTATCTTCAGGTAAATCTTCTTCAATTTCAATATCAACACCAAATGTTTTAGCACCTATATCTAATAATGAATTTACTACGTCAAGATGTTCACCAAATATTTCTGGAGCAGTTCCGCTTTTATATATTGTAATTTTCATAATTATATTATTTCACTCCTTTTACAAATGATGCTTCACTTGCAACACCATTACTAGTATTAGTTCTATTTATTATTTCCATAAGATAATAGGTAGTAGATGGATTAAAAGGAATGATTTGAGCAGCTATTGTACTACCTCTTTCATTATCTACTGCACCTGTACCTTCTACTCTATTTACGTGTAAACCATCAGATTTTATAACAAATACTCTACTAAATATAAAACTAAGTTCACTAGCTCCTGATGTATAAAAACCTCCTACTTGTGTTGAACCTACGGGCGGTGATGAACCTACTGTCGGAGGCGTTGTAGTTAGATAATAAGCAGCATAAACTAAATTGCTGGCTGTTCTACTTACGTTAAATGAAGCTTTCAATAAAGAACCTACTGCAAATGTATTTGGTGCAATTGTTATAGACCTCATTACTACATCACCTGTTCCAGGAGTAGTAGTTCCAGCAGTAATAGTTGAAGGTGTTATACTTCTATAAAAATATCTCTCTAAATTAGCTAAGTCAGCTACTGTTGCGTAAAGAGTATCAAAGTAAGTTTTCAGAGTTGCTTTAACATTCGCCCAACTTAATTTC
Source organism: Allosphingosinicella sp. (assembly GCA_036386875.1). Classification (GTDB taxonomy): domain Bacteria; phylum Pseudomonadota; class Alphaproteobacteria; order Sphingomonadales; family Sphingomonadaceae; genus Allosphingosinicella. The sequence continues at coordinate 33,132 of DASVUV010000089.1, forward strand.
TTGATAATATTTGAAGCCGCTGAATCCATTAAAGGAATCATATCGGCATCAACAGGTGTTGTTTTAGATGTAGCACCATTTACAAGTGTACCAATTGTGGTTGCTGTTTCGTTACCTGAATTTGTACCTGATAATAGAGATACTTTATCTTTATCTACTGTAGTATAATCCTCTGTTGAAAGTCCTTTACCTGTAACTTTGTCAACTTTACCTGATTGTAAAGTGGCTATATCGGTTGCGTTGGTTGCGGTTATGTTAGAACCTATAACGTTATTAATTGCAGACACAGAAGCTGCATCAATACTGCCTACCGCTGTAATGTTATTTACTTCTATATCCCCTGCCAACGCAGCCGCAGCCGCAGCAATAGCGTTGCTTTCCGCTGTATTTGCGTAACCTTGCGCTGTTGCATTTGCACCGTCAATAGCATCATCAAGCTGCTGTTCGGTTACACCACCACCTCCACCGCCACCACTACTGGCTATAGCTATATTTACATATTCTTCAGTAGCTAGTGTTCCATCTGCATCGGGTAAAAATATATTTGTGGTATTACCATATAATGATGGATAAAATGTACATACTGAACCATCATCTTTACTAAACTCTATATTATTACCTCTGATAATTACAGTATAAATTCCATCAAAATCTGTTCTATTTACAATAACTCTTTCAGAGTTCATTCCCGATGTGTAACCCAATCCATTGTTAAAAGTAACATTAGAACTTCCTGATGTAAAGTTAACTGACCCAGAAGTTGTATTTCCACCTTGAGATATTACTTCATCAATAGAAGGAATTTCAAATTCAGTTTGTTCAATTTCAGCATACAATGGTTGAAAATCTTGTTGAAGTATTGTATCTGCATCAAGACCAAAATCTCCACCAGGACCTAAATATAGATAACTCTTTTCTAATCCATTTATTATAGCTTTAAATACTACATATCCATCAGCTTGGTCTTGAATAAAGATTGAATCATTTTCATTTATATGTTGTGATATTGATAAAGCACCTATATCACCTAAATCAACTTTTTGAGTATTTATTAATTCTTCAATGTTTAAAGTTGTTGCATAATAACGTGAAATAACTTTAACATTATTTACTGTAACAACTGTGCCACCTGAACCATATGTACCCTTACCTAACATTAATAATATTACATCAACTACTTGTGTATTCTCTCCTATACGCTTGGTATAATTAAATATGGGTATTTGGTGTTCAGTTACAACAAATGATTGTAAAGAATTTATAGCAGCTGCAACATTAACAGGTGTATCAGTATCAATAGTACCTATATTTTTTAATATAAATCTATTATCTTGTATTATTGTTTGACCATTACCATTACCACCAGGATTCTGTAATTGACCATCTTTTATTTTTATTGTTGAATCCATTTATATTTGTTTAAATCTTATATGTAATCCACCTAATGATATAGTATTCGGAAGAGTTGGATGAGTTAACTTAGAAAGTATAAATATAAAATCACCCTTTTTAATTGTTTCTGTACCAGCAATATTTTGATAAATTGATTGTTGACCATCTGCACTACTTACTTGTGCAACCTTTACTTTATTTACAAAACTAAAATTAATTGGTTCATCAGGATGTTTTGTACCTCTATATATTACAATATCATAATATGCACCACCTGATATATTTTGTTGACTGTAAATATGGTCTACTCTACAATCATATGGTGCTACCGTTACCACTTGATTTCTTGCAAAATTATAATTACCAATTAAGTTAGTATCGCTAATACCTATATTAGTTGTTATATTTAAAGCACTATCTCCAGCAGTAGGTGAAAATATATGATATGTTCCTGGAACACCAGTATTTGAAATTCTTACTCTAGGGAAACTTAAAGTAAATTCTTGTCTATAAGCTTGATTAATCAAAGCTATAATTTCTGCTTTTGTAAATCCTTCAGTATCTGTTATTACGTGACTATACGTAATAGTTATAATATCATCATATTCAAGTGTATCATATATATGAAGAATTATATCTTCACTAATTTCATATTGAATTGGTCCAGGAACTACTTGATTCAATGTTTGACCATTTACACTGACAGAGATGACATTATTTGTAGGAAAATCTAAATTAAAATCTGAAGAACCTTCAAAAGTGAATGACTGATGATATATTGATGTAGAATTAACATTTATAGTTGTTGATAAAATTTGAAAATCTTCATCTACGGTTTGTAAATCATTCTGTCCATAAGTACCCTCATTAGAAATATATAAATAATCTCCTGTAGTTGTTTTAAACAATCTGTATCCTATTAGTTGAGATTGCAGGGTTATTGATGGTGTTAAAGTATTTACATAATCTGAAATACTAACATTATTAATATTACCTAAATCAAATATTTGGGTATTAGGTAATATTTCAACATTTTCTACAGTTAAATTTAATACACTAATTAATTCTATATTACCAAGTGTAAGTGGAGTCTGATTTAAACCATATGTTCCTTTACCTAAATTACTTACTTTATAAATATATTTGGTTGGAGTAGAATTTTTATTAATACCATACTTAACAGCTACAATCCACAATGGGTTGGTAATATCATTAATTATATATGGATTAAGATTATTCATAATATCAACAACTTCACTTATGTCAGTAGTTTGTACAATGATATATTTAAATTTATCAAAGTTATCTTGATTAGTAATTCCAGATTGAGATTGTCCTGTCTGACCTAATGAACCGTTTACTTTTGCCATTATACTGTTTCTATTAAATATTTAACAACTACTTGACTTCCTGCAACTACAGTGAAGGTTAAAGTTGTTTGATTAAGATTTGTAAATTCCGTATTAAGAACTGTACCTGTTGGATATGTAACAGTACCTAAATTAGATTCTTCTTCAATATTACCTGCTAATACCATAATAGAAACACTATGGAAACTATTAGGTTCATAAGTAATAACTTGGTCAGATACTGGTTCATATACTTCAGTTATTAAAGTATTATAATCAGGACCACCATTATTACAGGTACTTACAGCAAGAACTAACTCTACTAATTTTCTTAAATCACTATTTTTTATTTTATTACAATCTTGGAATGCTATTAGCAATTCATTTCCAACTTGTTGTATTTCATTACATTCTATCGTCATTTTTTGTAGATTTTATTATTAACATTCACCATCTAAAGCGATAGTATATTTTGAGCTTGCGGCACTTGTAGTAGGTCCTTCGTGAGCACATATAATATGAGTTCCTTCACCTAATGTAATATCTTGAGCAATATCTTCACAATCAGTATAATGAAACACAAGATTAGTGGGAACTAATACTTCAACAATATATTTTGTACAAGTGGGTTCTATTGCATCACCATTTTCATCATTAAAAAGACGATATATATTTTTATTTTTTAATATCATATTTATATTTTTAAACTACCAATTAAATATACTGAATCAGTATTAATTTCTTTTTCAATTAAACAATGATGATATTGAGATTTAATTTTCTTACCAATTGGAGCTCTTAAAATAGTATCACCCATTTCTTCAAATGAAATAGTACCTGTACCTTTCTGTACAAAAGCAGCACTGAATCCTGAAATTAAATTATCAGGAATATATACAGTAACATTTGAAGCAGAGTTATCTAAAAATAATGTATAATTATCATCTATACTGGATAAGAAATATGGAAATACATTCACTACTTTTTGCAGATTAATAACCTCTACTACAAATGGGCTATCTTCAGTACCAAGTCCTGTTACTTCAGTAGTAACACCATCTACTAATGCAAATGTAGCATCTTTTCCAGGAATACCTTGTACTCCAGTAGCTCCAGTTGGTCCTACAGGTCCAGGTTCTCCATTAAGTTGTACTTGAAAGAAATTAAATCTTTTACCTGAATAATCAATTTCAAATGCAATCCAAGGATTAGGATATATAAAATCCAATGGTACCAATCCTGTATCTTCCTGACCAGATTCTACTTCTCGCCATTCCCATCGTGTACCTTCTTCAGCACAATATATAGTTAGACCTTGAATATATGTAAAAGCTAAAGAATCATTAGAACCTAAATAAGCTAGTTCACTTTCATTTTTAGCATATGTTTTAACATCTAAAGGTATTTGTGTTTGAACTCTATTACCTTTCGGTAAATTATTATAATCTGTTGGCATATTAGTTTAGTTTTATTTTAAATTTCATATCACCGTGACTGTACACATTAGTTGATATAAATAATTTTGAGTTTAACGATGGTATATATGATTCTACGAAAGCATCAGTTACATTATTACCAAGTTCATCTGTTATAGTATAAGTATTATTACCTGAACCTACAAGTAAGAAAGATATTCTTCCTATACTTTTATAAGATATTAATTTACCTGTATTAAATGATTGATAACTATCTGATAATTTATCTTCTAAATATCCATTTGTTGTTATTAAAGCTTGAATAGATTCAATACTTGTTGAATAGTCATCTTCCTGCCAATAAATAATTTTAGATGTAATTGGATAATCATTGTTATCAGTTACTTCAGCTTGAGTAAAAGTTTGTATTGGGGTTGTTTGGTAATTACTAGCTGTTAGAATAGGACAAACATATTGTGAATTTAATAATATATTATTGTATAATTCAAATATACAATTATATTGTGACTTACTTAATTCAAAATTACATCCAAGTAATTTATATAATATATTTAATATATAAACATCTTGAGGATAAAGTTTACCTTCTAACTGAGCTTGTTTAAATAATTTTTCTAATGACGAATATACTGTCATCACGTGTCCTTTTTCCTCTATATTTAACATATTAATATATTTTAAATTTACTACAAGAACTGCAATTGATAGGTGGACAATTATTACATTTTTTAAGATGACAAAGTTTTTTAAGTTTCTTTATCATATTAATAGCTTGTGTATAATATCCTAATTGTATTGAGGTTTCTACCATTTCTATTAATAGATTGATAGATATAATTTCTGGTTTAGTATTAACATCGTGACAGGTTTTACAAGGTTTATTAGCATCATTAGCTTCAAAGAAATAACCTAGTAAACATTGATAATATTTAGATAGATTGTAAGTGATACCTAAAGTAGGTTGTAAACAGGAACTACATCCATTATCATCTTCTTCATTACTATCAACTTCTATAAAGTAAACATCTTCAAATGTAGATAAGTCAACTTCAGCAGCTGTTATAATAAATACTTCTTTGTTATTTATTTGTTGTAATTTATAAGTTAAGTTTTTAGCTAAAGAATAATCTTTAAAATCATCCATCTTCCAAAGCAATAAAGAAGTTATATTAAATCCCTCTGCTGTTTCAAGGTTGAAGGCTAACTTAGACCCGTCTTCAATGATTTCCAGATTATTTATTATTATACTCATATTTTTTTAAATAAAAAAAGGGAGCGAGTAGTGACTCAACTCCCTTTTAGGTTAGTTTATATTCTATTTTAATAATTAAGCTACAGCTAAGTTAGCAGGAACAACAGCTAGAGTTCCAACAGCAGTTCTAATATCAGCTAGGATAGCATTGGTATTAGCATTTTGTGCCAAAGTATTTGCTGATTTTTCAACAATAATTGTTAACACTTTATATTGACGTTCAACTATAGTTTCAGTACGAGGAGCAAAATATTTAATATGAATAGTATTATACATACCACTTTTAGAAGCGTAGTAAGGAACACCTGCAAAATCAGCAGGAGCACCCATCTGACGGTCTCTATCATATTTATAACCTTTTACAAACCATTCGTAATTAGTAGCCCATTTACCAGTACCATTACCTGGGTAAGGTGCAGTAAGTTGAGTACTTGTAAGGAAGTTAAGATTTGAACCATTACCATTAGTTGGTACATTTTCAAATACTTTTCCAGTTACAGTAAACAATAGTTTACGTCCTGAATCACGTCCTGGGAAGTTTGGTTGAAGGATTTCAGTAACTTTAATACCTGTACCATCAGCTTCAACTAGAAATTCACCACCACCTCTACGAGCAAGGTTTTTATTCAATGAAGCGATAAGCCCATTACGTACAGTTGTAGCTGTATCAGAACCTATTACTTGACCAGTTACATAGTAACCTTGAATAATTTCAAAATTCTCAGAAGATAAACCTTCTTGTAAACGAATTTCAATCTCGTAAGTTCTTTTTTCTGCAACAACACCAGCTGTTGCAAATCCGTCAACTTTATATACACCAGCAACTTCTGGTTCGTATGGTCTAACGGTAATTTTATCGATGTATCGAGGGTCTACTTTATCAGAGAATTCAATACCACCTGGAATACCATCAGATTTCTGAAGTACGAAGAAAGGTTTCCCTGCTGCAACGTTACCACCATCTTTAGATAGTACTTTTAGTTCTTTGTCAGATGCTGATGCAATAAATGTTGCTACAGTTGTTTCAGTAGCTACTGCATTACCAACCATCAATTCACCAACTTGATTTGGTCCAAACATAATTTTTGAGTTTTAATTTATAATAATAATTGTTTTTATTCATTTCTAACATCTAACTGAACTTTCCCTTGTAAATCTTGGGGTTTATAATCCAGTAATGCTAATTCAACAGCTCTATCTAATATTTCTCTATGTATAGATTCATTTAATTCAGAGGTTGATGCTATAGTTTGTCCATCAATAGACAAGTTTTCATTTGGGTATGCTGTTGCTAAATCTTCTAATATAATAGGCTTAGGATATTTAATATATCTTATTTGGTATTCTAAATTTTTATATGGAGATATTATTTCAACAACTTTGTTATTACTAATATTACTTATATCCAATCTCCAAGCAACATTATTGTCTGGATTTTTAAATGGATTATTTATATTAGTATTGAATTCATCGTGTGTTATAGGTTTAACTGAAACAGCTTTACCGTTATCACAATCTGTAGAGCTTACAACTACTTTTTCATTAACGATAAATAGTGTATCTTTAGGTATAACAAAAAACTTTGAGTTATTATGGATTCCTTTAGAGCTTATAACTTGTACAGATGATTTATAATCCTGTACTAATTGATTTAAGTCTCTACGTCTTTTCTCCGTATTCTCAAAACTCTTTTGTTTTCTATTACTCTGTGGGTCGTAATAATTCTTAATTATTTCTAATTGTGCTGTAGTTAAATAATTACTTTTCTCAAATACATCTAAATCAGGATTTGATTGACCTGCGATATTATTATAGTGTATATCAAAAAGGTTGTTAAATTCCTGAACTGTCATATATTATTATTTAACTTTATTAATTTTAGCTTCGATTATTGACCTAACTTCTTGATTTTTTGGATTATCTAGGTATGCAATTGCATTATCAAAAGTAGCTACTTCACCTGCATTACACAAATCAAGCCCATCAATAGTAGAATATCGGTTGCTCTTCTGAACAACTACACCTGCTTCAACAGCCTGGTTAAGTAATAGTTTAGTATAAAGAGTTTTATCTTTCATTGCATTCACAAATAGTGTAGGCATTGTATCAATAAACTCTTCTACTTTATGTTGAATCCAATCTAGTGTAGAATCTTTTGAAATTGGTTTATTGGTAAGAAGTTTAAGTACACCAATAAGTTGGTCTTTGTCTTCTTCAATTTTACCATACAATTTGTAAGCTTCTTTTTTAGAATCATATTTACCTTTAGATTCTAACATTTCTTCATTCTCTCTAGCGATAGCAAACTGATAACTTTGGTCTTTAAAACGGTCAGCCCAGTTTTTAGCTACATCATGTTTAAGACTCTCCAACAGTTTGACTGAAATATAATCCATTGGATTACTTAAATCAAATCGGTTGTGTGCATCTTCTTTATGTAGACTAACTCTGAAGTCTCTCCAGAAATCACCATATACTGAAAGATTCAATCCAGTAAGTTTTTCTAGATGTTCTTTTTCTTCTTCGCTAAGTACATTCTTAATAGAACCATTTCTTTGCAATGGTGCTGAGAATTTACGAGTTGAATTTGTTAGCATTCCACCTGCAATAACGTGATTAGCATCTACGTTTGCAGCCATTCCTTTTCTTCGTGGAATGTATTTAACTATAACTATTTCATTTGGTAGCTTGAAATTACTATTAGAACTTCCTGCTAGTTTTCCTGTATTATTTTCCATTCTTCTTTATTTTTATCTTCTTCCGAAAGATTGTTAGTAATAAACAAAAGGGCAGAGACTATCTGCCCGATTGCATTATTTTATTGATACCCACTAAACATATATTATAGGTGGTTTCTCAATATTTTAATTAGTCTATAATTGCTGGTTTGAGAGTTGCAGTTCTTGAAGGGTCTTTAACAAATGCACCGATACCTTCTACAAGGGCAGTCATTGTTGCAGAATCTTCCATAGTTTGCATCTCACCACCTCTACGTCCAGTGAATGGATTACGAATACCACCTTGGTAACCTCGAAGTTCATCAGAACCTTTTACTTTTACCTTTTGGATATTCGGCTCTTCCATAGAACCAATATAAAGGATGTCATATCGGTAAGACTCAGCTACACCACCATCAGGGTGCATAACTTTATTTCTTACTTTATCATCATACATTGGGTCAACTTCCAACATTACGTGGATGTTACCTGGAGCACGATATTCTGTGAATTGGAATCCAGCAGAAAAAGCGTTGTTGTGGAATTTAGAAGATACATTCTTGATAGCGTTAGCACCAGTATTATCAAATCCTAGAGCACCCCATCCTGAAGCAACTTCAGCAATAGCACGGTGGAACTGGGCAGCACCACGCTCACCTGTACGAAGCATAAATTTCCTTTCGTTCCAATCTAGTTTACCTTCAGATAGCTCAGAAAGCATATCTTCCAATAGACGAATAGAGAAACGGTTATAAGTAACTGTGTTAGATACTTCCATTTGCTCACGGATACCTGAACCAGCTTTAATTTCGATGTTAGAGTTACCTTTATTCAAGTAACGTCCATTCTCATCACGGTTGGTTTTACCAAACATAATTGTACGTGACTTAATACGAGAAAGAGCTTTTTCAAACTGCCAGTATACTTCTTGCATCCAAGTTGTAGAGCTATGAACTTTACCAGTGTTAGGGTCTCTTGTTTCAATTCCAGTAAAATAAACTGGTTGAACTTTACAATCAATCATAGCACCAGAAACTTTATGCTCCATACGGATAGAAGTAACTGAATTTCTCATTAAGTACGGAGACGTAAATTGAATACCAGCACCTTGAATCGAAAGTTCATCCTCAACAGGAGCACCTTCAATCGAGAATCGCATAGTAGGAAGTAACTCATCACCAGGAATACCTGCTAAAGATTCTTGACCACCCCATACTTCACAAGTATAAACGTAGTTTTGACCATCTTCATACGGCTCTTCTAGGATACGCATTTGATATACGTCAGGTCGGTGACCAGCAATCAAGTGCATTTTAGTAAACCATTTTTCACCAAATACTAATTCAAATGTTGAACGAGCAGCACCTACACCTACAGTGTTAGCATCTACCACAGCACCATTATAACGTGCTTCAACCAAAGGAATATTCCTTTCATCACTTCCAACTACTTTCCAAACGAAATCGTCAGATGTAGGTAGAATTTTTTCAGGGAACAACGATAAAGTTGTGTCAAGGTTCTTCATACCTGAGTTTTGAAGAAGAACTGTAGTTAAAGGGGAAATAAGCTGAGGCTGAGAACCGAACAATGCACCAATGTGATTCTTCAGAGTCAATCCACTCCACGCCATTCCTTTCGTCATTTGAAATTTACTTGTCATTTTTGTTTATTGAATTATATTTATTATATGTTCAACACGTGCCCTACTCCGCCATAACTATTGTCATCTTGCATCCATATTGGGGTACCGTTGTCCTTTATTTTAGTTTGTTGTGCTATCTTTTCTAAATCTTTAACAGCACTAGATTTAGCTGAAGATTGCACTTTTGAATAATCTTTAAATCCATTTGTAAGTTCATAGAACATATACATACGAGTTTCAAACTCTAATGGATTTTCTCTACGCTCACGCATAAATTTGTTTTCAAAGTAACCTTCAGGTGATTTACCTACAATATCATTAATAGATTTGTAAACTTTGTCTTGTAGAGCTTTAGTAGGTTTGAAACCTTTAATCAAATCAGTAGATTCATATACAGTTTTTCTCAACTGTTCATCTAACTTAGCTTGTTCAGCTTTTTGATTTTCAAATTCTTTAACACTATTAATTTTAGCTTCTTCAATTTGCCGAGTTTGAAATTCTTTAGCACTTACTAATGAATCAGCAGCTTCTTCAAGAATTGCATCTTCACCTAAGTCAAGAATACGTTTTAAATACCTTGTAGCTTTAGCTTCACCTACACCTTGATTAATATAATCTTCGTATATAATTTGTTTAGCTAATTCTAAATTATCTTTTAAAGTATCTTCAGTGATAGATTCTAAATCAGTAAGAGCTTTTTTAGCTTGAACTACTGAAGTAGTATCAAGATTAGCAATATATTCATCCAACTGTTGTTTAGCCAAAAGTTCTTTTTCAACTTTAAAAGCTTCAACTAATCCATCAACATCTTTAATATCTTTAATTTTTTCGATGTCCAGTGAAGGTAATAGACCTTGTTCGTAAACAACGGTGGCTAAAGAAGAATATAGGTTGGAAGAAGATTTATCACCACCTTCGTCATTACCTTCATCTGTATCATCTTCTTCACCATCTACTTCCTCTGGATTATCCTCCTCGATAGTGTTATTATCTTGTTCTAGATTCGGGTTAACTTGAGAACCGTCATCTGTTTCATCATCTTCGTTATCTATAGTATCATCTGGTGATTCATAAAAAGGCATATTTAATTGCATATTATCACCGAACAATCCCATATCTAAATCATTTACTTCTTCCATAGAAATGTTTTATTATGTTATTGAATTACAAATATAGTGTAAAAAGAAAATTTTTCCAAATGAATATATATAAAATTTACTCATTTGGAAAATTCTCTAATAGCTTTTTATGTAGTTGACTTCTTCTTAATTCGATTAATTTGTTGGTCAACTTTCTTAGCTTCCATAGCATCTTCGTGCTTCTGCATATCTTGATTAAGTGTCTTAATCTTTATTTCGTAATCTTTACGTGCTTTTTCAACATCTAGTCTGAATTTACTATTATCAAGTGGGTCAGCTATACCATCATTATCTGCATCAATTGGATTAAGATTTCCACCTTTCTCATTTATCTCTGCAATATAACGTTTGGTATTATTATCTCGTTGATTCTTCAAATCATCAAGTTCAAGTTTTTGTTGTTCCAATTGAGCTTGAGCAGCCATTTGTTCACGAGCAACTTTACTTTGTTCTTGAGCTTGTTCGCTATTACGTTGTTGTAATTGCTCTTCAGCAGTTTCCAACTTACGACGCATATCCATCAATGAAGGACTAAAGTAAATATCCATAATTGTTGACATAGAACCACCATTTTGAATAAATGCTTGAGCATAACCTTTAATAGCTTGTTCAAGTTCCATTGCTTTAGTAGTAGAACTTACTAAGATACCATAATCATTTTCAGAGAATTCTTCTCCTTCCATATTAAGTATCTCAATTGTTTGGTCATCAAGTATATATTGTACTTTCTTATTTTCAGCACTACGTAATGCAATTTTAGCTGTTTCAAGAAATGCTTCTAATACACGAATCTTAACTGACTCGTGTTGCATAAACCAATATTCAGTTACGTGTGAACTTTGATTAACAGAACGTTCAACACCACCAACAGTTTCTCTATTTTCAATTTGACCTTCTCTTTGTCGTGATACACCACAAAGTTCACCCATTTCAACTTTAATGAATTCAAGTAATTGAATATGTTGTTGGATATAACTACCCGTTTCCATATCCATAACTCGACCACCTTGAGTATTCATTGAACCTGCAAGTTTACCTGTAGCTGCACCATGATTACCTTCTTTAAATGAATCTATTACAGCAATCTTATTGACTACTGCAAAGTGCATCCACTTTTCAATTTCCCAATTAGCAGGTACTTTAGATAAATCAAGTTCTAATATTTTACCATAATTAGATGCAATAGCTTTATTTAGTCTGTCAAATATAGCATCATACATATATTGGAAATTCTTAGCTCTATCTACTAAAGATACAGCACGACCTTGATTAGTATTATAGATTTGACCTATAATTCCAAGGTGACCTCTTGATGGATTATTTGCTTTAATATATTGAACTGGTAGAGGACGCATTTTAAGATAAATGTCTGTACCCAACTTAATTCCTTCCCAACCTTCGTTGACCCAGAATTTAGTAGCTTCTTCACCCATATTCTTATCGACGATGTACTCTTCAGATTCAAATCTATATTGAGTCTCACCATATTCATCATAGTACTTTACTTTAAGTACTTGACGTAATGATTTCCATCTTACACGAAGTTCACGAATATTACCATTCTCATCTGTAAAATTTGAACCAAAAGTATGACCATTAAGTTCAGCTATTTCAAACACTGAATCATACATACCTTTAATGGTAGTATGGTTATCTCTGAATAATGTATGATTGTTTTGGTCATCTGAGTACTCACCTTTACTTGTTTTAGTTGTTCTATCTAATAGAGCATCAATTTCTTCAGTTTTAAGTTCATCATAATATTCATCTACTAATTGATTAGCAGATTTATAATCTTCTATAATAATCATAGAAGCATCCTCAATTCTATCAGAATTACCTGAACGAACTGCGTGAACTTTAAGTGGGTTAAGTTTTTCAAATACAGGTTCACCGTGAGAAATATCTAATAGATAAATCTCTTCAGCCATAATTAATGCATCTTTAAATCCTTTACTGAATTTTTCTGCAAAGTTAAGTTCCTGCCAGTAATGTTTTAGTATTTGGTTAGCCATCTTCTCACGAAGGTCTTGCCAACTGTATTTCATATACTTACCTAACTCATCCATTTTAAGCTTTAACTCATCTTCCTGATAATTAGCTTCTAAAAAAGATGTGAGTTTTTCTATAAGGAATTTCTTCTTATCTTCTTCTTTCTTAGATATAGCATTAGGATTAGTTACTACAGCATAAAAGTCAAACCTACGTTTAATTTCTTCACCAACTAGTAAATCAATCTTCGGGACAATAATTGGATGATGTGGAATTTGTTTAGCTACATACGTAGCATCAAGATGATTAGGATTTACTACACTGACTAAATCTTCAGTATCAATAATCCCATTATAGATGTTAAGATTAATACTTTTATTCTTTAGACTATTTCTAACCTCTTCATTAAAATAAAAGGAATGTGTATCAGCGAAATCAAGGTTGTCCTTCCTCCACTCTTTATTCTTTTGTTTATAAGGTAGTCTTTGTCTAGGTTGTTGTACAACATTTATTCTTCCTCTCATTAGTATTAAATTTATTAAACTTTACAATATACAACATTTCGTTCCTAAATCAAAATGATTAGTTGATTATTTTTAGATAACGGGTTTATCTCCAATAGCTTTTTGTGCAGAACTCTTATAATTTTTATTGAAGAAATTATCATTAGCTAAAGATTCAACTTTCTTATGTTGATTAGTAATTGCAGATTGTATTCGTTTATATCTATCTTCTCGAAAAATAAATAACATACCTGCTGCGGATATTCTATCGAAGTTACCATCTGAGTTCCATTTAATAGCTTCTTCAATATGAGCAAGTCCTCTCATAGTATGAAGATTAATCTTACCAGCATCTTCCTCATTAGAACTTACTATAGGACTATTCATCCAATCAGCGTGTAACTTTCTACCCCATTTATTTACTTGTACATTTGCATTAGTACCCTTAGCTTTATTACCATATAGATTAGTTGCTTTAACATAATCCATATCTTTCAATACTTGAGGTACATCACATAATCTATACAAAGCATTTTTCTTATCAAAATAACTGAACAATCCTTTTAAGTTACTTTCATAGTTAGCTTCACCATTATAGAATTCTAGTATGCGCAATGATATTTCATAAGCTTCTTCAGCAAGTCTGGGTCTACCTGTATATTCACAAACAATCCTGTCTGTAAATGTATCAAGACCAATTATACTAAATAGTGAAGTACCTGCATCAGCATCAATAGGGTCAATTCCAAATATATATCGTCCTTGAGCTATTTCACCATTGGCATTTTTACTTGGCATTTCAAATATTTCAAGACAACCTTCTCTATTAGCACTATCTTTATCATAACTACGTAAAGGATGTTTATCAGCATTAGGTTTCCATTCAACACCTTTAGGAGTTCTAACTAATTCCCCTACATAATGTTCTGCTAAAAAAGATTCTCTTTTAACCATAATGTTTTCAAGATGTTCTTTCAAATCAGATACAGGGAATACAGTACCTTCAGTACGCATAATAGCTTCCTGTGGAGTAATAGGTTCCTCAGCTTTCTTTTGTGTAATTGCAGATGGGTCAGTTGAACTATATTTAACTAAGTATCTATCTGTTAAGATTTCAATAAGAGCTTTAATAATATCAGGTTCACCTATTTTTTCATCATAACAATTCTTTCTATTCATATATGCACCCCAGAAAAAACCACATAGGTGTTCTCCTGTTGCATTTTTATCAAATATATTTGGAAGTCCATATATATTATAACCACCAGGACTATAAAATAATTTTTCTGAACCTTCAAAACTACCACCTTCCACACCACCTGTACCCATTGCAATCATAAATCCAAAAGTAGTATTACCATCCTCAACCGCTTTTCTATTTACGTTCCAAGCTTTTTCAAGGTTAGGGAACAAACCATCTTCTTCATAATGAATAAGTGGTCCACGAATACCCCTTGCTTTATCAGGATTATCTTTTAATGATATACCGTGTACTGAAGATAATAATCCCTTACGAGAACCATACTCATCTTTATAACCTAATTGTATCTCTAATGTACTACCTGCCCTATCTACTGTCCTCATACGAGGAAGTGGTGTATGTTCTGCTATCCAATCTAAAGTATCAACTACTTTACCCCAAATACCTTTATCTCCAGATAAGAATCCTTTATCAGATGCTAAATGGAAATTAGGATTACCTGAACCTTTGAATACATGCATATTACGTGGACTCCAAGATGCAGCTTTAAAAGATGCACCAATACCACGAGTCTTTAACATTTTACCGTGTTTACCACGTCTTTTAGCTTGTTCTACATAATGGTGAAATAAGTAATCACCTAACCAAGGATTACCAAATGCTTGTATCCTTTCACCTTGTGACTTAGTACCATCTGATTTAGTATCAGTATCTTCAACTAACCATATAGGACTATAATTCCAATAGAAATATAATTCTCCAGGTATCCATTCACCATCACTTGGTCTTATTAAACCATATTTCCACTTATGTAGTTCATCTCTCCAAAATTGAGCATATGCTGATTTAGGATTTGGGTTAGGTGTAAGTGGTGTATATTTACCGTGCTTTTGAAAATATAATGCACGTTCCCTAAAGAAGTCCATATCCTCAAGTATATGAGGGTTAGTTAAATCAACTTCAATTCTACCATCATTGTAATCAGTAGATTTAGGTTTATCTTTAGCATACCCTCTTATTTCTTCAGGGGCTATTAATCGTTTTATAAATTCTACAGAACTTATAAAATCAAGTAAATCTGTCCATACTTCTTTAGGAAGTGATTCTCTTAACTCCTCTGTTAATGGAGTTTGATATTTATTTAATTTATATAATTCTTCTAATTTAAGTTCGTGTTCCATTCTACTTCGTTTAATACTATAGCTTCTGTGCTAAGTATAGTCTTTGCTGTTGATACAGCATTTTCCAAGGCACAACGCGTAACCTTTAATGGGTCGATAATATTTTTGTCAAACATATTAGATTGTCCTTTTCCGTGAATATCCTCTTTAAAAATAGTTTTATATGGTATTAAAAGAGTAGATATTAATTTACCATCTACAGAATCTAAAAGTTTATATTTCATTAATAGATTAAATCTAATTTTATATAAAGCCATACCACCACCTTCAACAATTCCTTCTTCTAATGCACAAGCTACCGCTTTAACTGCATCATCATATCTATCAAACCTTTCTTTCATATCTAATTCAGATGTACCACCTACTTTAATAATAGATAGTTCTGTATTAAGATATTCAAGTCTTCGATTATATAAATCTTTCTGATGGTCAGTCAAGTCAGGGTAGTTTAAATACTCTTTTAAAGATGCAACTCTTTTAGTAATATCAATATCTTCGTGTTTAACTAATATTGTATTATTAGGATTAACTTTAATAGATTGCAACTTACCTAATACACTCTTAGATACTTTTGAATTTATATTTGTAACTGTAATAGCACCTGTATATAGCGAAAGGTCTTCCAATAATTCTTTTCTAAATGGACCAAAACCTGGACTTTTAATTATTGTAAGATATAGATTACCACTTAAAACATATGCTTCTAGTTTACGTAATACTACATCACTTACATTTTCACATATAATAACTAAAGGTGATTGTTCAAATTGAGCACTTTCAATACAAGTTTGAAATGGTTCTAAACTTTCTAATTTACCATCTAAAATAAGTACGTTAGGTTCAATGAATTCAGTAGTACCATTCTTTTCATTGTTAACAAAATGTTTAGAAAACTGAGTTACATCCAACATCATACCATTGACATAGGTAACATAATCTTCTAAACTATTACTCTCCTCAACTTTAACTGTATTAGCGTGGTCATAGGCTTTCTGTATAATCTCACCAATAGCTGTATCATTATTAGCTGATATACTTGCTACGTGTTTAATATCCTTCTTATCCAGTGTACGTGAATTAGCTTTAAGCTGTTCTAATACTTTAGGTATAATTTCATCAAATGCTTTATTAATATCAACTGTATTAAAATCTTTTAGATTATTAACAAATGCTGCTGTAAGAACTGTAGCTGTTGTAGTACCATCACCTGCTTGCTTAACTGTAAGATTAGCAGCTTGTCGTAGAAACTCTACACCAATATTCTCAATTGGGTCTTTAAGTTTAATACTATTGATAACACTTACACCATCTTTAGTTACTTTATATTTACCATAAGTTGTTGAATCAGGTATAATAACTGTATTACCCATTGGTCCCATTGTAGAACCTACAGCTTTATTTGCTTTATTAATACCTGTTAATAACTTTTCTCTCGCTTCTTTATTGTAATGTATTTCTTCCATATTATAATCCATCTTCAAACATTCCCATTTGTTGTTGTCCTTTCATACGACCTTCCATTTCAACACGTTCTCTAAGAACTTCTTTTTCTGCTGCTTTAAGGTTCCTCATAATATCAGGTAAAGTTTTCTGTGCTGATACAATCATTGGTAAAGTTGTTACTGTTCCACCTTTATCTGTACGCTCATTTAATAATTCACCTGTTCTTTCAAGATATACACTAATATCATTAGCTGATTTTAATGCACTCTTGTATAGTTTTCCTACTACTGTTAAAGTCTTTGACTCATAGAAATCAATTGCTTCTTGTATTACATCGTCAATTTTCCAATCTTCAGGTAATTCAATGTCAGCTTTAATCTCTTGTTCACGTAGTTTATAATCTGATATAATTAAATAATCAGATTTTATATCTGTAAAGTAAAATACAAACATCATCTCTTTTAAAGCCATATCTTTGTTTCTACTTTTATCTCTTTTGAGTATCTTCTTAAATGGAAGAAGCCCCCACAATTGGTCTTCAACTGTGAGGGTTCCATCTTTTAATATAAATCCATTCATTATTTCTTACGTCTTGAACGTTTAGTTTTACCTTCAACTGGTGGAGTTACTGCTATTTCATCTTCAATTTGATGACTAGTAATTACTGGTTCAATGATTACAGGTGTAGGTTCTTTTTTAGTTTGTAATTCTTCCACTTTATTATTAGCAGCTTTAAGAGCTTCAACCATTGAAGAATTTAATCTACGCACTTTTTGAAAATCTTCAGCCATTTGATTATGTGCTGATACAAAACCTTCATTTTCCATCTTAACTAATGTCAACTGAGATTTCAGTTCTATGTTTTCATACTTATTGTATATACCCCAAATAGCTGCTACTACTGCTGTAGTAATTGTAGCAAAACTTTCACCATCAATTTTATCAAATCCCCAAGCTACTCCGAATGCAATTACAGCTGCTACTGATGCGATTAATGCAATTGTTTTTGTCATATCTTCTTCCTTTAAATTAATTATATTTCTGATTGTAATTGTTGGTCTTGTTTTCTGCGACATAGAATTTGTCTATCCTGTATAATTGCAAACATATTATCATCATCATCGTATACAGGTGTAAATTTTAATCTACCAATTTTTTCATCTTGGTTACTTGGATTAGGAACATATTCCATCATCTTTTCTAAATCTAACATTACTGTATCGCAAGTGTTATAAGTATGTACGTGAGGACCTTTTGCTACAATAAATTGTACTTCATCCATTTCATTATCTGATAGGACTAATTCACCATCAGGTTCTTTTCTATTTAGAGTAATAATTACTCCATTAAAACTTGGTTCCCAAGGAAAGTTTTCACTCATTGCTACTACTTCTTCCCAACTAAAGTTCTTCTGTTCTTCCATCTTCTTTATTTAATTTATTAAGGTATTCTTGTTTACGTCTAAGTTTTTCTAAATTATCACTATTAGCATATATTTTTCCTATATACTTAAAGTAAAAGTTAGTTTTCATTTCATCTATCTCTTCACTTGTAACATTATCAAAATCTATATCTTTAATAATATCGTAAGCTAGTCTCGATTGTGATTCCACTATTTCTCTAACTTGTTCATCTGTAAGGTTATTATTTAATCCTACAGTATGTATTATTCTTTTAACTTTCATTTCATCAATTTTCTTCATAGATAATATTGAAATTAAAAGTTATTGTAAATTGTTTCGTATCATTTGACATCTCTGGAATATATAAATTAGATACTTGTTTATCTATGATTACTTTCTGTTTACGTAGTCTAGTCAATAGATTCTCTAATGTCTGACCTACTATACCCATTTCTTCACATATTAAAACTCTTGTATCATAATCAAATACTTCCTTCCATAGTATCTTATTATTAGTTATTTCCTTCTTCAATCGATAGTGATGATATAAAAGTAAAGCTAATAACGTCTGTTCTTGTTTTCTTAATTTATGGAAAGGTTGTAAAAACTCTATATATCTCATAAAGAAATTCTTGATACGAACATTGAGATTAGCTGTTTTTATATTATTCATTGATATTTAATTGTTTCATTAATACTTTAAGTTCTGATGGATTTGTTATTTTACCATCAAAGTATTCTTTATATCCAATAATTTCTTCTTCTGTATTTTTGCCTATCCTCAATCTGTTAGATTCAAAATTATAAAATAACTTATAATCATTTAGTTTAAACCCAACAGTTCTTTCTGTTAGATGAGAATATTGAATCCATCCTAAAGATTCTATTTCTTCTTTATTCATTCTCTAAATAGTTTATAATATCTGTTAATACTGCATTTCTATGATTAGCTTTCAATGTTGTAAAACCTACTAAGTTACTTTCTTCAAGTTTAAGTATATTATATATACAACTCTTCTTAGCAATAGCTTTATCAATCTGTTGTAGTGAACCACAGAAAATCATCTTACTATTCTCACCTAATCGTGTAAGGATTGTCCTAAAGTCATTGTAATCCATATCTTGGAATTCATCAACGATAACAACCGATTTCATAAAGGTAACACCTTTAGCTACTTCAATTGGCATTACTTTGATTAAACCTTCCTTTAACATCTTATCAGTTTGTTCTTTACCTTGACATACTTCTAAGTTCTGTATAATTGGATATGTATAAGGAGCCATCTTCTCTTCAAGTGTTCCTGGTAAAGCAGCCAAACTGTTCTTTAGCATTGGACGTGTAATCCATATATTATCGCACTGTTTCTTTCTAAAAGCTTTAAGAGCTGTATGTACTGCGGCTAATGATTTACCTGAACCAAAATCTCCTAAAAGAAAGTTCACATCATATTGATAAAATAACTCTACAAATTCTTTCTGCTCATCATTTAAGCTTACTAATAATTTAGGTTCTGTTTTTAAAGTTCTTTTCTCTGTATTAGGAGTTTTTTTGTTCATTTAGAAATTTGTTATAGTCATAAATTGTTTCAAATTCAATTAATTCATTAGTACTTCCGCATCGGTAACAGTGTTCATTACCTTCATCATCAGTTCTAATGTGTAAACTTTTACATAGTCTACAAGCTACAACAGGTTCTTTATCATATTCATTTAGTTTATCTTCCATCTTTTCTATTAGTGTTTTTAAATCTTCCACATACGAAGTATCATATATTGGAAAAGGTGCCATACTATTGTAATACTCCATATGTTCCACGTTTTCTTTTAGGAACGTTAGAGTCTTTTGGTTCGTTATCATTTTTTATTGTTATTTCTACATTGAAATCATTACCTTCTTTCACATACTTAATAGTATAGCTATATCCAGTATATTTCTTTTGAGCTTTGTTAATAATAGTTTCAAAGTTATCAATGTGATTTAAAACTGCAAACATTGATTTGTGCGTACTTGTATATGTATTAATCATTTTTACTAATTATATGTTCAACTATATTATTTAATCCCATATTAACTATAGATATATTATACATACAGTCAATTCTATTCTTATATGATTCAGTAGATGCAATTATAACTTTATTGTTACCAGCTTTAAGTCTCCATCTCCATTGTCTTAATATCCTTGTTTTATACACTTCAAGTGTAAAAGAACCATTTTTATATTGTTCCATTATAATATATTATTATCTTGTTTATACTTAATCCAATTCTCTTCACTCATTAAATCAGGAAATCTTTCTCCACCATTACAACTTGGAGTTGAATACCATCTTCCTGGTAAACTACAACCGCAATGTTGACACTTTCCTTTTTCCCAACAATCTGTACATTGTAGCTTTCTATAAGCTATCTGTTCCATATATGATTCAGATAATATACCTAGTTCATCTTTAATAAGATTAGAATTACCTTCTAAAAAGTTAGAAATATCTTTAAGAGTTATCTTTTTTTTTCATCTATAATATTCTTTACTCTTATTTGTAAATATGTATCATTATCATCAAAACCAAACATTTCAATTAATAATTTACTATTATCAAATCTATGTTTAACTCTTTGTAATTGTTCTATTAGTGCATCAATTGTATCTGCTTCTAATACTTTATACGTTCTTATCTGATTCATCTCTTTTCTCATAGTGATCTGTATCTCCGTACTTAATCTTTAATTCTAACTTATTCTTTTCTCCTGCTACATCCCACATATCTACAACATCTAATACTAGATATTCATCTGTAGTTCTAAAATAATGTGGTATATGATAATATTCTGGACCTTCATTAAAATGAATTACATTATACTGTCGTATAAAATCCATTATCTCTTTACTTACTTTTATCTTCGATTTTATCATCTTCTGTTATTACTAGTGATTGTGTTTCATTATGCATTTTACCTAATACTAAAAACTTTTCCATTGAATCAAGTTCTCTACCTATTAGTGGTGTTACAATTTCATCTACATTATCCTCTGTAATTTCAGCATCTAATGTTTTAAGATAGTTAGTCAGTTCGTTAATCTGTCCTAATTTATTATAAAACTCTTTAACTCCTTGTTTAACTTTCTTATCGTTTTGTAACTTATTCTTCCTTAAACCTTGTTTCATAAAACTACTCATCTTGTATTTTTTTTATTGTTTCATCTAACTCTCTAATAGACTCCTTATTTTGTTCTATAGTTTCCCTATAGAAGTTCTTTAATTCATTAAGTCTTTCATATTCTCTTTTATTATTATCATCTAATAAGAATGAATATTTATTACATAAATAGTTTATATCCTCTTCATCTAAATTAAACAATGGTATGTAATTAGTATTAACAATTTGTTCTACTGGAAATTGATCTATATGTCCATGTCTGTATGTTGGTTCATATGGTCTATATGATAAAGCTATGCTAAACCTACTTTCATCATTAATAGAATTTTCTAAACCTGAATTAATAAATTTATAAACAGGTTCATATGATTGATTCTTTTTATTAATAGAAACTATTTCTACAAATTTTTTATAACTCATTGTCTTTCAATTTAGGAAATTTCAAATACTTTGGATTCTCTTTACCCCATTTATTGAGATAGTGTTCTAGTTCTCTTTGACTAGCATCAGGGAATACTCGTTTCCAGTATTCTATCTTCTTGGGATTATCTGTATCTTTTCTCATATTAGTTAATCTTATAATTTAACATCTTAACTTCTTTTACTTTAGTTCCTTCATAATTAAAAACTAAATGTGATTTAATATAACCTGTTTTATTCCTAACGAATATCTGTGCTACAGGATTAAAATTATCATCTAAAAATAAACCTACATTCACATCGTTTAATCTATTAGAATCTTTTGAATACTTTCTTGAGTAATGATTACGTATCTTAAATACATATTCTTCATTCTCCATCAAATCCTGTTCTATCTCGTTATATTTTTCTTGTACGTTTAATATCATCTTGTTGTTTTAAATAATTTTCCAATATTTCGTTGGATTGAAATTTCTTAAATAATTCTGTTTGCATTTTACTATATAAAATATCATATAGTTTTTGGTATCTTTTTAATTGTTCAATATTTGATGTATCAAGTTTATCTAAATTCCACTCATCATTATAATATATTTTATCGTCTTCCATTTAATTCTTTTATTAAATTATTGAAATACTCATAACCTTTTTCATATATTTCAAAATCTGTTTTATCTGAATCAGTTCTAAAGCCTATTAGTTTAATCTCATTACCATATCCATCTAAATCAAATATAATCTCTGCTTTCTCATCTAATCTGAGAATATAAATACATTGGTTAATGAAATCTGTTAAATTATGAATTGAGCTTATCATTGATAAAGTCCTTAATTTTGTTTTCTAACCAATCTTGATGTTCTTGGTCACCGTGTTTAGTTTCCTGAAATAATTCTAAAAACATCTCTTTAACTTCTTCCTTAGTATATGTTTTCATATATCCTATTCTTTAATTATAGTACAAAGATACAACATATATTTGACATATGCAAGTAAAAAGTGAATTATTTTCAAAAAAATGCAAAAAAAAAGACCTAACACAGTAAAGTGTAGGTCTTAATTGGGTATAATCCACCCATTTAGTATCTTTAATATACTACTAAATATAATTTTCTAAATATTTAACTAATAGATATAGCGAGGTTTCCCAGGAAATTGTGTTATCCTAGAAAATCTTGGCTTATAAGTGTTACTGAAGTCGTCATACCTCGCAAAACCCGTAATCTCCACATCCAATCGCCCATTGGTGTACTAGTGGAGCAACAGTATCCTATATAAGTTGCTATCTATTTTATTTGAGCTTTCAGAAGGATTCGAACCTTCAACAACTAACTTACAAGGTTAGTGTTCTACCAATTGAACTATGAAAGCTTTTAACTTAAATACAAATATACAACATTTATTTGTAAAAAGCAAGTAAATATGAGTTTATTTTCAATAAATCTTTATACTCTAATAGCTTTTTATTACTTTTTTGTTATCAATACAATAATGTCCACACTGTTCACAAGTATCTGAAGTAGTTTTCTCTTCACCTTCAGCCCATTCTACAATAGTTTTTAATACTTCATAATTAATAAACTCATCTTTTAAAAATTTATTAATAAACTCAATACGTTCATCAATAGTAATTTCTTTATAATCCTTACCATCAATATTTAAATAACTTCCAAAGCAATGTTCTCCATATTCAACTCGTATATTCTTCATAATAATTTATTTAAGTGTAAATATACGAATAATATTTAACATATACAAATTTTTTTTGGAAAATTTTTTTAAAAATTATTTTTAATCGAATGCGTGGAATAACCCAAAGTCAAGCCCCGACTCTCTTCAAATTTTGGGTGATACCCGTAGGTCTTTTGATTAAGTATCCTTCGCGTATTGTCCACGATTATTGAAAACTATTATTAAACCTAGAGTATTGATGTCGTGACTCGACCTTACTCGTAATTGACAATTATTATGGAAAATCAAAATGTTATTCCGATGAAACGTATTAGCTTGAAGAAAGCTTTTAAGAACCGTGTATTCACAAATGTATCTAAGGTACGTGAGAATCACCAAGGGTTCAAATTCGTTACTGTTATTGACAACAGTGGTAAATCCAACAACGTGTATCTTGGGCGTAAGTCTTCAGAGCAGGTGATTGTTGGTCAGGATATTCCTGCAGAATTGCTGAAACGTGCTGATTTCGTACTTGCTACGAATGAGCAAGATGAGCAACGTTTGAAACTATCGTTGAATGGTGACTCAGGTTATACATCTATGGAGTCTATCTTCGGTGATGATGAACTTGACGCTACTGAAACTGAAGTGTTGAACCAACTTCGTGCTGAAATGACAGCTCGTGTTGAGGAAAACGCTGAAGCTGTTGGTGCTCAAGCATAACACAAATCTAACACTACATCCTGTCAATGGCTCTGTAGTGTTATTTTTTTTTGACCATTAGACTCGTGCTACTGTTGTGGTTACTTTCGTGGTCTCGTGGTTCATTCATCCTTTAGCGAAAATGTTTTTTGTCCTTAATATATATACAAACTTTATACCTTAATATATGACACTTAATCAACCTGATAATAATTGGTTTATGGAACTCATTAAATTATTTGCTATAGTACTATTAGTAGTGCTCTTTGTAAAGATAATTCTTCTGTAAATTATCTCTCAACCCTTGTGGTTGTTGAGGTGATTGATGTTGGGTTATTCATTTACACCAATATTGCTAACTTCGTGAATATCTAAATATCACACACAATTCTATATTAATAGCATTTTGTTAACATAACACATAAAATATTAGCATCAATATCTGTACATTGGTACATCACTATTATGCAAAAAGTAACTAATTCTAACAACTAAATAACAATATTATGGCATCATTAGCAAAACTTGAACAAGAACATTTAGAATTAATGCAAGAAAACAATTGGGTAGAGAATGATGAATCTATCAAATTGGCTAAACAATATAAAGAATTGAACAATATTGTTGAAGATAAATGTATGGAGTGTAACAGAAATTCATCAATAACGTGTCAATATCATTAACTAACTAATAAATATAATTATGGAAACATTTATCTTTTCCTTGGCATTATGTTTCTCAATACTATTTATTGACACAAACATAACTAACCAAAGATATTCAATTACACAGAATATCATCAAATATCCAACAGAAGAAATAATATTCTTTATTGGAACGGTAGTATTCTGGACAATATTCTATTATCTAAGAATCAATAATTAATTATAACCATGAAAATAATAATAGCAATGGGATGTAATACTGGAAGACTAAGATTACTATTAATGCGTATTGCATCACGTAATATGGGTATAACAACAACTACAGAAAGTTGTTCAAACGAACTAAGACAAGGTAAAACACTATTAACTAAGGAAGCTATCTTATTGAAAGCAGTTAAAAGAGTTGATACAACGTCATACTTAAAAAACATTGAACCACATAAGTTTCAAGGTAAACCATTGAGGAATTACAAAAAATAACTAACAACTAAATTATGAAAAATCTATTATTAATCTTATTAATTTCATTATCATTAATATCTTGTATAGATAATGATAAAGTTAAAATCATATCAACTAACGAAAAAGCATTAGTTATTGATTATGATGAAGTGTACAGTAAGGGTGATACACTTATGATATGGAATGGTCCATCTTCAGATGATTGGAAAATCGATGTTGATTGGATAGTAAAGAGTGATACTGTAATGAATATGATAACATATAAAATTGCTGTAGTAACTGAATAAACAAACACATTTAGAAGGTTAAGCGTAAGAGTCGCTTTAGACCAGTCTTAATCACGTTCAAAGCTAAATGTGTACAATAGACTATTGGAATAGAGAATGCGGTGCCAAGCTTATACATTATTAATGATGTATACTATTACAATAGTTTTATTATTAACTAACAAACAACTAAATTATGAAACCAAAAGAAACAATTTTATTAGTACTATTAATATTATCAGCAGTGATTATATTTATAGGTATTATTGCATTAGGAGTTGACCAATGTGCAGATTTATTAACAATTTCACAATTACAGCAGCTCGGTACTATAATGATACTATCAACATTAGTATTCTTTGTAACTTGTATGGTTACAAGAAATGTACATAAAGCATTAGATTAAGATACTACTTAAGCTAGTTTATGAACAGCATTTAAGGTGAGATTCCTTCGCGATATTATTTATTATATAAATGTTTAACCAAGGCAATCGGTGCCATTAAAGATGAATAGAAATAAAGGTTCTCCTAAGAACTACGTGACCTTTTAATTAAGGAGCAATACCATTGTGAATAATAGTATCAATGGAAGATATATATATATTATACGATAAAATAAGATATTAAATTAAAGAAAATCCTGTTTTATAATAGGATTTTCTTAATGCATCACAACTATCTTCCCAAGGGATAGCAATTATAATATTAGAACTTGCCTATACAATAGTAATATTGAGATAGACAAAGCTGTGAGAGTCAGTTAAGAATATATTACAATTGAATGCAGAGGGTTTAAAATATTAATATACAACCTTACCAAGGTTTGTAAACTTCTAATACAAGTGCAGTAGCCTTGAAATATTTAGTTATACTCTTTAGTGAAGATAATGAAATATAAGACATATATGAGCTATTAGAAGTTTATTATTTAACTTTCACTACACATTTACTACGCTTGAAAAGGTGACTGTATCTGCGAAAAATGCTAAATCGTGAAAATTTTATCTAACTATTGTAATGACCACGAATAAGCAACCGATTAAACTAAAAGTTCCCTCGTGGTACGTGGATGAGGAACTTTATTACAATAGTTATTTTTATTAACAACTAACAATTAAAATTATGAGTAAAAAATTATCAACAGCTGATGTAGCATTCAATAAGAATGTTAAACAGCAAATGGAAACAGATGAAAGACAAAGCGAACCTACATTCTATAGATGGGGTGCAGCTAACACACCAATTTTCTTTCCAAAACACAAAAAATTCAAAAGAAGTTAATATGAAAAAACTATTAACAGTAATATTATTATTACTAACAGTAGCATTATATTCTCAAGACTATTCTGATGAATATGTTGAAGAAGAATATCTTAAAGACGAACGAGTAAGTAATGGTGGTGGAACGTTTGGTGATTGTTTAATACCACATACGCAATGTTGGTGTGATAATCATCCTAACAGTAATCATCCTCATTGTACAGGAGAAGAACCACCACCTCAAGCGTCAGCTGAAAGTGATTTCTTTGTTGGATTAGCAATAGTATGTATAATACTATATGTATTTAAAATAGTCTTTGATAAAAGACATAAAACATAGTTTATGAACGGATTAAGTGGAAAAACTACAGCAACAGGTCTATTCTTTATGATATTAGGCTTTATTCTTGGCTCATTGATAACAACAAGTATTGTTAATGACCAATGTACAAGAAACAATGTATTACACAAATATGGTGTAACAAAAGAACCAGACTATCTATTATATGTTCATAAAGCAGATAATATTACTTTAAAATCAAAAGATTTTCAGTATACATTTGATATGAAAGATA
Organism: Allosphingosinicella sp.; assembly: GCA_036386875.1. Classification (GTDB taxonomy): domain Bacteria; phylum Pseudomonadota; class Alphaproteobacteria; order Sphingomonadales; family Sphingomonadaceae; genus Allosphingosinicella. The sequence goes on from DASVUV010000089.1 coordinate 60,963, forward strand.
TTAAAGATATAATTAAGTTAGATAAAAATAAATAAAAATAACCCCAAATCAAACAAACAATGAAAAAATTAATTATGTTACTTACAATTGCATTATTATTCACAAGCTGTCTAGCAGGTGGTCAATGCAGAAAAATGAAGAAGTATCGACCCTATTCACAAACAACTACAGTTCAACACAATTTAGTAAAGGACTGTTAATAATATTATTATGAAAAAATATACAGCTTATGTTATATTATTTATACTATGTACAATTTGTATATGTTCATTTTATAATCACTTAAATAACAAGCATAAAGAAGCTAAAGTTCAATTAGAGATGATAAGACTTGAAGAAGAAAAAACTAAACTTCTAGTTGAACAACGATATGGTATGATTGATAATATACTTTTAGTAGAAACATATTCATATTATAAAGGAGAACTTATTAATAGTGATATTGATAAAATAACAGGTGTTAATGATACTATTATATGTTTTAGGTATCATCAAATGATGAATGAGCTAAAAACAATTGATGCATTATATACACAGGAAAAACCTTGTAAATAAAATATTATGAACATAATTAAAAAAGAATGTTACCCTGTATTAGTTCCTACTGATAAACCAAGTAAATTAGGTTTGGACGAATTAGGTAAACCTATGTTGGCAACCGATTATGGATTTGAATTATTTGATATTAATAATAATTTCCAACATAAACCTCAACATCTATACATCTTACTAGATGAAGAGATTAAAGAAGGTGATTTGTGTATTGTTCAAATGAAAAGTCCTAAAGATAAGCATTTATCTAAAGTATTAGAGATAGATAATATTAATAATATTTATCTTGTAGAATTAATAAATTTTAACAATTCAAAAATTTCAGTTTTTAGACGAGAAATTAAGAAACTCATAGCTACAACTAATCCTGAATTAAATATCAGTCATAAAATGACATTTGGTGGAGAAACAGTTAAGGGTAGTGAAGTAATTGGATTAGCAAGAATATCAGATGAATTCATACAACAATGGGTTAAGAATCCTGTTGAGAAAGTGATGGTTGAGTTTGAATTAGAAACTTACAATAAAAGATTTACTAATACAGATGATAATGGTGTTAGGATAGATTCTAACGAGTGGGGTAAAACTTACAATCTTAAAATCAATTCAGATAATACTATTAATTGTAGTATTGTTGAAGAAAAAGAAAAATTATTTACTAAATCTGAAGTTGAAGAACTTTGTAGAAGAGCTATTAATTTTGAAAGAGGAGATAATACAGGTTATCCTGGTATAATTAAATCTTGGAATAAGATTGTAGATTATTGGATTAAAGAAAATTTAAAATAACTAAACTAAATATTAAAATTATGAACACAGAAAATTTAACAACAGTAACGTATACAATGAGTAACGGTGCTAAAATTGTACAACCTATTACCAAACAAGCTATTGAAGCTGGTAAAAAAGGTAATCGTACAGAACAGGAAATGCACGAATTGTTCCGAGACACAGCTTGGGATAAGAATGCAGTGGGATATTCTCTTGAAGGTATGGAAGATTCAGCACCAGCTGAAAGAGAAATTCATTTTAGCAAGAATGCTAAAAAAGAAGCAAAAAGAGATTATCGTGACATTAAAAGGGAAAACCCTAATGGTGCCGCTAATCAATTGAAGCAGTTTCGTGCTATGGTTGCAGATAAATTTGCAAACAATCAACGTAGTTTGAGATTTAATCTCTCAAAACTACATTTGAACTAAGTAATTAAATAAGACTCTCATCCAATTGCAGGATAAATGGTGATGTAGAAACTCTCTAGCTAATAGCTTTAGGAGCCAATGAAATCATTTATAATACTAGTTTAAGGTGCAACCTTGTGAGAGTCTTTTTATAAAATTTAATATTATGGACACATTTTGGATAATTTTAGGAATGGTTGGCTTATTTGCTGCAACATTATATGTTGATAAGCGAGAGAGAAGTGAACGACCAGCTAAGAGAGGTGTAAAAAGACCTCGAATAATGGAAAGTACTAAGCATATTGATTTAACACAATTAAGAAGTGTTAATCCAAATGCTAGAAAGGTGGGAAATATTGGTATAAAAGAAGAAAAAGTAATTATTGAGGTTCCTCAAAAGGTAAATCTTGATAAAGGTCATTTAACTGAACATATAAATTCAGTTGTTAATTAACAATAAATTCAGTAATTAGTAGGAAGTAGCATTGGTAGTATGCATCTTTTAAAGAGTTGTCCCTTACAACTGGCATTACATAGCTTATAATAATAGTAAGTGAACAAGTTGCGGTTGGTAAATAAGTAGTGATATTTGGTGTAACAACACACTACTATAGAATTTAATAATATAATCTGGTATTTGGATAGGTTAGACAGACTATAGGGAGCTGTTACTGAAGTCCCAATGAAGGATTTAAAGAAGCCTTTGCATGGCAGAATAATAAACTATGTTATGAGTGAGTATCAGCGTTCTGATATTCTGAACCTTTGAAAATGTTTGCTGAGGCGAAACAAAAGTAAATCTTATAACATAGTTTATTTATTATTAACAAATTAAAATTAAAAATATGAAAAAATGGATAAATAAATATATATTAGATTTTACATTAATTAACATTAGTGGTTTTTTTAGAAGAAAAGAATTTGATATAGAAATATTATTTATATCATTTCATCATTTCATAAGGTCGGCACCATATCGTAATTATACTGTAAGAGGTTTACTTTCTATAGAATATTTTAAAAAAGAACTGTGGATTAGTATATTTTTTATCAATTTTAATTGGTATTTTGGCAAAAGATTTAAAGAATAAATTAAAGGGGACGACTGGTTTTGACTTCAAACGGTAGTTAGTATAATTCAGCCAGAGAAACTGTAAACTAAGGTGAATATTTTAAACGGCAAAACTGTTAAAAATTCGATTGAATCTAATATGAAAGTTGTTCATTCTCTTTTGAATGGAGGTACTGGAATGAAATCCAATGACGTTGTTGTTGGTGAAATGTTAGTTGCAGCCTAAGCATTAAAATGGTGATTTCTTACTTAGATTAAAGTAAGTGGTGGAATTCAATGTGAACCATTGACTCTATTCTGTTAAAGAATTCAAACTATAACAAAAAGCTGTATAAAATTATATTAATGATATTTGAAACACGTCGGTTCGACTCCGACCGTCTCCACAAAATGTTATATTATATAACAAAACTTATTATATTAACTAACTAAAATTACAAATTATGACATTAGAATTATCAACAGCATCAGTGTTAATTGTAGTATTTATTATACATACAATAATAACACACTTATTAAATTGGGCAACTCGAAGTGAATGGAAACAATATCAACAGCAAGGAAGTCTTTGGTTACATATTATTGAAGTAGGATTATTAATTTGGTGGTTAACTTATACATTTTAAATTATGAGATGGATAAAAATAACACAGGAACAACCACCAGAGAATCAATTAGTTAAAACTAAAGTTGATAATGGTGATGATGCTCACAATGAACAAGACCTTATTAGAAAAGGTAATCTTTATTGGGAGAAAGACGAACAAATGTATGTTTATTATACACCAACACATTGGTTAAAATACTAGATTATGAGTGATAAAAAACAAGTGTTTCTTTCATTAGAAACTGCAAGGAAAATGTGGAAAGAAGAATTATCTAATGAATATGAAAATACTTCAATAAGATTATTTCTTTTAGATAATTTCACAAAAGAAGAATTGGAAGCTGAAGAGTTACCTACGAGTTTTAAAGAACTAAAATTATTACACGGTTATTTTATTAGTAATCATTCAAGTATATTCTTACATACAGGTAATCATTCACATCGATTTCATCGCAATGTATTTCCAACAAAAGAATTAGCTGAAGCATCATTAGCATTAGCTCAATTGTTACAGTTGAGAGATATATATAATGGTGATTGGAAACCTGATTGGAATGATGGTAAAAATAAATATACTATTATTACAAATCATAATTCAGTTGTCTATTCTGCTACTAGTGGAACTAATTGTGTTATGGTATTTAAATCACAAGATATAAGACACAAATTTTTTGATAACTTCAAGGATTTACTTGAAATAGCAAAGCCATTATTATGAAACTAGGAGATTTATTATTAATAGTAATAGGTGGTATCATATATATTATATGGGCTATACGTTCAATAAAAGATATGAGGGATTTTCCATCAAGAGCTTATGATACTAGAACTATTTTATGGATTATATTTACTACAATATGTATTGGTAGTTTAAGTGCTGTATATGGAACAAAGTTGTATCATTATCTCAATCAATTTATAATTTAATACTACAATCCAAAAAAGGTTCGGGAGGACGTAGTAAACAAAGCCTTACACCAGGAACCTCGAAAGACCCGAAGCATATGTAAAACGAAAGTTAATCACCAAATCCCGCTACGAAGGGAGGGTTGTATGCAGTGAAGCTGTAGTGTAAGGTTTTTAATAAAGAAACATAAACAAATGGAAGAGCAAATTGAAGAACGAGATAGAGCAAAATCAGCATTATGGTTTGCGGATTTAACAGATGCTCAGTGGAAAGGACTTGTAACAGAATACCCGAATAAGACTCTCTACGAAATCTACCTATCCGAAACCCAAAACAATACACCCATCAAAGAAGTTAAATACACGTGTGATAATTGCGGAATGGAAAATCCTGAAATTATTGAAGGCTGTCAGAGTTACACCAAATGTTGTCAAACAGACATTAAAAGGTCAGCAGGAAAAAAGAAGCGCATCAATACACCCATCAATAAGGGGATGGAAGAAACTCCAATTGAGGTTGTGAAAAATAAACCTGAAAATAGCTGGTTTTATTCTTTGCCAATTAAAAAAAGAGCAAATCACATTCAAGGCTTAATCACAAGTCTGTATCAATCACAATCTAACGTCGGGAATATAGCCAAGGGGATAAACGAAAGCGTTGAGGAAAAAGAAAGGCTAATGCAAAATCTTAAAATTTGTTCTTTCGTGCTTGAAGTAGACCAAGTTTTAGCAGACTGCAAACCCGTTTATGAATTAGGGAGCGATTTAGCAAATAACGTTTGGGAGAAAATTGCAAAGGCAAGAAAAAATGCAACTGAGATTTCACAGCAATCCCAATCCCTCCAAGAACAAAACAGGGAGTTAAGATCATTTCTTAATGATTTTATTGACGGGAAATATGACGACAGCAATGCAATAATGAAAGCTAAAGAAATCCTATCTAAAGTTAACTAATTTCCACGAGAAAAACAACAATTATTAAAGACCATCTAATCTCTAAACTGGCTGAGGAAGATATTCATACCGCCGAGCCCGATTATGCTGTGAAAAAAAGTATTTATACTTAATAACAGCTCTATTGGCAATGGTAATTTGAGTTGATTCTGTGAGAGTCATTCCTATAATAGTATTCAATATGAGAAAGGTATTGTACCTGTAAATAGAGTTTATTATTATAGAATATGTTTGACGCCACTCACTTAGATGGTTCTTTTTTATTAACTAACAAATTAAAAATTATGAAAAGTATAGAATTAACAGAAGAACATAAATCTAAATTATTAGAGATGTGTAAGGTATTATTTCCTGATTATTATCAATGTGAAGATGAAGAATATAATACTATTTTTTTATATAATATTAAAACTTATATGAAAGATAATATTTATATTCATTGGTTTGAATTCTGTATGATTCATTTATCTGAAAAAATATATACTAAAAAAGGTAAAATAATGTCTGGATATTTTAATATCATACATAATTTAAACTTTACCAAAAAACATATCATTGATTATCTTTACGAAGAATTTAAAAAACTAAATAACTAAATTATGAAAACAAAATTAAAAAAATTCTTAAACAAAAGTGCTTGGACTATTATTACAATCTATGTACTAACAGAAATTGTAAGTAATATTTGTGTAATTATTAACTGCTTCTAAATTATGGATACTGAAGCATTAAAAACAATGATAATAATAGGTTTAATTATTATAGGATATTTATTAACTTATATGTCTTTCACATATTATGTATCTAATTACATGGAAAGAAAATATAATATAGGTATAGGTACCTCTGTTATAATATCAGCATTAACATTTATTGTAGGAACATTATTAATAATATATTTTTCATTATGAAGGCAACACTTACAGTAGCAGTTAAACGACCTGAATGTATTAACGAACGCAAAGTTAAATATGTTGAATGGTTAGAGAAAATTCGTAGTAATGGATACGCTAACAACCACAAAGTTGAAGAGGGTTTAAATCGAATAATATGAAATACGAATTAAGAGTAATAACTTGTGTTTATTGGATAGCTAATGAAAAATTCCAAAGTTATCAGAAAGATGGTTGGGAATTAGCAGGTAATATCAGTATTTCAAATGAAACTGATGAAGTTCGTATTCCATTAAAACGATTAATCGAATAATTATGCCTAGCGATAAAGCAATCGATAATTGGAGTAAAGATGTTGAAATGGTGACGGTATTACCTGAAGACAAAATACCACAAAAGTTATTGATAGGAGAAAATTATCATACAACTTTCCAAAGTTCACCTAGGTTCAGATTTAAACTAATATCTCACGGAGATGTTTATTGTAAACTTAAGTCACATTTTACTGGTAGTACGTTCGACTGTAAAATCACTAACTTAAGGGAGACAAATAGAAGAGCATTAGAGAATGCTAACCGACGAATTAAAAACTACAAGAAATGATAAAAATTGAATATCTTAATGGTAAAACATCATTTGTTAGATTAAAAGATATATCTTTAGTAGGTATTGAAGAAAAAGTTATTATCTTTAGAAAAAAATCTGGTATTTCACCTATTAGACATGTAGAAAATTGTCAAGAAATCCTTGATTTAATTAACACAACATATTAACAAACTAAATTTAAATTATGAAATCAAAATTAATTTTATTCTTCGCATTGATGACTATGACTCTGTCCTTTGCACAAGAAGAAACGACAACGGTAAGTGTAGATAACTTTCAGAAGACTGATGAAGTTTTAGCTGAGGTTATCAAAAAAGGTCTTGAATTGGCTCAAAAGACAGGTGAATTTGTTATTGAACAAGCTCCTGATTTGATTAAGCAATTTTATGCTTGGAGTTTATATCAAAATATATTCTTCATTATATTAGGTATTATTATATTCCTAATAGGTAGATATTTACCTTATTTGTGGGTAACCGACAAACAAGAATATAATAATGATATTAAATTCTTTCGTCGTTGGGGAAATGGTGGAGCATTTTTCGGTTGGGCAGTATTTGTAATATCTGGTATCGTATCTTTAATTATGATACTTATGTCAATTTATGATATAATGTATCTGGTTACAGCACCAAAGCTTTACATAATCGAACATTTTTTACATAAAATATAATCATGTTTAAAAACTTATTTAAAAACGCTAAGTCAGTAGGTGCTGCTGTAATGGTTGATACTCTTACATTAAGTAACGGTAAAAACTATCCAACAGAGGTATTAGAAATTCATCACGAATTTGAAGTAGCTGCTGACAAATTGCTTGAGAATGCATATGCAATTATAAATTCTCAACCAACAGTAAATAAATCTAAAATAGAGAGACTTTCTAAATTTGGGTTTAAACAAGTTAAGGAAATTGAAGAAGGTAATGAAATCTTGAAAAAGACTGAACTTTCTGAAGAAACCATTAATCTTGTCAAATATTATAAAGTAAACTATCCATATAATAAATTTATTACTGAAGAACAGGTTAAAACAATCTGTCATAAGTACAATCTTGTTTGTGGAGAAGTGGCTAGATTTAGAGGATTTGTACCTGAAGCTAATTTAGAGCAAATTGAAAATTTTAAGTTAAAAAAAGCTGAATCTAACCTATTAAGAGTTGAAGCAATTAAATATTCTTCTAATATAATATTTGAATTTGATATTCAAGACTATACTATTGAAAGACATACTGGAAAATATTATCATTTTTACAAAAAAGATGTTTCTGGTTATGCTTTTCAATCAGAAGATGGTATTGATTTCTATTCTGGTGATAAACAAAATATTTTTGGTTTATCTCATTTAGGGAATATAAGATTTAACATTCAAGGAAAAAGTGGTTTTCAAATTTGTGCTCCTGTAAAGGATATGGATATTTCAGGTCTTGAACTTATTGAAGGATACAAACTTCAGAGAAAGCATATACCTGACCCTGTTGTATTACAACCTGTTAAAGGTGGTTACTTAGTTGTAACTGCTTGGGGTGATGAGGCATCGGATGAATTGGTCGTAAATGAATCAATGAATTAAAACAGATATTTGGGACGTGAGCAAAAGCTCTAGCAGAAAGCAGGATAATAAGTCTTCCACCTGCAATATCAAATAAGGTGTTATCGTCTAGCGTTTAAGACATCTACTAAAGTAGAAGACGTGAGGTTTGAATCCCACAAGCACCCAGCGAGGCTTTATAGAGAGGTCTTATAAATTATCTCTTGTAGTGGAATCCATAGGGTATTCATTTATACCCTTTTGGATTTTAATTAATTTGAGTTTAATAACTATATAAATATGAAGAAAATTTTTTTAATGCTCGCATTTGTCTTTATGGCAATGGTCTTTACATCGTATAATGACAAAGAAGTTACTGTTAAGGAAGAATTGACAGTTGAACAACCTGAAACTGTTAAAGATACTACTGTATCATCAACAGATACTTCAGCTGTATTTACACAGTCGGAGTAAATAATTTATAGAGCTGCTATACAGCTGAGGAGACATAAGCACAGGTATACTATCTGGTTAAAGTTCAGGTCAGCTCTATATTATTAGGAGAGATAGCTCAGTTGGTAGAGCAGTAGACTGTTAATCTACGGGTCGTGAGTTCGAGCCTCACTTTCTCCTCACTTAATTTTCATAATTTTAAGTATTTAGTTAGTTAGAAATATAAGGGAAAGTATGTAACTGCGTGAGCAGATATATATTAGTACCTTATATTTTTTAATGACTTTTACTTAAATATGATAACAATGATAAAAAATAACAATAAATATTAAAATTATGAATAAAAATGAATTAAAAGAGGGTGAAATATACACCGCAACTAATGGTAATATAGTAAAATATATTCAATTAGAAGATAAATATGAATGTATCAACGGTAATCATATTAGTGGTAATCAAAGTGGATATAGTACACAAGGTGGTGCATTCCATTTTAAAGATATTAAATTATCTACACCTGAAGAAAAACATTGGTTAGAATGTTGTATTGCAGCAAATAAGTTTATTCCAAAAGAAAGAGTTATGCAATCATTTGAACCTGAATTTGTATTACCTGAAAAATGGTTTATAAAAGTTACAGATGAAAATAAAGAAATTTTATCTAATTGGAGAAATGCTGGTGGTAAAGTATTTGATGGATATTTAAATGGTAATTATGGGAATTTTAGAGGTGTATGGACACCATATATTCCAACTTTTCGTAATCCTATAGAAATAAGTTTTGAACAGTTTAAAAAGTATGTTCTTAAAGAAGAATCTACATATGAAGTTGGACAAAGAAAAGTTAATGAAGCTAGACGACCTGTAGTTGTACAGAAACCACAAATTGTAGCTAAACCATTTGAGATACGTACTAGATGTTTAAAAGATAATCGTAGAATTAAATCTGCTATAAATGCTGAAGGTAATATCTTTATGGTTAATGATATAATTACACCTATTGAACAAAATAGTGTTAATAAAGGTAAACCATTTAAAATTATTGGATTTAGAATGAATTCAACAGGTGATGGTTTATGTGCTATTACTCAGACACATTCACCTTATGGTATTGGTATTGATAAAATTGAACATTATATTAAACCTGAAGTACAAACTAAAGTACCCTTTAAAGATGTTATCAAATTAATTCAAGAAGATTTGAAGGAATCCAATCTTGATAAAGCTAGAAGATTATATCCAAAAGGTACTATTTACAAACCTTTATTTGGTAAAAATGTAAAATCATCTGGTCAATTTTCTTATTTTCAACATACTAAGAATATTATGCAAGGATTTGGTTTAGGTCTAGTATATAATGATGGGGTATGGGCTGAAATCCTAGGTTATGAACCACAAATTGGTGATGAATTCCAAATAAAAAGACCATATAGTGATACTTATCAAAATATAATACATATAGTTACCAATTTTAACGGTTCATATGATAACCCTAATTCAGTTATCACTTTTAAACAAAAAGATAATCATCAATGGATAGGTACAGTTTTATTAAAAAATATAAAAATAATCAAATAATGGAAGACCAAAAGATTTATCTTAAATTAGATAAAAGACCCTGGAATGTAAAAGAAGTAATTGAAGCCTTATATGATAAAGATAGAGGTTATGGACAATTAAATGCTGTAACTACATATTCTGATAAAGAATGTACAATTAAACAATGTATAAGAAATCGTAGAAGTCCTGATGATATTTATTATCTTTGTAAAACATATTTTCCTAATGTTACTATGAAAAAAGTAATGCACGAAATATTATGTTTTGATAGAAAAGACAAAGAAGGTAAACCTTTTAATATGCAATTATATAATTGCATAACAATGCAACGTCTTCGTGTAATACCAATGAGAATGGATGATATGCAAAATTATGTTAATATAGTTAATTATACAAATTATCAATCTCCTTGGACTTGGAAAGAACTTCTTGATATGGTAGGAATCAAGAGTAATGAAGATTTAAAAAACTACCGTGAAAAACATTTAAAAATTAAATAAAAATATGGAAAAAGACGATTATCTCGATGAAATGGAAGTAGGTGGATGGTTTGATGATGTTACAGTAGCATCTTAATTTAAAATAAACAAAATATGTATATACATAATAGGTCAGGACAGAAAATAAGTAGTAGTACTTTTTATAGTTTACCTTACCACGAACGTAAAAATTATCGTGAAGAATCAAGTTTAACAGACGATGTCATTGATTTAGGTATTAATGCAGCTATTGGATATGGTATAGCATCTATATTTGATAGCGATACAAATTCATCAAATGATATTTCATCTAGTTTCGACTCTGGTGATAGTTTTGGTAGTGGTGGCGATTTTGGTGGAGGCGGTGCTGATGGAGATTGGTAATAATTTAACATAAATAACTTGCAATAACATAAATAATTCAGTATCTTTGTATTACAATAGTGTGACTCACTTTAATACAGATATATGGAGAAAGAAATTTATGTTTATGATTTGGAGACATATCCAAATCTGTTTTTAGCAGTGTTTAAATCTTTAAAGACAAAGGAGTATACGATATTTGAGATTAGCCATCGGCGAAATCAAAACGTTTTAATACGACAGTTTCTTAGAGATAATGTTAAAGGATTAATTGGTTTTAACAACACTAACTTTGATTATCCAGTATTACATAATACTTTATTAAAAACACAAAGACCACTTCCACCAGAGGAAATCTACGAAGAAGTGCAAAAAGTTATTAATACACAGTATGCAGCAATATGGGATAATCAAACGAAAATTCCTCAATTAGATTTGTATAAGATTTGGCATTACGATAATAAGAATAAAGCAACCAGTTTAAAATGGTTGGAATTCGCTATGCGTTTGGAGAATGTTGAAGACCTACCCTATAAAGTGGGTAGTATCTTAACGGATGACCAAATTGACAAGGTTATTGATTATTGCAAGAACGATATAGATGCTACTGAGAAATTTTACTATAAGAGTTTAAAACACATACAAATTAGGAAGTTCTATACTGAGTTAGAGGGTATGAATTTAATGAATGCTTCAGAGATTAAAATGTCCAAAAATATATTTGGTAAATACTTATCCAAGGAGATGAAAATCGATATGAAGACTTTATCAGGGAAAAGAACACATCGTTCTGAAGTTGATATTAAGGATATTATATTTGATTACATTAAGTTTAATGACCCACTAAATCAGGAAGTATTGGAGAAGTTTAATTCATATAAATGGATTGATACATCTAATATGACTAAAGAGCAGGCTAAGAAGTATGCAATAACTTTTAGTAGGAAGTATAAAAATGTTGTTAGAGAGTTTGCAGAAGGTGGATTACATTCATTTGGTAAATCAGGGATATATGAATCTGATGATGAATATGTACTAGTAGATGTAGATTTTGCATCGTATTATCCACATATTTCATTTAGGAATAAGTTACATCCTGCACATATACCAGAACCTATCTTTAGTAAGATATATGAAGGGTTTTATACTGACCGTAAAAAATACGATAAGAAAGACCCTCGTAATTATGTATTAAAGATTATATTGAATGGTAGTTATGGACTATCGAAAGATAAGAATGCATTTCTATATGACCCAAAATGGCAGCTTGCTATTTGTATCAATGGACAATTAATGTTAACATTATTAACAGAAAAGATTTATGAGAAATGTGAAAAGGATGTTCAAATCATTTTTGAAAACACTGATGGTGCTATGTATAGAATTCATAAAAGTGATTATGAGAATCTTATATCTGCCTGTGATGTTGTGGGAACTTTGGTTAACATACCGTTGGAAACACAAATCTGTCAAAAAATCATAGCAAAAGATGTTAATAATTATATTAATATAATTGGTCCTAGTAATATTAAGTTTAAAGGAGCATTTGAAATTGATAGAGATTTTCATAAGAACCATAGTAAGCGAATAGTACCTATTGCATTAGCAGAATATTTCATTAATGGTATTAAACCTGAAGATTATATACCAACCTATTTAAAATCAAATAGTGTTATGGTAGTAAAAGAATGGAATGATGATACTGATGAACCAACATTTTATGAACATCACGGTATATATGATTTCTGTTTAGGTGCTAAAATGAAAGGGCAAAATGAACTCTTTCAAAGGTATTGGAAAGGTCACGAATTGATTGATGAACCATTATCAAAGATGGTAAGATATTATGTATCAAATACAGGTGTAGAGCTTATAAAGAAGTTACCACCATTAGAGAAACACTATCTTACTGAAACTGATAAGTTCAAAGCTAAGTATGGAGAAGGTCAAATGAACATATTTGATTTAGGTATTGAAGATGTTATAGTTGAGCCTGAAGATAGAGATGAAAATCTTGAGTCCGGTTATAAATGTACAATCTTTAATAGATATAAAGAATATGATTACGATTTGAATTATGAATACTACATTAATGAATGTAACAAAGTTATTAATACTTTAAAATAATATGGAAAAAAGAGAAATAGAAAAGATACTTGATAATTTCTTTGATTTATCTGATGAGGAACAATCTAAAGGTATTGAATTACCTTTTATTGGTGTAGAACCATTAGGTGAAGAACTAGAAAAGGGATATGGATTTCAAATTCCTGAAAGAACGGGTGATGAAACTAATGGTTGGCAAGTAGACTTTTGGTATAAATTTAATCACCCTTACAAAGGTCAATATCAATTATCAGGTTCTTTAGCTTATGGAAGATTTAAATTTAGTAAAATATAAATTCATAATATGACTAAACCATATTCAGATTTAAGTGTCGCAGTAGATATAGTAATGGAAACTTATAATACAAGCAATCCTATTATTATATCAGAGAAAATTCAAGAGGAGCTTGGATTGGAATTTACAATTCATCAGATAAGTGATTATTTAGCTGTTGACAGAATGGAAGATTATGAACAAGAATCATTAAGACAAGAATATTATGCATATTAAAAAAATAACAAAAAATAAAAAAAATGAGTGTAATAACCACTATCAGGAGAATACATAACTTTAAACCATTACCAGGATTAGCGAATAAATCTTTAATTTTAAGATTCCTTTTTACATTAATTTGTCATATAGTTGAATTATTTAGAAGATTATTTATAATCATAGGAATGATAATAATTAGTCCTATAGTAATTGCTATAGATTTAATTACTTTACCATTTAGATTACCTTATAAAAAGAGGTATAATCAAATGATGAAAAAATTATATCCTGACCGTGAACAAAAACGTTTACATAATCATATTAAAAAGTGTATATCTAATTATGCAAATAAAGTTGAAAGAGCACACGGACATTTATATTTAGAAGATTTTCCTAATCATAAACTTGAGAACAAACCTTTAAGTTATTTCATTTTAGAGTTTATTACTACGTACAGAAATTCATATAATACCAAAAGTATAGAACATGGTTATATATGTGGAACTCATAATAGAAGAAGTTTAGGTGATATATATTTAATTTGTAAACATTATTATCCAAGTTGTACTATTGAAGAAGTTCTTAAATATTTAATAACATATATGAAATCTAATTTAATATTTGGAACATTATGTGGTCAAACAAATAAGTTTATGTATCATAATGATAGTACACATTTTGGTAAACTATCAAGTACAGAATATGGTAAAGGTTTTAATTTCAAACAATTAATGGAAGTTTATGGATAATAAAAAAGAATGTCCGCAGTGTTTAGGTGTTAAAGAGATTATGGTTCCAAATGAGAAACGAGGGTTCCATTATGAAACGTGTAGTCTTTGTAAAGGTGAAGGTGAAGTTCATTCTGAAATTCACGATGATTTCATTTTCGCAATGAATGATGAACTCGAGTTAAATTCAGATTTGGATGATGAAGACTACGAATAGTTTAGGTTATATGTTATTAATTGTATTTATCATATTTTTATGGTATATACGTAGAAGAAGATATAGATGAAAGAAGCATTTATACTTGACTTTAAAGTACTAAATGACCAGAATTTATCATTATTAGAATTTCTAACATTATTAAAACTTACATATCCAGAAATGGAATATGAAATTAATGATGATGTTTTAAATAGTTTACAAGAAAAACAGTTTATAAAAATAGTCAAAGATGAAGAACAATCAATAACAATATTACGTGAGAAAAGTAAATTATTAATAGATTTTCTATTAATAGAAGGATTAAATTCTGATTATAAAGTTAATAAAGTTAATAAGAAATCCGAAAGGGTTATTAACAATGGTATTGACGATTTTGTAAATGAATTCAGAGGTATGTGGAAAGGATTAAAACCTGGCTCTATGGGGAGCTTTGCGGGGTGTAAGGAAAAACTTATACGTTGGATGAAAGATAACCCACAATACAGTAAGGAAGATGTCTTAAAAGCAGCTAGAATCTATATAAAATCTTTAGATAATTACACGTATTTACAACAAGCCGACTATTTTATTTATAAAAAAGACGCCTTTGGTGAATCAAGTAGATTATCAGCCTTTGTTGATGAACAAGAAACGAGTAATGTCTCGTGGACTAATACACTTAGTTAATATGAAAGAGAAAAAACCTATTTCGTTTGAAGAGTTCTATAGAACTTGCTATCATACACAAAATTATTTACATATTCCACTTCTTGATAGAAGAACAATGGATAAAAGAGATTATTTCTCAAGAGGTAAATATGATAGTAAGAAATTAGAGAAAGCTTTATATGAAATATATGAACAGAATTTAAACAGATTAAATGGATAAACCAAGTTTATTTAAACGAGTCTATAGTAATATAGAAGACCGTAGAGAGAGGTTATTGAGCGGTAAAGTAAATTGTATACCGTGGGGATTACCACGATTTGAGAACGATTCGCCAGGGATTGAACAGGGTAAATATTATCTTGCCACAGCGAATTCAAAGGTAAACTAATCTGCCCGCTGATATAGTAATGTATCAGATGAACTCCGAATTTTGTTAATTATAAAAATAACAAAAATTATGAAAAGTATGAACAATAGATTAACAGAGGTTAAGTCAGCTGACTTAGCTAACGGTGAAAAGCAATTTTAATATTATGAATATGATTCCACTTTATGTAAAAACTGAAGATGTTCCTGTAACAAGGACACGGAAAGATTTTATACGTAAATTTTTAAGAGGTCAAATCATTCCATCTTATACTGACCCAGAATGTAAAAAACTACAATGTGATGGTAAAGGTGAAGATAAAGATAGTAAAGGTATGGCTTATAGAAGTGTTACTGAACTACACGCATTAACTTGTGGTAGATTTCCTGTAACAAGTCTTAAAGCTATAGTTAAGATACTATCTGAAATTATGGAAGAAGACCAAACAGTTATACTGGTATGGTGTAAAATGATTTCTAAAGTCGTAGTCAAATATGCACCTAACAAAGGAGCAAAATGGATGAGCGATTATAGTCTAGGTAATTATCTTAACGTAAAAGGTGTAGATGGTTACAGTCTTAAAGATTTTCACGATATAAAACAATCGTTATGAGTAATAAAAAAGTTGTCGATGCCGTGCCGTCAATTCAATTAAGTTTTAGTAAAACTGAAAACCCATTGTTTATTAAAGAAGTTGTAAAAGACTTAAATAGATTATATGGAAGATATGGAGCTAAAGCTATACTTGTAAACGGTGTAGAGACTACCAAGGAGCAACCTAAACATAGTAGAGTTTATTGGGTGAATTCTGAAACGAGAATTCCAAAATGTCCTAAATGTAATAGGACAATTGAAATACCAACTGACCCAGATGTTAGAAGTATAATGACATATCATTGTGATAATTGTCATTATTCAGAATAGGTTGAAGGTATAGTCCGAACTATAAAAATAAAAATTAAAAAACAATAAAAATTTATAAAAATGAATCAAATTAAATGTGTTGAAACTAGAGGGTATAAATTAACTGAAGGTAAACTTTATGACCCAATTAAAAGAGAGAAGGAATTTGTATTTATCATTAATGATAGTGGTAGTACTGTTCGTTATTTGGAAGAATTGTTCGAAAAAGTACCTGGTACTAAAGTAGGTGGTAATAATCAACAACAACCTGCACCAGTAGTACAACAAGCACCACCACCACCAGCTCGTACTGAACAAGATTGTATTAACAGTATTACTATTAATAATGATGATGATAGTATTTCATATGTAGATTTGAAAGGTAATAAACAAACTTTTGAGCATTCATTAGAATATGAAGTACCAGATATGAGTTGTGGAGTTAATACTGTAGATGGTTTAAATGATACTATGGTAGCTATTCACGAATCTGTTGAAGAAACAGGAGCTGATGAGGATTTAATGAATCTTCGTAAATCATTGTTTAGAAAATGTATTTTAAATTTTGTTAAAATGTCTACAGGAGGTGAAATCATTTTATTTTCTACAAATACGAATGATAATGATGAAGATTTACTTCCAATAATGGATGAAATATCTCAATTTCGTACAGCTAAAGTTGTAAATCCAAATGGTGGAAACACAATTAAAATGTGGGGTTTTTATAAATCACAAATTGTACTTTAATTATTAAATTATAGAGTTATACAGAAATGATATAACCTTAGTATAATACTAAGTAACAAATTGAGGAAAAACTCAAATCGTTGATTGGTTATTTATGTTGAATCCAATTCAACAGATAATTGATAACAAATTAAATATTAAATTAAAGATTTTCTATTTTACATTAGAGATGTCTAAAGAAGAGAAGATGTTATCAGCATTTTCAAATATACTATTCTTAAAGGAAGGAATAAGAGTATCTCCTAAAGATTTAAGGAGTACTAAAGCTGATAATATATTATCTGAAGAAACATTGAAGATAATTGCAAAGTATGAAGAATACTTTAATAAAATAGAGGAGATTGTAGAATTTATCGATGATATTCGTCATCCAACAGGTATTAATAAACTTGTTAAATCTTACGCATTAGCTAATGGTACACAGCATCGTAGAAAGATAATTATTGACGGAGTTGAAACTGAAGTCGATGATTATTATGAACCTAATGACCCTGAAGAATATGTTATGATTATTATTGACCATATTAGTTTAATTAGTACAGAAAAACGTGAAGGTAGAGAAATGTCTTTACAAGAAAGTATAACAGCTTTATCTTCTAACTATTTAATTAAATTAAGGAATAAATACAAGTACATACCTGTAGTTATTCAACAGCAGGCAGCAGCTCAGGAATCAGTTGAAAATAAGAAGTATAATCGTCTTAAACCAACATTAGATGGTCTAGGAGACTCTAAATTAACTGGTAGGGATGCTAATATCATTCTAGGATTATTTAGTCCTCACAGACACGAAATGCCTGAATTTTTTGGGTATGATATTACTCGATTTAAAGATAATATTAGATTTCTAGAAATATTAGGCGGTCGTGAAGGTGGTGGTGGTGTAGTTGCACCATTATATTTCGATGGTGCTGTAAACTATTTTTCAGAGTTACCAAAACCTAATGAGCACGATAGGATAAAAAAAGTGTATGAATATTTACAAAATATTAAAAAATAAATAAAAATGAAAAAATATGAGGTCATACGATTGTTATTATTATCACAAAGCAGAAGATGGTAACTTATTTGAAAATTTTAACCATTCTTGCTGGAACGGTATAAATATTCAAAGACCCTTTAATTTAATTAGTGTAAGAGTAGATAATAAGTCTCAAGTAGTAAAACTGAATGATAAATTTAAGAACGTAATTTTTATTGATAACTATATTGATAAAGATGTTTCAAATGAAACAAGGAAAAAAATTGTTAAATTAATTAACAAAATTACCCCTTGTTCATTTACAACTATTAAAAGTAAGACATATATCAAATATACTTTATTAAAAAATCATTATTCTGACTTAGTAATATTGAATCTTATTAGGACTATGTGGTATGATGGGCATACTTCAGTTTTCAATGTTAAACAATTTCATATCGATTTACAAGATAGAAAGTCTAGCAAAAAAGATGTCTTAGAATTTATAATGGAAAGGATAGCTAAAAATGTTATTAATACCAATAATACATATCATTACGGCGACCACTCTTTCGTATATCCTAATATTATACCTAAAACCAAAGATAGATTATGCAATTATACAGGAAACTCTATGGAATCATTTTTAAAAATGAAATAGGTATGGAAAAGGTTAAAATGCGACTTGAAAGTTGGAACACTCTTGCAGTATATTACGAATATTTTGATAAAAATAGTAATTCAGTAAGAAATGGTAGAAATGGTATTCAATGTTATAGTTCACTCAGAAATATTCCAATAAATCCTGAATGTAAATTAGTTTTATTAAGATTCAATAAAGAAGAGACATCTGAATATGCTAAAGAGTATATAACAAGATTATCTAAAATATTCGATTTAAAAATAATTTGGATAAATGATGATGAAATTGAAGTAACAGGATTTAGGTCAAATCTATATCTTAATACATTCGTTTGTATATTTAGGTATTTATTTGAGAATGGTACTGGTAAAGGTGTTAAGAATGTAAAAATGATTTCTAATTTTGTGAAAGATGATAGAGATGAAGATATGTTATGGAAATTTATTGATAGTTTCAACAAAGCTGAATTCAATATGGGTAATACTAATCATTCTATATCATCAGACCACGATAGTAAATTACAATACAAAACTATTGAAGAATTAGTTGAGTATGATAAAAATCCAAAATTACACGGATATGCACCCATACATAATTTTTTCAAAGTAGAAGAAAAAGTGAAAGTAGCAATAACAATAGAAGAAGATGATGAGTGGTAAAAAATAATTAAAAATTCTAAAAATGTAAAAAAATATGCTCTATAACAATTAAATAGAGGTAGGATGGTCGGAATTAGAATTTATGGAATTACCAACAGGAAAGAGTAAAGTTACAAGAGTTAACCCTAAAAAGTTAATCTTATTTAGTAAGCCAAAGGTTGGCAAAACGGAAGCTTTAAGTAAACTTGAAGATTGTCTTTTATTAGACCTAGAGGGTGGTGCTAACTTTGTGGAAGCTATGAAAATGGATGTCCTAAAAATGGCAAAGGATGCAAATAAACCACCAATAGCAATTTTAAAAGATATAATTAAGACTATTAAAGAAGCTAACGAAAAGAAAGGTCATTATGTCTATAAGTATGGTGCAATCGATACTGTAACAGCTTTGGAAGATATGGTTCTCATATTGGCTAATAAGTTATACAAAAATACACCTCAAGGTCGCAATTGGGATGGTGATGATGTAACACAATTACCAAATGGAGCAGGTTATCAATACACAAGGAAAGCATTATGGTTAGTATTAGAAGAGTTAGAAGAATGCTTTGACACTCTAATCATCTTAGGACACTTGAAAGATAAATTGATTGAAAAAGAAGGTAAAGAAATGACTGAAAGAGGTTTAGATTTAATCGGTAAATCCGCATCAATACTATGTTCCCAAGTAGATGCTATAGGATATGTATACCGAGATGAAAATAAAACCATTGTTAATTTTGCACCATCTGATTCGTTAATTTGTGGTTCAAGAAGTGAACACCTTAAAAACAAGAAAATTACTTTGATTGAGCAACAGGAAGATGGAAGTCTAAAAGTTGATTGGTCAGAAATTTTCATTAATGAATAGTTACACTTCTATAAAAAGTGATATATAAGCCAAAATAATTAATATAAAATAAAAGAAGATGAAGTTTGATTTAAATGCAAGTGAGTTTGAGAATGGTAGTTCAGTATTTAACAATGGAATTGCTGGTAGAGTAGATGGTGTGTCAATTGATGTTCAAAAGCGTAAAGCTGATGAACCAGATAGTTATCCACCATATAAATTAGTAGTAACTGATGGTTCAGGTGCCGCACCTATTAACCAAGGTTTCTATTTTAGTGATGCTGATGACGAAAAACGTCAAACAATGACTCTACAACGTATCAGGTCTATTGCTCAAGCTGTAGTACCAGAAGGATTTACATATCCAGTTTACGAAACCTATGAGAAAGCTGTCGATGGTTTGTTTAAAATCATTAAAGAGCACGCTGAAGGTAAAAAAGTAAATGTGTTTGTTGCATATGGTTACGATAAGAAACCTTCTAAGTTTCTTGGTCTAAGGATGTTTAATTTTATTGAATCTCCTACCACGTCATTTTCAAGGTTGAAAGCTACACCATCAGATATTATGGAACGTCCAAAAGCTGATGATGGAGATAATGCAGATAAACCAGATGGTGATAAACCAGCTAGTGGAAATGCAGACATCTGGTAATAATTAATAATAGGGGGAGTAACATCCCCCTTTATTTTAACTAAATAATATTATGGAAAAAAAAATAAATTGGTTAGCTATGATAGATAATTATCCATTTGCTTTCTTAGAATATAAAAAAGATTTAAAACAATTTGAACTTGATTCTGAAGAAAGAGCTAATGTTGAATGGATACCTATTAAAGAAGGTTTAATAGAATAAAATATGATTGATTTAAACAAAGAAAAAGAGTTTATATCTAAGAAAGCTATATTAGAACATATACAAGATAGTGATATTTACCATAAATACTTTTATGGAGAAATAGAAGTTGGTGGTAAACCTCAACTATCACCTTTCAGAAAGGAAAACCATCCGTCTTTTGGTTTCTTTATGGGTGAAAGTAATGAGATATGTTTTAAAGACTTTAAATTAGATGTTAAAGGTGATTGTATTAAATTTGTTCAGATAAAATATGGATTAACATATTTTGAAGCATTAAGTAAAATTGCTATTGACTTTGGTATTGAAGAAGGATATAAATATAAAAAGTTTGAAAAAACTGAAGGAGATACTACTAAAAAATATCCAACAAGAGAAGAAGTTCTTAGTAAAGTTACAGCATTCAAAATAGGTAAAAATAAACGTAATTGGTTAGCACACGATATATTATATTGGCAACAATTTGGTATTAGTATAAATACATTAGAGTTTTTTAATGTAGAACCTATTAAAATGTTATTTATAAATGATAATCCTTATGTAGCTGATAAATACGCTTATTGTTTTACTGAATACAAAGATGGTAGAACTACATATAAAATATATCAACCTTATAATGAAAAATATAAGTGGATTAATGGTCATAATGACTCTGTTTGGCAAGGTTGGGAACAACTTCCAGCTGTTGGACAGGATTTAGTTATTACTAAATCATTAAAAGATGTAATGACTTTATATGAAGTATGTAAATTACCCGCTGTAGCTTTACAATCTGAAAATATATTACCAAAATTACACGTATTTGAACAATTGAAATCACGTTTTCAAGATATTACATTATTATATGATAACGATTTTGATGCTGAAATTAATTGGGGAAAACAATTTGGTGATAAATTATCATCTCATTTAGGTGTTGTTGAATGTTATATTCCTGATAAATATGAGAGTAAAGACCCAAGTGATTTGGTTAAAAATATTGGAGTTGAAAAAGCTCGTGAAATAATTTTAAAAGAAACATTAATACCATTTTAAAATGGCAAGAAGAGGAGTACATAAAAATAAAGATAAAAGACTTAATGCTGAATATAAAGCTCAAGTTGAACAAAGATTATCAGCTAGGGCAGAAAGAAAGGCTATTAAACAGGAACAACGAAGACAAGCGAAACGTGAAAAAAAACAAAAAGTGGAAAAAAGACATTTAGTTGGTATTTATGACCATATGAGAATGGGTGGTAGACAACATATTAATTTAACAGCTGATGCTAGATATGTTGGAACTTATCATACAGAACCTATATATAATTTATATGGTTTTGAAGGAGATAGTTATGCTGGTATTAAAAAAAATGGTAATAACTCTATTGTAATTGAAGTATATGAAATTTCTGAAGATATATTAGAAGACCTTGATAGTCATAACAGTTATGATGGTAGTCAACAAGATGAACAAAATCTATATCTTAGAGAAAAGATTAAAAGTCCTTATGGAGAAATATTAGTATACTTCTATAATAATTATGTTAATATGGAAGCTATCCCAAATGGAGATTGGATTGATTATATAAAAACAAAAGTAACTATTCAACCTAATAACGAAAAGCTTTTAAACAAATATGCTCAACATAATCTTGAACTTAAATTGAAATTGGATAAAGTTGAGAAAGAGTTAGAAGAAGAAGGTGAATATGGACCTATTCCTACTATATCTTATGCAGAAGCAATGAACACCATTTTTAACAAAAGTCACGACATTGACAGAGAATGTATGGATTAACAAATAAACATTATGAGTAAAAAATTAATATCAGTTTACGGGTCATTAAGAAAAGGTTTAAGCAACCATAGGGTTATACAGGATTCAGAATTTTTAGGTACATTTCAAACAGAACCTATTTACTCCCTTCACCCTTTAGGTAACTATCCAGGATTAAAAGAAAATGGTAGTACGTCTATAACTATGGAAGTATATGCAGTAGATGAAAAAACAGCAGACAGGGTTGATGGTCTTGAAGGTTACTCAGATTCACGACCTGCTACATTTTATGACAAAAAACCATTGGAGACACCATTTGGTATGTCATCAGTTTATATTTATGTGAATGAACTTCCAGCACATACTGCTATCGAATCGGGAGATTGGAAAGAATTTATGGAAGAAAGAGTTAAACATTATTCAGTATCAAACAATTAAAATAAAAAAAAATGAAAAAATTTAAAAAAGTTAAAAATAATAAAAAAATTGGAATTGTTGCACATTTTACAGGAGCTAATAGCTTTGGAATCAGTAAACCATATCTTGATTTCTTTAGACATTTTGGTGAAGTAGTTTTAATTACCCCATATGATGTTCATATTAGAGATTTAGATTTATTGGTGTTACCAGGTGGTCCTGATGTTGCTCCTTGGAGATATATGACTAAAGGTGATGAATTAAATCTTGCAGTTGGTCCATTTTGTCCAGTAAGAGAAAGGTTTGACCAAGTACTTTTACCTAAATATATTGAAGCAGAAACTCCAATATTTGGTATTTGTAGAGGTCACCAAACTTTAGCAGTTGAATTTGGAGCTAAACTTGTACAAGATATGTGGCACGAAAGTAATCCTGACCACGATGGTGCCAAAAAGATGCACGAAGTTGAAGTTCTAAATGATATGATGTTTGATATTGCTAATATTGAATTCAAAAATTTTGAAGTTAATAGTAGACATCACCAAACAGTAGAAAATTGTCCTGAAAATGGACGAGTAATTGCAGTGTATAATGGTAAATTTGCTGATGACCCAACTGAAAAACATATTGAGGCTATCACATATTTCCCTAATTATCCTGCACATACTGTACAATGGCATCCAGAAGATGCTAGAGACCAATTTAGTATTCAATTAATCGGACATTTATTATCATTAAGCAATGAAGAAGTACAAGTTAATTAAAGAGTATCCTGGTTCACCTAGATTAGGTACTGAGATTATTGAACCATTGTATGTAGTACCAGGTGGACCAATGATTGGAGCTATTCCATTAAATAATGGTGAATATAAAGAATTTTGGGAAGAAGTTGTTGAAAATGACTATGAGATATTAAGTTATATTCTTATTGAAAATAATAGTATTATTACTAAGAGGAAAAATGGTTTATTTTTAAATAAAAAATATCCTGACCAAGAAGGTATTTATCCAGAAGATATTTATTCTAAATCTAATCATCATAAAATTCATTCAATTAAAAGATTATCTGATGGTGAGATATTTACTGTTGATGATATTGTTCAAATTGGAATAGATAAAAATCGAAAAATTAATATAGTATCTATAAGTAGTAATGATAATAGGTTTTTTATTAATGGTATGTGTATTAAAAGTTACAATATAAATAAAGCTAAACAACTATTATTTAAAACTGAAGATGGTGTTGATATTTATAAGGAAGATAATTATTATTATATTCAAACTGAAGAAGGACCTAGATTTCTTTATCCTTGGAAAGTGATGAAAATAAATCATCATAGAGATGAAATAAAACCTTCAATTAAAAGTATTAAAAGATTTTCAACAAAAGAAAAAGCTGAAGAATGGATTATTATGAATAAACCTTGTTTAAGTTTAAATAATATATTTACTATGTGTGATTTAGATGATATAGATATGCGTAGATTAAAAAGTATAGTTAAAAATAAATTAAAATAAAAATGGCAGTTAAAAAACAAATTACAATGTTCAGACCAATGGTTGTTTCAAGACATCCATCACATAATTGTTTAAAGTTTAGTTCTAAGAACTTACCATTATCTAAAATTCGTAGTGTTGTCAGATTTGGCAGCACTACTGAAGTTCAGGATACTATTGCTAATGGTGGTAGACGTGTTGAGATTAATACAGTACAAGCTGTAAAGAATTCAGCAAATAAACTACTTATGAAACGTTGTTTCGAGGCATCAGGTGTTAGAACTGCTATATGGGTTCAAGGTGGAGCAAACTTTGAAGCTGAATTAGCTGCTAAAATGGAAGGTGGGCAACTTCAATTCCCTATTGTAGCAAAAGCTCATTATGGTAGTAAAGGTAAAGGTAATACTTTAATTAAATCTCAAGCTGAATTGGATGCTTGGAAAGTTGATAAAACCTTAGCTAACTATATCTTTGAAAAGTTTATGAACTATGCTCACGAGTTTAGACTTCATATTACTGAAGATGGTTGTTTTTATGCTTGTAGAAAAGCATTACGTAAAGATACACCTGAAGAAGAAAAATGGCATTTTCACGATTCAACTTGTGTATGGTTCTTAGAAGAAAATGAATCTTTCTTCAAACCTAATAGTTGGAGTGATATTGAGAAAGATTGTGTTAAAGCTTTAAAATCTGTAGGTGCAGATGTACTTAGTTTTGATGTTAAAGTACAATCACCAGTTGATGGTAAAGGTAAGAAAAGGGAATATCAGGATTATATACTTCTTGAATGTAATAGTGCCAGTTCTATGGATAATGGAACAGGTGAACTAAGTGTATGTGCAAGAAAATATATTGAAATGATTCCAAAATTAATTAATAAAAAAGCAAATTTATAATGAAAAAAGAAGTAATAAATTACTTAGATAATCATGTTTTTCCTCAAAATATACTTAATAATCCTGATTTGTTATCGAAATATGTAGTTGGAATGCCAGGATTAGTATATCAAAATATTCCAGGTCATGGTTCAATTGAAAAAGCACTGTTTCTAATTGAATATTTTGAACGTCGGGAAGATAAAATAGAACAGGAAATTGTTGAAAAAAGACCTTTACGAATTTTAATTGCAGATAATACTAAATCACACGAATATGTAGATTATCTTAATACTCGTTTTGATGTAACTGTAGTAAATCATAATATCTTAGGTGACAATACTAAAAGATTATCACAAGAAGTAGATTTAGTTCTATTTACAGGTGGTGAAGATGTCAATCCTGCATTATATGGAGATAAAAGAGGTTCTTGGACTGGTGTTAATTCTAGAAGAGATGATTATGAAATGATGATATATGAAAAATTACCATTTGATATGCCTAAACTAGGTATCTGTCGTGGTGGTCAATTTTTAACTGTTATGAACGGTGGTAAAATGATTCAAGATGTAAATAATCATAGTGGTAATCATAAAATTACACACGTTGGTTCAGGACAGGTATATGAAATTACATCAACGCATCATCAAATGATGTTCCCTTTTAATTTACCAGATCATCGCTTTGAATTAGTTGCACATAGTCAATATTTTCAGAGTACTAAATATTTAAATGGTAATGATGAAGAATTTGATTTACCTAAAGATTTCCTAGAACCTGAGATTATTTATTATCCTGAATCAAATTCTTTGTGTATTCAAGGACATCCTGAGTATAATCATTGTCCTGAAAAAACTAAACAGTGGTGTTTTAAATTAATGGATATGTATTTGTTTAAAACAATTTCAATTCCACCTAAAAAGGAAGAGAGTTATAACAGAAGTAAACCATTACCTATTAAACCTTTCATTGAAAGTAAAAATCCATTTTCACAAAACACTTATAAAACCCCAGAAGTATTAATTAAAAAAAAAGGTTAAATTTAAAAATTATAAAAAATGAAAAAAATTAATAATATCACACTTGGTTGTGACCCAGAATTGTTCTTAGAAAGAGATGGAGAAATTGTATCAGCAATTGGTCTAATTGGTGGTAGTAAAGATGAACCAAAACCTATTAGTGAAAAAGGACACGCTATCCAAGAAGATAATGTGTTAATGGAATTTTGTATTCCACCTGCTAAAACAGTTGAAGAATTTACTGAAAGTATCAATTTCGTAAAAAACCATTTGACTATTATCACTGCTGCAATGGGTTGTAAACCTAATTATTCAGCATCTGCTATATTAGCTGAAAAAGAATTGGATTCTGATAAAGCTAAAGAATTTGGGTGTGACCCTGATTTTAATGTTTATACTCAAGGTATGAATGAACCACCAAATGCTGAAAGTAATATGCGAAGTGCAGGTGGTCATATTCATATTGGGTTTGATAAATCTGAAATGACTATGGAAGAAGCTGATGAAACAGTGGAACGATTAGTTAAAGCGATGGATATGACTGTAGGCTTGAAGTCTTTAGCATTAGATAAAGATGATAGACGTAAAGAGTTGTATGGTAAAGCTGGTTGTTTCAGATTTAAACCATATGGTATGGAGTATCGTACACCATCAAATTTCTGGATTGCAACAGACGAACTAATAGCTTGGGCTTGGAATACTACTTATGAAGCAATTAATCTTGTAAATTCAGGATTGGTTGATGAATTAAGTGATAAATATTCTGAACAGATTGTTAAAGCAATTAACGAAAATAATAAATCTTTAGCAATAGAATTATTAGAGAAAATTGGTGAATATTCACTACAAGTGGCTTAAAAATAATTAAAAATATAAAAATAAATGTGCGGAATTTTTGGACACGTAACAAAAAATGTAAATAGCTTATCAGTTGGTGAAATGAATATATTAGGTCTATTTAATATCGAAAGAGGTAAAAGCTCTTGCGGATTAACATATGATGGTGAAATATATTTAGGTCTTGATAAAGATAAGCTATATAGTGATTTTATAAAAAAGCGGCACATTAAGCCGAAGAGTGTACCTACTATATTTGGTCATACAAGACAATCTAGTGTAGGTGCAATAAATGCTTTTAACGCTCATCCTTTTGGTTTCGGTGCTTTAGATAATGGTAACTATGAATTTATTGGTTGCCATAATGGTACTCTTAAAAATTATGAAGAGCTTGCTAAAATGTACAATATCGATATTGAAGAAGAATATTTCAGTAATAACATTAAATATGTTCGTAAGAAAATAGATAGTGAAATATTACTGGAAATTATGTATAAAGAAAAAAATTATACAGTACTAAGTAAATACATCGGTGGTGCAGCTTTAGCTTGGACTTGGTTAGAAGAACCTAATAAGATTTATCTATTTTCAGGTGCTTCAAAAGATTGGGACACGAGTATTAATATGACTATTGAAAGACCCTTATGCGTATATCAAAGAAGTAAAAATTCAACATTCTTTTCTTCAATGATAGAAAGTCTTTATGCTTTAGGAGCTGATGAAACACAAGCTTTTCAAATTGATAATAATACAGTATATTGTATAACAGATGGTGATTTTAAAAATGCCACTAAACTTTTAGTAAGTAGAAGAAATACTTGGCAGAATGTACCTTATGTTAGTAAAAATGTATCTTATACATCACCTATAAATGTTAATAATATCAGACATAATACTGTAACTTATGGTACTAAGACATCTGATATTAGTGAGGTATATCCCAGTAGAAGAACTTCAGGAATGTCATCAACCGTTAACATTCACACAGAAGACCTCTTCATCCCACTTCCATTACGACAAGGAAAACCCTATTATAATCAAGGAAGATACAAAAGGAATGGGCACGTTATTACGGGTGTATATGTTTATATTCCTGGTTACGGTTTTCATTCTATGGGTCAAACTAGAGATGAGGCTTTAAAAGATATTAAATCATATACAGGAGTACCATTTATCAATGGAGAATTTCATAGAAATCGTACAGTAGAACCTGCAACAGATTTTATACCATTTAAATTACATCAGGTACCAATGCTTTGTTATTTTATACAAGGTGTAATGCTCAGAACTGTTTATGATTATAATGTAATGAAACAAAGATTAGCAACTTTAGACAAAAATCAAAAGTATCTTAATCATATTGATTTATCTATTGTAGCTAAACATCCTGTACCACCTATGACAATGGAACCTATGACTGACCAAAAGGTTTACTTTGATGGTAAGTTATATACAGGTAATATCTGTCCGTTAGGTTCTGAAAGAGTATATGAATTTAGTAAGGGTAATTTAGTAAATATGAGAACTCGTGTTGACATTCAATTAGATGTTAAAAACCCTGTTAAAGATGTTATTCAACTTCCTATTTCAATGTCTAAAAAAGAAGATGTTAAAGATGTTGCTATCGTACCTTTTAAAAAAGATGTACTTGAAGGAGTAGAGAAAAGTTTATTTGCTCACGAAGAGGCTCAAACAGCAGCTATTATGGAACAATCAGATGCTATTTTTATGAAAAAGGTTGAAGAAGACCAAGAAGATTTTAAAGATGATTATACTGGTGATGACTTAGAAATGAAAGGTAAAGAAGAAGACGAAATCGTTAGTAACTTAATTAATGAAGAATTGACTGAACCAATTGTAAGTTTAAATCAAACTAAGAAAAATCTTGAAGGTTATCTGCCAAATTCTATAGCAAAAGAATTTATCAAAACAATAGATAACATTAACGGAATTTTAAGCACATTCATAGTGTCAAATGAAAAAGAAAATGAGTAAGCAAAAAGAAGTAATTACTATTAAAGGCGAGAAATTACCAATATCACAATGTAGAAAATTTCCAACAGGATATTACAAAATAGGTAATACCAATGAAGAGAATTCAGGAGATTGTTACATTATTAATAAAAGTTGTTATCGAGCCGAAACTGGTAATATCGTTTTTAACCACAGTACAAAAGAATATACAATGAATAAAAATAACCTAGTAAATGGTATTGTTGGTTTTGAAAATAATCAACCTATTTTTGGGCATTTTGATGCGGAAGGTAAAGCTGAAATAGGTTTAGAAAATGGTGAACACTATTATATTTTAGACGAGAAATTGTTGGAAAATAATAGAGAATATCGTGAAGAACTATCATCAGGTATATACTATCACATTAAAAGATTGCCTGCAAATGCTTTTAATAAAATAATTATACCTTCACAAGAGTATAAAACATCTCTACCTTATGACTCAAGAGGGATTACTGATGCTTTTACAGAGAAGTATAATAAATTTTATGAAAGTAGAATAAGTAATGTTGTTAAAACCTATGCTCCAATTTTAGAAGATGTATCTTTTGGTTTGGAGTTTGAAACTACTAGAGGATTTATTCCTGATAGAATTTTGAACAAAGTGGGATTAATACCTTTACGAGATGGAAGTATAAGTGGTATAGAATATGTAACTATACCACTTTC
Organism: Allosphingosinicella sp.; assembly: GCA_036386875.1. Taxonomy (GTDB): domain Bacteria; phylum Pseudomonadota; class Alphaproteobacteria; order Sphingomonadales; family Sphingomonadaceae; genus Allosphingosinicella. The sequence continues at coordinate 91,355 of DASVUV010000089.1, forward strand.
AGGAGAAAAAGGGTTACAAACAGTAGTCGATATGTTGGAACCTTTAAAGGAACGAACTGTTTATGATAATACTTGTTCTTTACACTTACATATTGGAAATGTTCCTAGAACAAAAGAATTCATTCTTGCATTTTTTAAATTAACTTGTCTTGTACAAGATGATATGTATCAAATGTTTCCTTTATATAAAAAATATAATTTTAAAGTTAAGAATAAAAATTATTCTAAACCATATCCTATATTTGATTTATTAAGTAGAATGGATGCTATAATTACTCGTGAAAATATTAATGAAAACTTTAATGTTTTATTTGAATATTTATCACAAGGACAACCTTTTGCTGCATATAATAATGATTTAGATAAAGTAAAAGTTCACCCTTCTGACCCAAATAACAATCAAAAGTGGAATATTCATACAAGGTATTACATTCATAATTTAATTCCGTTGATATTTGGTAACAAAACAACTGTTGAATTTAGAATACATACTCCAACTTATGAGGTAAATAAAATTGTTCCATTTATATTAATGTCAGCAATCTTGGTTAACTTTACTAAAAAGTATCAGAAAAATATTCTTGAAAACAAGAATTTTTTATATGGTAAAGATTTACGTCGTATTATTACAGAGTATTTAAATACTTCCAATGTATCCAATAGAGATAGTATAATTATGTGTATGGATGACTATTTAAGTGTTAGGAAACAGGTGACTGAATCTAATAATTGTAGAGGAGATATTATCGGTAAAGAGGAGCATATTCGTGTTTCAAAATATCTTGATTTTAATAAAAGGGATATTCATATTCCTATAAATTTAAAAGAGATAAAACGTGCAAAACAATCTGCTCCTAAAGTATCTATGCAGGAAGATGATTATATATCTGCGCCTATAACTATTAATCCAATTGCCGAAGTAGAACTTGTAACAAAAGTTTGGACAGATAAAATGGATGAAGGTGCACATAAAAATATGATATATAATTCTACTTATTCAAATTCTAAATCATATGTAAATTTATCAAAACAAATGCTTGATGATGCTATGTTACATTTACATAATCAATCGAAAGCAAATGCTATCAAACAAGATTTAGAATTTGTTGACCCTATTAAAGAATCTAATGAGGAAATGGTATAATGGTAGTAGAACACATCAATCCAATAGATAAGACTGGTTTAAAGGTTAATTACAGCGATGAACTAGGTACTTGGGCACAACCTTTGATACAGATTATAATTCAACGTTATATGGATAATTTAGCGTGGTTTATAAATCAAAAATATGCATCTCCTGAACAGATTTATCCTTGTGATAAAGATGATGTATTCAGGGCATTTCGTATGTGTAAATATGATGAATTAAAGGTAATATTTATAGGTAAACAACCTTATTCTAATTTGAAGTCTAATGGACTGGCATATGGAGTAGCAGAAGATACTATAATGATACCACCTGCTCTTAATAACATTAAAACGTGTGTTGAAAATACTACTTATAAGTATCAGGATAATAAGAAAACATTTGATTATACTTTAGAAAGTTGGGCGGAACAAGGTTGTTTAATGTTAAATACGAGTCTAACATCAGAATTTCATAATTCTCACCATAAATGTTGGGCTCATTTCACAAGGTTTGTGATAAAACATATTAATCTTACACATCAAAATATTGCTTTTGTATTTCTTGATAATACTTGTAATTATTATAAGCAATTTATAGATGAAAAGAAACATAAAATCTTTTCAAACGACGAAATTGTTTTACCAAAAGACTCAAGAATATTTTATGATTTAGATAAGTATGTTCATCATTACCATAAAGAATTAATAGAATGGTAGAAGAGGGATTAATATGGATTCCATATAATGTACCTTCATTGAAGAATAGTAAAATCAAGACAAGCCGAGGTATATTTAGCTCTAAAACAGTTAAAGCATATCTCGGTAAGCTTGGTATTCAAAGTTATTCTTCATCCAAAAAAGAAGTTAAAGGTTATGTAAAAAGAGAAAATGAATTTGAGAAATTACGAGTACAGTTTGAAAAAGCAATGGAAGGTAAAAAAGAACCTTTTAAAATAGGCTTTCACTTCGTAAGAAAATCAAAACACGATTTTGACTTTAATAATGCTAATCAAATATTAGCAGATTTAATGGTTGCTCATAATATTATTGAAGATGATAATATGAGATTCTTTTTACCTTATCCTCTAATTATAGATGGGAAAGCGTATAGTATAGACAAGGAGAATCCTGGTGTATATATTAAGATAGATTAATATAAAAATTAAAATGAACATTAAAAGATTACGAAAAATAATTAATTTAGCTAAATTTATATTTGAGGAAAAGGATTATATCACATTTAAGAGATATATCAACTTTAAAGAATATAATTCTGCTAGATTATTTCTAGAGAAGCTTATTGAACAAATGGAAGATATGGCTTATGATATAAAACTTTCCCCATATAAAGAAGCTAATGAATTAGTAGACGAGGTAATCGAACTAATAATTGCGGATGAAAGAGGAGAAAGAAATGATGAGCAAACTAGAAAGATTGCTTAGTGATGAAGAAGAAATTGATTTAAAACTTTCTTATTCAAGAATCTCAGATTTTGATAGAAATGGACCTAAAGCATTAGTCAAAAGAATTTTGGTTGATGGTGAAGGATTACGTTTTGGGTCATTGACTGATGATATGCTTGTAGACAGACTTACAGGAAGTACAATTTTTAAAGAGAATTATGTATTATATGATGATAATAAACCTAAAGCAATGTTAGGACAATTAGCAGATATAATTATAGAAAATTATGATACAATACCAGATGTTCAAACTATGTTAAAAATAGTTAAACATAACGAGTTTTGGAGTAACGTTAAAAAAGAAGACGTTTTACTAGGGAAATTTGATGTTCCTGAATTGCATAATTATCTTAAAATTCGATTTGAAACAAAAAACAAATTGGTAGTAGACCAAAAAGATTATGATGATGCTCTTGATTGTGTGAATACTTTATTGAATCATAAACACACATCACATTTATTTAATAATAATTTTGAGAATCATTATCAATTTCCTTTTAGTTTTGAATACAAAAACTTTACATTGAGAGGATTAATTGATAAACTTTCTATAGACCACGATACTAAAATGGTATATATAGAGGATATTAAAACGGGTTCAAGTAAAGCTTGCGAATTCACTAAGAGCTTTCTGAAATATCGTTATGATTTCCAAGAATGTGTTTACACTTTAGCTTTTGGAGAAATATGTAGATTACTTAAATTAGAGAATTACACTCTAGCACCATTTAAATTTATATTTATTGGTAGATTTGAAAAAGTACCACACGTATTTGAAATAAGTGAAAAGTGGCATAATGCAGCTTTGAGGGGATTTAAAACGATTTCTGGTTATAAATATAAAGGGTTAGATGAAAATCTTGACCTAATATATTATCACTGGAAAAACAAACGTTATGAATTTGATAAAGAAATTTATGAAAATAATGGTAACGTAATTTTAAATGATGATTTTATAGAAGTAAATTAATGAGTGATAAAATAATGAAACCTAGATATAATAAGTCAAAGACTTATTTATTACCGTTGATAGCTCAGGTGCTATCTCTTGATATAAAGTTTATGCCATATTTAATCAATACTTATATGTTTGGGGAAGACCCTGAATTGCAGAATTGTTTTTATATATTGCACGAATTTTCATTTAAGAATCCAGATTTTACTGCTTACGAACATAAGTTAACTAATAACCCATTGTTTGTTAAGCATATAGATTTGGATAACAAGGTAATATACATCTTTAGATTTCCTGAAGAATACCTAAATGAATACGCATATCTTTACAATAGCCAATATTCCAAATTTGGAGAAGACGCTAAACAATTGATATTAGATTTCTGGGGTCAAGTTTATTCAGGAAATACACTAGGTATTCCTTTTTTACAAAAAGTAAAAGATATATTATACAAATCACCAAAATTAAAAGAAAAAATTGAAAAGGAACTTAGTTCAAAAGAGCATAAAGTTGTTCTTGATGTAAATCAGGAACTTGGAGAGTATGTTGAACAAGAATATGAAACATTTAAAATAGAAGAGTTTGTTAAAAGTAAAGTTTAAGAAGTTAGATGAAAAAGCCGTAACACCTAGTTACGCATTACAAGGTGATGCAGGTATGGATTTAACTGCAACTACTAAAAAAGTTGTAGATACAGGTTCATATGGTTATACCGAATTTGGTACAGGGTTAGCAATGGAAATACCTGAAGGATATGTTGGATTACTTTTTCCAAGAAGTTCAGTATCTAAAACAGGTCATATATTGGCTAATTCGATTGGAGTAGTAGATTCAAATTATCGAGGAGAAGTAATGCTTCGATTTAAAACTGTTCCACATAGTGTGGAATATCAAGTGGGAGAGAGAGTTGCACAAATTGTAATTCTACCAGTACCACAAATGGAATTTGAAGAAGTAGACGAGCTTGATAATACTGACCGTGGAAACGGTGGATTTGGTTCAACAGGAAAATAAATAAATTTTTAAAATATTAGAATTGGAAGTAGATAAAAAGATATTATCAGACATAACTGTTCACAGTAAGTATGCTAAGTTTAAGCCCGAATTAGAAAGGAGGGAAACTTGGGACGAACTTGTGAAGAGAAATATGGAGATGCATATTAAAAAATATCCAAAACTGCAACAAAATATTGAAAAAATTTATCAAGAATATGTATTTACCAAGAAGGTATTACCTTCTATGCGCTCCCTTCAATTCGGAGGTCGAGCAATCGAATTAAACAATGCAAGAATATATAATTGTGCGTTTTTACCAGTTGATAGCATACATAGTTTCTCTGAGACTATGTTTCTATTATTGGGTGGTACGGGTGTGGGATATTCTGTCCAGAATCATCACATAGATAAACTACCAGAGATAAGAAAACCTTCTTCTAATAGAACTAAACGATATGTTGTTCAGGATTCTATTATAGGCTGGGCTGATGCCATTAAAGTGTTGATGAAAACTTATACAGGTAGTATGAATTCTCATGTTGAATTTGATTTATCAGATATTCGACCAAAAGGTGCTGCATTAGTTACAGCTGGTGGTAAGGCTCCAGGACCTGAACCACTTAGGATTGCTTTAGTGAAAATTGAAGCTATTCTTCGTGAAAAAGAAAATGGTAGTAAACTTACTGATATTGAATGTCATAGAATACAATGTTTTATTGCAGATGCAGTATTAGCAGGTGGTATACGTAGAGCAGCAATGATTTGTTTATTTGATTTAGATAGCGATGCTATGTTAAATTGTAAAGCAGGTAATTGGTGGGAAATTATGCCTGAGTTAGGAAGGTCTAATAACTCTGTTGTATTATTAAGACATAAGATTGACAAGAAAACTTTTGATAAAGTTTGGGAACGTATTGAAGCATCAGGTTCGGGTGAACCAGGGATTTATTTAACCAATGATAAAGATTGGGGAACTAATCCGTAAACTAAAAAAGTTTCAAAATAATTAGGAATTATTATAAAAATTTCTTATATTTGTATAACAAATATTATTATTTATGAAGACACATAATGCGGATTTAAAACTCCCTCTGATTGACTTGGAAGCTGACAATACAGCGACAGGGGGCAAGCAAGAAATTACTTTAATTATTAAAGAAGTATTTTCTGTGCAGCCTGAGAGACTAAGCGAGGGAGACGATGTGTATTGTATCTACTGGATACATTTATTAGAACATACTATACAAAAAGGTGATGAAATAAGTCAAGGTTATATTGGCTTAACTTCTAATTATGAAGAAAGAATTAAATCTCATAAAAAAAATAAGAAGAAAACACATCTTACTAATGCAATAAAAAAATATGGATGGAATAATTTAGAAATTTTAATTCTTTATGATAATCTATCATTAAAAGATGCTTTAATGATTGAAGGACAATTACGATATAAACAAAATATTGGTTGGAATTCACAGAAAGGTGGTAATTTGGGAGTTGAAAAAGAATGGTACGAAATATCTGAAAATAAGGAAAAACATTCTATTAATACTTCAATTAAAACTAAAGAAGGTATAAAATTAAAAGATTCTAAATATAAACGTTCTGAAAGAGCTAAACAATCAAGAGTAGCTAATAAATATTCATACAAAAATGTATCTGTTGGTTCAAATAATGGTAAAGCGTTATTAAATGAAGAACAGGTAAAATGTATTAAATGTAAACTAATAAAAGAAGGATTATCAAATAATGAAATTGCAGATATATATAATGTCAAAAATTATGTAATTGATTTTATTAGAAAAGATAAAACTTGGAGACATATCGTATGCGATAGTCCAGCGCACGAGTAGATATTATTGATGTAACTCTACAGTGTGAGGTTGTGAAATTGCTCTCCGTCCATACCAATTTTGTAATTTGGTTGAGATAGGAATGGGTGATATTAAAGACCAATCTGATTTGAATGAACGTGCTCAAGCGGCATCATATATTGCAACATTACAAGCCTCATATACTGACTTTCATTATCTTCGTGATATTTGGAGAAAGAATACTGAGAAAGATGCTTTATTAGGAGTTTCAATGACGGGAATAGCTTCCGAGCCAAACCTCGCATTAAATTATGAAGAAGCATCTAAAATTGTAATTGAGCAAAATAAACAACTTGCAGAAGAACTAGGTATCAATTCAGCAGCTAGAACTACCGCTGTTAAACCAGCAGGTACTACTAGTCTCGTATTAGGTACAAGTTCAGGTATTCACGCTTGGCATAATGATTATTATATTCGTAGAATGAGGATAAATAAGAATGAAGCATTATATTCTTACTTATCAATCTACCACCCAGAGCTTCTGGAAGATGAATATTTTAGTCCTAAGACTACAGCAGTAATATCAGTACCACAAAGAGCCCCTGAAGGAGCGATTACACGGCATGAAGCTACATTGAATTTACTTGAAAGAGTTAAATTAATTTCCCGTGACTGGGTTAAGACAGGTCACGTTAAAGGACAAAATACACACAATGTATCTTGTACAGTATCAGTGCGACCTGATGAATGGAAAATTGTAGGAGAATGGATGTGGGCTAATAAGGAGTATTATAATGGATTATCTGTATTACCATATGATGGTGGTACATATAAACAAACACCATTTGAAGATTGTAGCAAAGAAACTTACGAAAAGATGATGTTGACATTAAAGGATGTTGATTTGACTAAAGTAATTGAACTAGCTGATAATACTTCATTAGGTGAAAATCTAGCTTGTGGACCAGATGGTTGTGAAATTAAATAATAATTATTAAATATTAAATATTAACAGTGTCCTGGATAAATTAAAACTATCGGGATTTCCACAGGCGAAAACGAAGCACCGAGCTGTTAATATTTTTTTATAAATATAAAATGAATAATCTAAAACAAGATGAAATTCAGAAGCAAGCAGTCGAGAGCTGGTTGAATGCTAATAAAAAAGGTACATTTCAAGTAAGTACTGGTGTAGGTAAAACATTTATGTTTCTACATTGCTTACATAGTATGCCTAAAAATGATGATATTCATTTCTTTTTAGCTGAAGTTGTCGATAGAGAAAATGATTTAAAGAAGGATATTACTAAATATGATAAGATATTTGGTACTACTACTCGAAAAGATTATGATTTAAAGTTTCTAACTTATCAATCTGCATATAAAATGTCAGAAGCTAAAGTTGGATTGGTTGGAGCTGATGAAATTCATAATGCATTAACTCCAGAATATTCAAAATTCTTTTTTAATAATACTTATGATGCAATTGTAGGATTATCAGCAACTATTGATGCTAATACAAGTTATATGATTGATGATAAAATAGTTAGAAAAAAAGATTTATTAGATAAAATAGCACCAGTATGCTTTAAGTATACTTTGTCTCAGGCTAAAGATGATGGTGTGGGAAGAAATCTTAATGTTTATGTTATTCAACAAAATTTGGATAGTGTAAATAAAACTATTAAAGCTGGTAGGGCTAATAAACCTTTCTACCAAACAGAGAAAGCAGCATATGATTATTGGGATAGAGAACATAAAAAATCTTGGTATTTAGAAGACGAAGATTTAAAATCATTAAAGATAAGAATAACTTCTACAAAGAGAAGTAATCTATTATTTAATTTACCTTCCAAAATTGAAGCTGTTAAACAATTATTACCAATGTTAAAAGGAAAAACAATCCTATTTGGTAATAGCTTAGATAGTTTACTTAAAATAACAAAGAATGTTGTATCATCAAGATACACTGAGGACCAAAATAAAGCGATTAGAGACAACTTTGATAGCGATAAGATAAATCTTATTGGTTCGTTCAAAAAACTTCGTCAGGGAGCAAATTTAGTGGGTTTAACCAATGCTATAATAATGTCTTATTATAGTTCAGAAGTACACGCTGTTCAACAATGGGGAAGACTTCGTAAAGATGGTGATAAAGATGGAAATGTTTTTATCCTATTAACTATGAACACTCAAGAAGAAGTTTGGTTTACTAAAATGACTGAAAATTTAACAGATTTTAATATCATCTATTGTGATAGTGTTAAAGACTGTATACAAAAATATAAACTTAATGAAAAAAATTAAAGATAAAGCAGGTCGTGAAAACCTTGGTGAAGGAAGAGATTATGGTATTGGCTTTTCTATACTTGAAAAAACAGATAAAGATAAATACAACTGTCTTATGCCATTTACAGCTTGTAAAGATTATTTAAATGATTTTATATTCGTTGAATCTGAAAAGAAAACTATTGGTGTAGCATATGGTTATAATCATGAGATATTAAATTGTTTTGATGGTAAAGATATTTTTTATCTGGGTGTTAATACTCTACATCGTAATGGTGGTGGAAATTGGGCAGATTTTGATAAAGCAAAAAAATTATTAATTGAAAGATATCAAAATCTTCAACAGTTTATTAATAGATTTGAAGAAATGTTAAAATTACCTAGTAGAACAGTTATTATTCTTGATGAAGATACATTAATTTTTGAATCTCCTATATTTTGGACTAAAACAACAGCTTTAATAAGTGTATTTACATTAATTATTAGATGTTATTTTAATATTACAGAAGAAGAACTTAAATTAAGTACTGAAGAAATAATAACAAATCATAAAACTATTATATCATCTGATAATTATATGAAAAATCTTGCTTTAACTTTCTATAATAATAGTAAGAAGAATAAGAAAGTCTTTTTATATAAATATAAAGATGTAGGTGTTACTGTAAATGCAATGAGTGTACATAACTTTGGTATACAAGCTGCTATAAATAGATTAAAATTACAACCTAATGGATAAAGAGATTATAAATAAATTAGCTGAAACTAATGATTATACTTATAACCTTTTAAAAGCAGCAGAAGAGCTTAATGAACTTTCATTAGTACTTATACAATTAGTTAATAAACCTAATAAAGTTAATTTAAAAGAAGTAACTGATGAAATTGGTGATGTTAAGATACGCCTAAAAGTATTAGAAGAATTGTTTTCTAAAGATGATGTGAAAGCTAGAGTTACTTACAAATTAGGTAAATTTGCAGAATATTTTAAATCTGGAAAATATAAAGGACAAATATAATGAAAGAATTATTAGGTGAAGAATGGTATGAGTTAATGAAAGATGAGTTTGGTAAGCAATATATGGAAGATTTAAATAACTTTGTTAAACAAAGAAGGTTAGAAACTACTATATATCCTGAAGCTCATAATATATTTAATGCATATCGTTCAACACCATATTCAAATGTTAAAGTTTGTATAGTAGGTCAAGACCCTTATATTAAACCTAATCAGGCTCACGGATTATCATTTTCAGTAGAGGATGGTAGTTATACACCAAGTCTTAGACAAATTGAAAAAGCAATTGCTAAGACTGTTTATGGTGGTACTATACATCCATTTTGGAATAATAATCTTACTAGATGGGTTGACCAAGGTGTGATGTTACTTAATAATGTACTAACCGTTGACAAAGGTGTTAGTAATAGTCATAAAGGTAAGGGTTGGGAAATATTTACTCGAAGAACTATTGAAAAATTGGATAAGAAAGGTGGTGTTATATTTCTATTATGGGGAAAAGATGCTCAAACATTATTACCTTATATACATAATAGTGAAGTTATAACAGCTGAACATCCAGTTGCAGCAGTTTATAGAGGTGGAACGTGGAATTGTAATGATTGCTTTAATAAAGTTAATCAATTACTTAAAGAACCTATAATATGGTAACAGAAAAAGAATTTGAAGAATATCTTGAAAGTATTGGTGGATTAGAGAATGGTATGTTTACAAACAAACCACCTATTAAGTCTGCTGGATTTTTTAGTATAGGTAAAGGTTGGTATCAACTAGTAAAAGATTTAATTGAAGAATTAATACAAGCTGGTTGGGATAAGCATATTACTCAAGTTAAAGAAAAGTTTGGTGGATTAAGATTTTATACTAATGGATTAACTCAAGAACAAAGATTGATAGTCGATAAGTATGAAGAACTTTCTTACCACACTTGTGAAGAATGTGGAGAACCTGGTAAAGTTAGAAATGATGGATGGGTTACTGTACTATGTGATAAACATTATAAACCAAAAGAATAATGACAGAAAAGAGATTTGATGAAGTAGTAGATGTATTCCTTAATGGGATTAGAGAAACTCTTATTGTAAAGGGAAAAGAATATAGACGTAATAATAATCCATTTCATAATTTTGATGTAGGTGCTCAGAAGTCTGGGTTAATACGTGAGAAAGTATTGGATGGAATGTTATTAAAACACGAAATATCTATTGCAGATATTACTAATGATTTAGTAGAAGGTAAATTACCAACGATTAAAGTATTAGATGAGAAATTTGGAGATAATGTTATTTATCTTATACTTAAAATGGCATCAATAATTGATAGAATAGAAAGTCAAGATGAATAATGGAAAAGATACTTAACGATAGATTAAACCATTTAAAATCAGATTTAGCTACTGCAATGCGACCAAAATTCACTAAATTTTATGATAATATAAAAATAGTTGAATTAAATGCTAGAATATCCGAAATTGAATGGTTAATCTATAAATACAATAAATCGGTAAATGACAAATAAAGTAGAATTATTAGGTTTTTATGGTAGTGATGAAACAGTAGCTTTAAGTGCTTGGACAAGTACATCGAGAGAACTTACTGATAGCAAAAGAGCGAGAATACCTAATCTGCTTGAAACTTTATGGAGCAATAAACACGAAACTCCATTTGAAAAGGTGAATGTACATTTTCTTGTTGATAGTGAAATAGCTAGTCATATTCAATTATTAAAGCATCGTATTGCTAGTATTAATGGTGAATCTGCTAGATATAAAGAGCTAAAAGAAGATAAGTATTATTTACCCGAAGATTGGAATATCGATATTGCGAGAGTATCAAAAGATGTTATTCAAGATGAACAAGGGGAAAGATGGATTGATATATTAGAGGGATTTAATATAATGGGTAATAAATTATACCATCAATGTTTAGAAGATTTAACACCTATATTAGGTCGTAAAAGAGCTAAAGAAAGTGCTAGATTCTTTAAAACTTATAGTTCTCAAATTCAAGTTGATATTCAATTCAATATGAGAAGTTTTGCTAATTTTATTAAACTTAGAAATAGTGAACATGCTCAATTGGAAATTCGAGAAATAGCTCAAGTAATGTGGGATTTAGTTCAAAATGAAACTGAAGGTAAATTGGAAAATATACTTAAAGTTATTGATAATAGAATTAAATTTGAAGAAAAGTGTGAAAAGTATAAAGAATTAATAATGAGTTTAGATGAGTAAAGTAAAAAAGATTACATTTAAAGTAATAAATTATAGTGATATTCCAGAAGAACTTACTAGAGATAGTATATTATCAACATATAAAAAAGAATATACTTATGTTGAATGTCATTTTTCTGATGATGAAAAATTAGATAAATTGGATATTTGGTTGTTAAATCAAGATGTATCTTTGAAAGAAGGTAGTTTCTTAGTAAAATTTTAATATGATAAAATATATTATAGTTCAAGCAGATACAAATGATGGTGATTATATAAACAAAAAAACTCAGATTACTGAAGATGATATTATTAAAGTAAAAGATATTTTAAGTAAACTTAATATTGGAAGTTATGATTTATCTTGGGGTAGAGGAGATATACAAGATGAGGATAATGACCCTCATATTTTATATCCACAATTATCAGAAGAAGAAATTGAGTTTTTAGAAAATTATATTCCTTATGGAGAGTATGGTATTCATACGATTGAATCAATTGAAATTTTAACAGTTGTTGAAACTGAAAAATTAATTTAAAATGATAGAAATTAAAGCAATATTACTCATAGCATTATTTCATTGGATAAATGATTTCATTTGTCAAGATGAAAAATGGGCTTTAGGTAAGAGTAGTAATCTTTCAGATTTACTAACTCATACAGCTGTGTATTCAGTATTATGGTTTATACCAATTATGTTAATTTTAGACCACTCTATAGTGTTCACACTGAAATTCATAGGTATAACTTTTATTGCGCATACAATAACAGATTTTATAACTAGTAAAATAGTAAGCAGAAAATTTGCAAGAAAAGAACTTGGAAGTTCAATACCAAATATTGGTGCTTTCAGTTGGATTGGTTTTGACCAATTCTTACATTATTGTCAATTATTTTTAACATATTGGTATTTAACTAAATAAAAATGGGAGATTAATTTCTCCCAAAAGACTTGTTAGCTCAATGGTAGAGCAGCGGTCTCTAAAACCGCAGGTTATGGGTTCGAGTCCCATACAGGTCGCTAACA
>DASVUV010000090.1:0-46642 GCA_036386875.1 Allosphingosinicella sp.
GATTTTGCCAACCACATCCTCCTGAAAGTCGGCGAGTTGATAGGTCACGGGGTTGTCTCATCCGGTGCGACGAACTCTGCCCAATCTGTTGCACCCTTGAACGGCCTGCTGTCCGGGTGCACCCAGCCCGTTCCGATCCGCCGACCCTTGCCCCACTCTCCCGTTATCCGGCTGTAGAGCCACACGTCGCGCCCGAACGTGGGCAGTAGCGGCCCCTCTGTGCTTTTCCAATCCACTGTTGCCACCTTTTGTCTGAGGGAGTTGACACAATTTCAAAGCTACCGTATTGTCGGTCCTGTGGCAAACGTGCCACCCACCACTGAGGACTCAATGAACAACCTCCGCAACTGCATTCTCATCGCCTTGGCATTCGACGCAACGCAGCAGGAAATCGAACACGCGCATGACGTGATCGACCGTGTTTACGGCCCGACCGGCACCGCTGGCGTGGACCCCGCGTACCTCGTGGGCGCGGAAGTTCCCGCCACCGCCAACGGCGTCACCGCCAACGGCCTCGCGGTGCAGACCAACACGCTGCCTGCCGCTGCCAATGCCACGCCGCCTGCCGCGACCGCAGAAGTTCCCGCCGCCGACAAGAACGGCATGCCGTGGGATGAGCGCATCCATTCCAGCAGCAAGGCCATCACCGACAAGGGCGTGTGGCGGCTCAAGCGCGGCGTCAATCCCGCCATCGTCAAGCAGGTGGAAGCCGAACTTCTCGCCACCGTGGGTGCCACGCCGACCGCCACGCCGCCTGCCATCGCTCCGCTCGCTGCTGCCACGCCGCCCGCACTTCCGGGCCAGGGCCTGCCGTCGCTGCCGGGTGCCAACGTGCAGCCCATCGCCGATCCGGCGTACACCGCGTTCGTGCAGTTCATCGCCGACAACACCGCATCGCCGGCCAACCCTGCCGGTCGCCTCACCGCTGAGTGGGTCGGTCAGGTGCTGGCTGCATACGGCGTCGCGGAAGGTTCGTTGCAGAATCTGGCGCACAACCCGGCGCTCATTCCGCAGATCGAAACCTACATCCGCGCGCAGCTCGGCGGCTGATCCATGAGCCGCGCTAAGTACATTCGTCCCTCTAGCGCGGCAACGTGGGTTGCATGCAGCGGGAGCATCGACATGAGAGCGATGTTCCCGGCTGCACCTGACGAAGCCGACAGCGAAGTCACGGACGATGGCACTGCATGTCATTGGCTGGCTGCTGAGTTGTGGGAAGGGCGGCACCACGCGGAAGGAACGCTTGCCCCCAACGGTCGCGTGCTGACGGACGAAATGTTTGACGCCTGCGACCTCTACCACGACGTTCTGCGCTCGTGGGGCGAAGCGGTGCCGGTGTGCGAAAAGTCCATTCCGATTGATCGCATTCTACAGGGTCTGACCGGCACGCCAGATGCGTTCGCCTACAACCCCACGCTCAAGCGGCTCTACATCGCGGACCTCAAGTTTGGTTTCCGGTTCGTTGAAGTGTGGGACAACTGGCAGATGATTTGCTACGCGGTCGGCCTGCTCGATTTGCTCGGGTTGTGGGATCAGGATGTGACTATCGAGTTTGTCATCGTGCAGCCGCGATCCAGTCACCGTGATGGTCCGGTGCGCAAGTGGGTGTGCAAGCTCGCCGACATCATCGGTCACATCAACGTGCTTATCCTCGCTGCCCGCCGCGAAACGCAGTACGTCCCCAACCCCGGATGTGGTGACTGCCCAGGCCGGCACGTATGCGTTGCGTTGCAGAACAGTGCGCTCACCGCGTTGGAGCGTGCATATCAGGGCGACCCGTTTGAACTGTCACCCGCTGCACTCGGCGATGAGCTACGCCGCCTGAAGGATGCTGCCAAGAAATTGGAGGCGCGCGTCACCGGACTGGAAACGCAAGCTGAGTCCATGTTGCGCAACGGCAAGCAAGTCAACGGCTGGACGCTGGCACCGTCCTACGCACGCGAGACATGGAAGGAAGGTGGCGAGCAACGCATTCTCACGCTCGCGCATTTGCAAGGCGTCAACGCTGCCAAGCCGATGCGTGCAATGACCCCCAATCAGCTTCGCAAAGTCCTGCCTAGCAGCTTGGTGGCAATGTTTGCGCACAAGCCGTCAACGGGTGTGCGACTCACGAAGGTGGACCCCTATGAGGCACGAAAAGCATTTCAGCAACCCCCGTAGTGCCGACATCGCGTACTGGCGTTTGTGCTACATCACGATCCAAGACCGCATCAAAACCCGCGACGCTCGCCACATTTGGATAAGGTGAAACATGGCAATCACAAAAGTTACCGATGCGCAACAAAAGTACCGCGATGCCCACGCGGCTGTCGTGCAAGCGCAGAATGAACTTGAAGCGGCATCAGACGCTTTGAGCGCGGCAGAAGCAAAATACAGTGCTGCGGCAAAGCGCCGTGGCGAAGCCGCGACCGCACTGCTCAATGCAACCGTAACGTCCACCCAGGAGTAACACAATGTCAACGCAATTCATTTCGCCAGTCGGCCGACTCGTGCAGGGCAGCATGACCCTTCAGCCCAAAAAGGACATGAAGGGTCAGCCCGTTCTGACCGACACCGGCCAGCCGGTTAACGAGTGCTTCATCGCGCTCGCCATCCGCAAGGACGACAAGGACTTGCCGGCGTTCTACGCGCTGTACGTGGCGCAGGCGAAACTTTCGTTCCCGCATCTGCTCGATGCCTCGGGCAACATCAGCCATCCGCGTTTCGCGTGGAAGGTGCAGGACGGTGACGGCACCGACGACAGCGGCCAGTCCGTTGCGGGCAAGCCGGGTTTTGCTGGCCACTACATTTTCAAGATGGCCACGCGCTATGCGCCGCGCTGTTTCCATCTGGGCAAGTACGACATTTCCCAGGTGATCCAGAACCCCGATGAAGTGATCCGCAAGGGTTGCTACATCCGCGTCAGCGGCACCATCGACGGCAACGGCGTGGACCCGTCGAATCGTCAGGCAGTCCCCGGCCTGTTCGTTTCGCCCAACCTCGTGGAAATGATGCCGTGGGCTTACGACGAAATCGTCAGCGGTCCCGATGCGTCCAAGGTGTTCGGCTCCGCTCCGGTTCCGCAGGCACCTCCGGGCGTGGTGGTCACTGCTGGCCCGTTGCTGACGGGCACGGGTGCGCCGCCTGTACCCGCTGGCATCATCACCCAGCAGCCGCCCGTGGGCCTTCCGCCTGCCGGCCTGCCGGGACTGGCACCGCCTGCCGTTGCAGCAGCGCCTGCTGGCCTGCCAGGGCTCACGCCGCCCGGTGCTGGCCTCGGCCCGCCGCCCGCCGCAGCCGGCCCGCAGTTCATCATGCAGCCGTCCGCACAGGGCAGCACCCGCGAAGCACTGCACGGCCTCGGCTGGACCGATGACGCGCTGATTGGTGCCGGCCACATGATCCGCGTCGGCTAACAGTGACGCGCAGTTCTGACCGCAACAGCACACCCGCCAAGCGCGGGTGTGTTTCTTTGGAGGCAGCGTATGCATCAGGTCGCATGGCGTTTTTACGTGGCGCTCCCGTTACTGCCGTCCCATACAGTTACAGCACCGAAAACGCCGCGTTCCGATCTTGGCGACGCGGATACACCAACGCCCGTGATAACCCAACTCCACGCCCTGCTCGCAGAACACAACTCAAAGTCGATCCTGCCGGCTGTAGGTATCCGCCTCGGCTATGGTGTTAGGTTCGCATTGGAATGTGAAATGCTGGCAAACGCTTGCACCATTTCATCCATCGACGGCAAAGATGGTGTTGTCGGTTTACCCATCACATACACCATCAAAGATTGCCCCAACGCCGTGGAGTTTTACTGATGCGTCCGCTTGTTGAATGCGACACCGAATGCTACCCGGACTACTGGCTGTGCAAGCTGTACGACAGTGCCACCAATCAATATGCGAGCTACGGCATGTGGCCCGGTCAGCCACTGGACATCCAAGGTCTGACCGACACGCTATCGCGCGTAACCATCGTTACGTTCAATGGCAATCATTACGACATGCAGATGATCACGCTGGCGCTCTATGGCGCGGACACCGCGCAACTGAAGGAAGCCAACGACGACATCATCGTGCGCAACGTGCAGCCGTGGGACTTCTACAAAAAGTGGGGGATAGAACCGCTCGCGTTCATTGACCACATAGACATCATGGAAGTCAGCCCAGGCGTGCGCATCAGCCTCAAGATGTACATGGGTCGCCTGCACGCGCCCAAGTTGCAGGACTTGCCATACGATCCCTCCACCGCGCTCGATGCAACCGCGCGCTTCGTCATCGCTGACTACTGCGGCAACGACCTTGTTGGCACATGGCTGTTGCGCAAGGAAATCTGGGAGCGCATCCAGCTTCGCATCGCCATCGGCGAGCGATACAACATCGACGTGCGTAGCAAATCGGACGCACAGATTGCGGAAGCGGTGATCAAGGCGCAGTTGGACTTTAAGCCAGCCAAGCGATACATCCCCGACAAGTTCACGTTCGGTTATACACCGCCCGGTTACATCCGGTACGTGTCGCCGCAGTTGCAGCAACTGCTGGCGGATGTGCAGGTTGCGCGCTTCATCGTGCGCGACAAAGAGGAAGCGGTGGCACTCGGCTACCACGACCCGGAGGATGAGAACGCGCCTAAGATTCGCACTGGCGTGCATATCCCTGAAGCACTGAGCGGGCGCGACATCATCATCGGCAACGGCAAGTACCGCCTGGGTATCGGTGGCTTGCACTCCACCGAAAAATGCCGGCACTACATCGCCGATGACACGTTCACCATCCGCGACATCGACGTTAAGAGCTACTACCCGTCACTTATCCTGACGATGGGCATGGTGCCGGAACAGTTGGGCGAGGCGTTTTCGCGCATCTACCGTGGCATCTATGATCGCCGGCTTTCATCCAAGGCCGAATCAGCACGCATCGGTGATCTGTACAAGGCGATGGGCGCGGCGGAACTGTTGGAGGAATCCAAGCGCCTCGGCACGGAAAGTGACGGGCTCAAGATTGTGTTGAACGGCACGTTCGGAAAGCTCTTTAGCAAGTGGAGCGTTCTGTTCGCGCCGGAACTCGGTATCCGCACCACGCTGACCGGGCAGCTCGCGCTGCTGATGCTCATTGAAATGATGGAGGCATCCGGCATCGAAGTGCTGAGCGCAAACACCGATGGCATCGTGCTGAAAATCCCGCGCGGCTTCGACATGATCGCCGATCAAATCGTGAAGTGGTGGGAGCGACAGACCGGCCTGGAAATGGAAGCCACTACGTACAGCTCGATCTGGCAGCGCGACGTGAACAATTACATCGCCATCGGCACGGACGGCAAGGTCAAGCGCAAGGGTGCGTTCGGACAAAGCGGCGTATTGGCAGGACCGCAAGGCAAGGGTCCAAACATGGACATCTGCGCCGATGCCGTCGTGGCTTACCTGAAAGATGGCAAGCCGATAGACGAAACCATCAAGCAGTGCCGCGACATCCGCAAGTTCATCGTGCTACGTGGTGTGACTGGCGGTGGAACCTTTATCGACAAGGACGGCAATGAGGGTGCGTGGCTGGGCAAGGCGGTGCGGTGGTACTACTCCGCATGGCAGGGCGGTCACATCGTCAACAAGCACGGGCACAAGGTGGCCACCAGCGACGGTGCAATGCCGTGTATGGACTTGCCGCTTGCCTTCCCCAGCGACATTGACTATCAGAAGTATGAGAACAACGCGATGGAAATGTTGGCAACGCTCGGCGTGCCGGTGCGATACTGGCACCACGATGAAACTGACACGCTAATTGTTGGGCACGCACACGAAGATTGGTCATATTGCGTCAGCCCTCATAGCGTATGCATTGAAATCTCACGCAACCAATACCGAAAGAGGAAGTAATGGACATCAACGACCTGGACCGCATCACCCTTGCTGAAGGCGAAACGCTCATCCTCCGACCGCGCAAGCCGTGGTCTGTTGAGCATGTCGAGCGGGTGATGCAACTGCTGACCGCCAAGGGCATTCGTGCAGTAATCGTATCCGATGACGTGGATATGTTCATCGGCGTCAACATCGCTCAGCCGGCCGAACCGGAGCCCGAACCGGAGCGTGTCTATGACCATGTGTACGACGCCTATCAGGAAGGCAAGGTCATCATGTACCGGGAGCGCACACCCAACGAGTACCATCCTGAGTTGGCTGGCGATTGGCACGAGGCGCACCGCTACGCATCGCCGCACAAGTTCGACGCCGACACCTATGAGTACCGCTTGCGCCCCGAAAGCGGCTGATCTAGGATTGCACCAGCGGTGGGCATGTCGAGAGACACCCCGGCGCTCCGAAACCCCAGGCTCACGCTTGGGGTTTTGTCGTATAGCCGTCGATGAGGCGGAACACCACGCCTACGGTGATGCCGCCAAGGTGCGATATGTGGCTGACCTCGGGCATCCAGTTGAAGTACATCGCTGCCATCGACACGCCGACGTAGAGCGCCAGCACGGCCCATGCGGGCAGCGGCACGACAAACAGGCTAACGATCTTGGCATCCGGCTTGCGCAGCGCGTAGGCGGCAAAAAGGGCCAGCAGCGCCGCGCTCGCGCCGATCACCGGCACCCCAGGTAGCAGCTTGATCTGCAACAGGCCGCCGAACGCAGCGGCCAGCAGATAGCAGAACAGGAACACGCGGTGGCCCCACAGTCTTTCCAGTGCCGGCCCGAACGATATGAGCGCCAGCAGGTTCACCAGCAGATGCAATTTGCCACCGTGGCACAGCGCATAGGTGATGAATTCAAACCCATAGTGCCAGTCGGACGACAGCCACATGGCGCGCGGGTTGCCGATCAGATACACCACGAGGGTAAGCATGGCAATCGTAATTGTCGCGTAGGGCATGTTGACACCAATTCCGTCAGGGGTTAAGTTGTGGCAATGCTACCACCAACACTGCCGCCGCGCTTGCCGCCACTACCACCGCCACCACTCCCCTTGCATATCAAGGCCGCGCGCGTGGCCTTCAATACGGTAAAGGTGGAATTGGGTGGCACCACTCACTACATGACTCGCATGGAGGCGTTCCGCTTCCTTGGCGAACTTGAACGCGCTGCGGGAGAATCCTGATGCGGCGCAGACAAGGCCGACCGATGAGTGAGCCGACCGGGCCGCGTACTGTGCGCTCGATCATGCGTGAGCATTTGCGCTTTCATGGGCTCGACATCCACAACGATCTTTCGCGCATCCTGGGTGTGACCCCGCTGTACGCCGGCACGCTCATGCGCAACCGCCACAATGCCGCGATAGTGCCAGAACGGGTTGAGCTATTCATCGAAGCCATGAAGCTCGACAGCTTCGACGCCACCGAACTGCGCCTGTACGGAGCGCGCGAGGACGGCTGGAAGCTCACGCCGCGTGACCTCATCCGCCTCAAGCAGTTGTACGGTGTTGACAAGGACTGAGAGCGGCTTTAATGTCGGCTTGCGGTCCTGGACAGCCGCGCCCCCGTTAGGAAGTGGGAACCCCGGACTTACCATCCGGGGTTTCTTTTTGTCCAAAGAAAAACCCTGCCGGTCAGGGCAGGGTTGTATGGAGGTTGCGTGCAGCGGTTCAACTATGCGTGTGTCGCGCTAGGTGTTGAACATATCGTGCTTACCTGCGTTCGACTATAACCACGCGGGCGTGGATGTCAATAGGTCATGTCGGCTGGGACAGTGAAGCCGCCGATGGCATACCGCAATGCGCCGCGCGTGTAACGGAAACGGCGGATCACAATGTTGCTGCTGTTGTCGGGGTTGTCGCTGTAGGTGGCCCAGCCCAAGCGGAGGAAACTGACTTCACGGTGCCACGGTTGCAGGTTGAAGCTGTTGATGCTGCGCACGCCGTTGACGTACAGCCACGCCAGTTGTCCAACGCCGCCGTCCGATTCGGTCTGAATGCAAAGATGCGTGTACCCCGTGGGGATGGTTCGGTTGCCGCCCGCGTTGATTCCACCGCTGCCAGAACTCATTTCAAACACATGCGTGCCAAACAGGCGCTGCATGACCCACGACAGACCGGACCCCAGCTCACCGAACTGACCGATGGTGCGTCGGCTGTCCTCGGCGTGGGAGCTATCAATGCGCACCACGACTTCAAAGGTAGACGAACCCATAGGCAACTCAAGACCTGGGACGCTCAGCGTTACACCTTCATCGCCCGATACTTCCATGCCGTTGGCAGTAAGCGTGGGCGTGCCTTCGATAGCCCAGGTGTTGCCTGTTTCGTCTGCCGTCAGTGAGCCCGTGAAATCGTGATCGGCCACCACGAATGCCGCGAGCGGATCATTGTTGCTGACCGGCACCGCAATGTGCCCCTTCCAGCGATCATTGCCCGGCTTCGACGTGTGGATGTACTCGGCGCCCTTCAGGAAGCGCCAGCACGTCACGATGCCGTCCGTTGTCGTGGTGATCAGCTCGATCTTTCCATCACCGTCGATGTCGCCGTAGTACGGGTAGCCCTCGATCCCACCCTTGTGGTACAGCTTGCCGATGGACTTGCCAGTGGCCACGTCATAGCAATGCACGGTGCCGCGCATGTCGGCCAGAAGCACCGCCAGCTCATTGTTCTTGCCCGTCACGTTGTGGATGACCGGCGATGAATTGATCGCGGTAGGCGCGGCAGGCTGAGCCCACATCGTGTTGAGATTGTTGTCGAAGCAATACACCGACCCCGAATCGCCACCGACCACCACGCGCCGGCCCGCTTCGTTGGTGGTGCCCGTCAACTGGAATGGCAGCGCGGACGAATCAATGTCGCCGTAATCCCACGCTCGGGTTTCCGTTGACTGCGCCTCGCGCGTGCCGAAATTGGCGTTCACTCGATACACGCGACCCCTGCGGGACGACACGTAAACGTCCGTATCGAGCGCACCCGCTTCACCCACGGCGTTGATGAAGGCGTCGCACTGTCCCGTGTCCGCTTCCCACAACAGCGTGCCGTCGTTGCCGTCAAAGCACCGGGTCTTGCCGTCGATGCTTACCGCGTACACGCGCAAGGTGCCATCGTTGTAAAGCACCAGCGGGTAGGGCTCGATGTTTTCAAGAGTGGCGTACTGCCAGATGAGCGCACCCGTGTTGGCGTTAAGGCAATACACCATGTTGTCAAAGCCGGTGCAGAACAAACGCCAATCCGTAGATGACAGCTTTACCAACTGACCGGCGTGCATGAAAATCTTGTCCGACGTATAGCGCGGCAGAACGATGTAGGAATCGCCTGCACCGGGCTGCACTGCCCAGGGCTCCGAGACAGTGATGCTGTTGCCGCTGCATGCCGCCACATGCCGGTCAGTGGGGGCAATGCCCGTGTTGGGATCGGCCGTGCCCGGAACGAATGCGTTAGCCCCACTCAGGAAGCGCACGTAAGCATTGACCGTAAACGGCGCGGTTGTGCGGCGCATGAACGTGTTGGTCGGCCAGTTGCGAGTCGTGTCGGTGAACGAATCGACACCCGCACCCGTGATCGCTCCGTTTGCCTCACGGTCGTACACGCTGTAGAACTCCCAACGGTACGTCAAGTCGGAATTCATCGAGCGGATGAAACCACTATGGCACGGCGCAAAGATTTCGTTGTAGCCGTCGTTGTTGACATCACCAACCTGCACGCGGCCGTAGATGTTGAGATTGAACGGCTGGCGCTGCATTAGCGCACCCGTGTGTACGTCGAGCGCATACACGTACCAATCCCAGGAAGTGAACATCACTGCCGGCGCTTGGTTGGCGATGCCGCCGCTGCCGGCATACACCGTGACCGGGCCGATAGGCGACGAATAGATTGGCTCGCCACCGGGGTTCTGATACTCCCAAACCTTTTCCATCAATCCCAAGTCAACCAAGCTGCGCACGGTATCTTCCTCATCAGTAGGTGGTAGTGCCAGCATGGCGGTAGCACCGCCCAGCAGCGTAAAGAACATTCGGTGGTTGGAGCCGATCACAGCTCATTGCTCCGCGCGAGATTGACCGTGAACGTGCAGGATGCCGGCGTGCCAAGTGCGTCGGTTGCGTCCACGCGGTACGTGGCTTGGCGCTCGGCATTGGACGTGCCCGACGACAGCGAGAAACTTGCGAACAGGTTGCCAGCCGTCTGCGGGTTGACGCCTTGCCCGACGTTCTGCGCCAAGCCATCCGTGCGCGTGATGCTCCACGTAATCGGATAGGTGGCACCCACCACCGCGATCTGCACTTCAGTGGTCGGCGAGCAACCCACGTTCTGACCGGCGTTGGCGAAGCACGAACCGCTATGGCTGCTGGCGGTACTGATACCGAACGGCGTTGCCACGGCGCGCGTGAGCGTGATGGACACGTCGGCGGTGCCTTGCGCCAACAGTCCGTCCGTAACGCGATAGCGCCACGTCTGGGTGCCGCCGTAAGCCGTAGTGCCGGCCGGGATGCTGAAGGTCGGGTTGGTGACTGCCGCGTTGCTGATCAGGAAATTGTCGCCACCCTCGCCATCGACACGGAACCACTCGTGGCTGTACGTGCCATCGCCACCTTCAGCACTGGCGGCAACCTGCACGCTCGGGGCACCGGGGCCGCTGTTGGGCACGCTCCACGTCCCGCTGGCGGGGCTCGGGTTGATGGTGGCGATCAGCGGCGGGTAGATGTCGTTGGCGGTCTGTGCGGCGGTCTTTAGCAGCCAGGAAACGCCGGCATCCATCGTGGTCATGCCGATTACGGCAAACGCGCCCTCACCCTGCGGCATCGTGAACTGGAAGCCCTCGATGGGAATGACCTTGTTGCCAAAATTAACGGTGAAATTCCCCGTGTTGCGAATATCGACAATGATGGAGTCCTGCGGACCCACGTTGATGAAGTTGAAGCGCGTGACGTTCTGGGTAAGCACCAGCACGAACTGGACGAAGTTGCAGTCCACGTCCACCACGCCGCCCTCGCCAATGCTCAGCTCGCGCGCCGGCATCACGGCGTTGGTCACCACGAACGGGTCTGACTGCACGCTCGGGCCAGGGATGCCCATGAAGTTCTCGCCCCACACGCGGCACACATACGTGCCAGCAAACGGACCTTCAAAGTCGAAGTTGCTGTCCGTCACCTTTTGCGGAGTCGTCCACGGGCCATTGTTCTTGCGCCACTGGATACCGTAGCGCGATGCGTTCTTGGCGTTCTCCCAATCCGCGTTCAGTACGTTGAAGGCGATGTTGTGCCCGTAGCGCATGAAGCTCGTGAGCCTGAGTCCGGTGATGGCGTCGGGAATGTCACCGTTGCTGCCGATGGGTGGCTCGTCAATGCTCAATCCCAGCTCGATCGCTCCGAACTTGCTGGGCACGTACTGCAACGCGGTGATGGAGAATTGGATACCGGGTTTCTCGGCCACGGCCAGCACGCGGAAGGTCTGCGCGTTGATGCTCGCGCTTTCGATGAGCCACACGGCATGCCGCACTGGCTCGGCGCTCAGCGGCGCATTCAGCGTGACCGTGTTGGCCACAAGATCAAAGCCGGTGATGGTGCGCGTTTCGGGCATGCCGTTGGGCAGAATCACCTTGAACACGTCGCCGTTGCCCACCACATCCGGCACTTCATCAAGCGTGAGAGTGCTGAGCCCGCTGACCAACACGCGGCCGCCCATGCGTGAACCTGCACGCAGCGGGTCCGCAATCTCGATGATGTCGCCGGGTGCCGGTATGTTGCCCTCAAGGCCAACATCGAAAGTGACGGTATCCGTTTCGTACTGCTCGGTCAGCAGGATGTACTTGCCCAGGCGGTGCGCCTGCCCACGCGACGTGCAGCCCAGCGCGGCCACTTCGATCTGCCGGATGCCGAACCGTGCAATGGCGGCATCGTCTGCCTGCACCGGCTCGATTTTCTGCCTGCCGAAATTGCTCATGTCATTCCACGACACAAGCGCCAGCGTATGCCGCGCCTTCTGGCTGCTGCCCATGTACGTGAACTTGCCGTCGATCACGTTGGCCGGTGCGAAGTGATAGCGCACGTCAGCGGGCTTGTCGCACGAGGGCACCAGCGTGCCGCCCGCCACGTACATCATCCCGCGAAACACCGTCGCCATGTCCTGCATGGTCTTGGTCGCATCATTGCGGGTCTGAAGGTACATATTGCAGGTAAAGCGGGGCTCCATGTTGCCGAAACCATCGGGCACCAGCTCATCGCAATACTGGCCGATGGCGTACAGGGTCCACTTGTCCACCATCGCAGCCGGCACGCGCTTGCCCAGGCCATAGCGCGTGTTGGTCGCCATGTCATAGAACGCCCACGCCGGATTGTTGCTGTACGCCGTCTTGAACGTGCCGTTCCACAGCCCGGTGTACTGCCGGGTTTCCGGGTTGTAATTAATCGGCACCTTGATGAGCCGACCTTTCCAGTGATACGCACGCGAGGGCACCGAACTGAACTGCTCGGCCGCAAGCGTGAGCCCGACCAATGCGCTCATCGGATAGCGCAGCTTCACGTCTACCAGCTCGGCGAACGCATCAATGAAGCTGCCGTCACTGATGTTGCTCTTGTTGGACGACGGCGACGTGCGACGCACACGCAACTGAACGCCGGTCGTGAACTTGGGCAGCTCGACGCGATGCGACCGCTGATACTTGCTCGTGGTCTTGCCGGTGACCGCGCTCTCAAACTTGGTGACGAAGCCGCCACCGTCAACATTCATGTCGATGGCATAGCTGAAGCTGTGCCCGGTCTGATCGCCGTTTTCGGTATTGATGATGTAGAGCGATGGCGTGCTGAGCCGAATGCGCACTGCGTCCACATCCGTGTTGACGAAATTCTGCGTCCACGACTGATCGCTAGTGATTTCGACGTTGACAGGGTTTTCGTTCTCGGTGCTTTCAAAGCCCTTGATGTAGTCCTGCACCTGAGTACCCGTGCGAATCTCGACCTGCACGGATTTGAAATTCATGGTGCCATCGCTATTCTCGATGGGCGTTTCATTGAGATAGATGCAGCGCAGCGGATGCAACGGGTCAACCGGCCCGAACACTTCGCCCTCGCTGAGCAAATCCAACACGCGCGCAAACGACACGCTACGGAGGCTATCGGGAGCCTCGATAGGTGTACGTGGCTTGCCACCGCTCTTGCCACCGCCTGCACCGCGAATCGTCATTGCGCGTACCTCTCAAGATGCCACGGTGCGGAGCCGCCACCGAAACTACCGTTGCTGCCGGTCGTGTTGGTGTTGGCGGGAATGATTGCCGCATCCTCTGTGTGGATGCCTGCGGAGAGAACCGCGCTGCCGATGAAAAGCTCGCCGTACAGGACGGGGAACGGGTGGCCTTGCGCCGTCGTATTGACCGGGCCGTCAAACACGGATGACGGCGTGTTCTCGGGTCGCTCGTTGACTTCCAGCCTGGGTACGGGCGTCAGCAAGCCGACCACGCCGCCGATGACCATAGACAGGCCCATCGTGGCCACCGCGCCCCACAAGCCACCCGCGCTGAACACTGAGAGCGCCGCGCCTGCGGTAAAGAACGCTGCTACCGCGATCAGCGCCACGCCCAAGATGATCTGGAACACGCTGCCGTTCTTGCGGCCACGGATGACCGGCGCGATGCGGATGTCGCCCGCACCTTCCAACAACAGCTCCTGTTCCGACAGGTTGCGCTTGCCGTAGAACACAGCGAATGCCACGCCCTTGTCGTGCGCTCGCGTCATGTAGTCCTTGAACCCGGGCAGCATCATGCTGAGTGCATGCACCGCCTCGCACAGACTGGACACGGCGAGATAGTGCAGGCGACCGAACATCGCCCCCAGCTTGCCGTACAGGCGGATGGCGCGCAGCTCCGGGTCAAGCTCCGTGCCCAACACACCGCTTACGGTGCTAGACAACTCACTGCGCATTGGTCAAGTCCTTGTGTCGAAGTGCCACGGTGGTGTTCTCGCGCCAGTACCCCAAGTACGGGTCACGGCTGGAAAGGCGACCCCAGAAGTGATGCAGGATCATACCATCGCCGATATAGACCGCCGCATGGTTCTCGACGGGCGAACGAATCGTCATCAGGAACACATCGCCAACCTGCACGTCCTCGGCATCCGTAAGCTCACGGAAGCCGGCGCGTTGGAAGTTGTCACGGTACAGGTTCTGCCCGTTGTTCCACCAATTATCCTCGCGCGCGAAGTTGGGTATCTCGATGCCGTGTTCCGTGGCGTAGTAGTCGCGGATCAGCGTAAAGCAGTCCAACGTGCCGTGGTGGAAGCGCCGGCCCACCAAGGGCGCAGCGTAGCCGCTGGGATTGAAGCTATGCATGGCACCGCACTCCACTTGTCCGTTATCGTTCACATGCACATTGATGATGTGCCATTCGTACAGCTCGGCGTTCTCGCACTCGACAAGATCGGCCTGACTCGGTTGCGGTGGTGCGTTGGGATGCGAGTGGCAGATGGCGACAATCTCGCCAAGGTCCGCTGCGTTGGTGAAGTCCTCATCGGACATCGTGAACTGATCGCCGCTTTGCGCAAGGTTGTGGCAGCGGATGTAGCGGTACTTGCCCTTCCAGATGACCACCACGCCGCAGCATTCGCGCGGGTACTCAGCGATGGCATGCGCCTTGAACTCAGCTAGCGCCTTGTCGTCCATCAGCGCGCGAGCCCCGCTGCCGGCGCACCGCCAAAGTTCTTGATGTCATCCGGCCAGATGCGCAGCTCGCATGAACTCAGGCGCTTGCCGCAGCGATCCAACGCGGGATCACTCGTGGGCGTGTTGTCGGCCTTGGCAACAGGTGGACCGGCGTACATGCAGCCCTCGCCGCGATAGGTGAACGGGCAGTAGTCAGCGAGGACTTGCCGACCGGGAAGCTGCTGCCCTTCAAAGTCCAGCACCGATGCCAGCTCAAATGCCACCATCACATTGTCCTCGTTGGCCTTGCGGTCAACGAAGTAAATGTCAGGCGTGAACTCGGCTTGCGTATTGGCGTCAGGCTGGCCGTCCAGGTATCGAGCGAACGTGCGTCGCCGGGTGAACTTCGCACCCAGCAGATCGCCGTACATCTGGCACAGCGTGGAGATAGCGCCGTTGACGTTGCCCACGCGCAGCACTGGAACAGGCTGCTGCGAACTCGTGCGCTCAAAGCCTTCCGCTTCCACCGGGAACGGAAAGAACTCAAGCCCTTTGAAAAACACGGGTCCGTTGAACATCCCGTGGAAGCGCAGCACGCCACCGTTCCACTCGGACGCATCCAGCTCAAAGAGCGTGACCAGCGCACCGGGTTCAAGCTTCTGTACGTCAGCAGTGATCAGCTCGTTCATTAGCCCATGCTCTCCGTGCCGACCTGTTCAAACTCAAGGTTCAGCCTGCACAACACGCCCTCGATTTCCGGCGTCCAACCCGTGCAGATATACAGGCCGCGCACGCTGAGCGGTGGTTTCCAGAAGAATGCCACCACGCCGGCCTTGGCCTTGATCCACGCGATGCAGGCTTCCATTTCCTCGCGCGTACCATCGACCACCACGCGGTATGTCTCGCGCGAGTTGTTGATGCCGTTGGCCGAACGCTGCGAGTAGTTATCACCGAATTTCGCAGCGTTGGTCGTGAACTTGCCGTCGCCGGAAGTTGCCGTGAGCGCCCGCCATGTAAACGTGTCAGTCATTGCCTTCCCCCTCGTGCTGCCCACAGCTTGCCACCGGGGCGCATGTACTTGTCAACTTCCTCGCTCACGACAGCACGCATGCTGTCACCCATCTGCCGTGCCATGTTGGGATCAATGCCGCTGCCCGTGGCCTGGGAGTTGGACGAACCATCGCTATGGATGTTGACCACCACGCCAACCTGCGGCGGGCCACCGCCGCCACCGCCCGCCATGCGCACGCCAAGCCGGCCCCCGGAGTCCTTGGCCAGCGGCATCACCGCTTCCGGTCCCGCCTCCCCCATCACACCGAACTTGCCGCCATTGGCGAACTTGAACATGGTGGGCGAGTTGTAGATGCCGTTGGTGAAAGCACCGCCCTTGGCAAAGAACTGCGCATTGGCACCATCGAATGCAGCGCCCTTTGCAGCCCAATTGGCGCGGCTCGCACCCGTATCAATGGTGGTTACACCGCCCGCAGCAGGCGCACCCACCATGTACTGCCCGAACATGGCAAGAAACTTCAGGATCGCTTGCTTGGCAAGGAACCGGGTAATCTCGGTGCCGATGTCAATAAGCAGACCTTTGATGTTGGCCTTGCCGGTGATGGCGAACTGCGTGAACGCTTCCGCCGCGCCATCGAGCGACTTGTTAGTGATCGCGCTGACCTGGGATGCAACGTCGCTCGTGCGCGTCATCCAGTCAGCCACGCCGCTGCGAACGCCGTTCAACCAATCGGCTTGCGCCGCCTTCATCCGCGCATAGCCGTCCTCGGTGATGCGGATTTGCTCATCCATCCAACGGCGCAGCTCGGCGATCTTTTCATCGTACTTGGCGCTGTCATTGTCCTCGGCCAGCTCGCGCGCAAGATCGCGCTGACGTTCGGCACCACGCTGCATGATCGCTGCGATGCGTTCCTGCTGGCTGGCGGCTTCCTCGCCCAAGATGATGCGGCGCACAGTGGCATCGCTGCTCTGCTGCAACGCATCGTTCTCAGCGGCCAACGCTTCCTTGTACGAACTGAGCGCACGCGCACGCTGCTTTGCCGCTGAGTCCTCGGTGATCGTGAGAATTTCCAGCTTGTTGGCACCATCAGCACGCACCTGCGACAGCTTCGCTTCTACGTCGGCGATCTGCTTGGATACGTTGATGGAGTCCTTACCGGCGACATCGCGCGACTTCAGGTACGCAAGCTGCTTTTCAAGGCTCTCAACCTGGGCTCGCGTGTCCTGCTGCAACAGGCTCCGCTGCTGAGCGTAGTAATCCTTCGCCGACACCAAGCGTGCGCCGTACTGCGCCTGCAACAGCGCGGTGCTGTTCTGGATCGCGTTGCGTGCGGTCTGTTCCTCGTTCTTGATACCGTCCAGCTCGCGGCTGGCATCGGCATTGGAGAGTGCGCGTGCAGCGCCCGCACCACTGCGACCCTTGGGCTGCTTGTCATCGAACGCCTTTTGCTTGGCAGCGATGAGCGCATTGACACGAACGGTAGTGGCAGCCGCGTCACCGCCAGCCTCCACTAGAGCCTTGCCCCAATTCTTTATTGCCGTGATTTCCTTATCAAGCCGATCCTTGGGCGTTTCCGCGCTCTTTTCAAAACCCTTCAGTGCGTCGTTAGCAGTGGCTGCGGCAGCACGTCGGCGAGCCTCACCGGCAGCGCGTGCAGATGCAGTACGCGCGGACGCCGCAGCCATCGCAGCCTCGACGGCGTTGTTGGAACCCTGCGTATCTTTGAAAATAGGATTGTACGCACCCATCCCTCGGCCGATGATGTTGCTGATCGGACCACGGCTGGCCTGCCCCTGCTGAGCGGACATCGCACCTGCGATAGCAGCCCACGCGCCCGCCGCCTCATCCTTGATGTCGCGCCAGAACGCCGACCAACCACTCAGGTTTGCACGGATAGCACCGTTGCGGCGCTCCATGTCATCAGCCATCGCGTTGAATGCGATCTTGGCAGCATCTGCACGCTGGCCCGATTCCTCCAATGCATACGCCGCATCGAGCATTTCGGTGGTGACATTCGCGCCACCCTCAGCCAACTTCAGCAGTGCTTGATACGGCTCTTTGCCAAGATCGGCAAAACGCTTGGCTACTTCCTCGGCCTTGTCGCCCGTCAGGCTGCTCCACTCGGCAACCAGCGCAGACGCACGCTTGAATTCCTCGCCGCTCAGCTTGGTGTTGGCAGCGAGCGCAAGGATGGATTCATCAGCACGTCCACGGGTCACGCCATCCAGCTTGTCAATCTCAGCGGATAGCGCAGCAAGTTCCTCTTTGGTCATGCGGGACGTGATGCCAGTGGTCAGCATCGCTTTGCCAAACGCTTCCATGCGCTGACTTTCGCTGATCGCCACAGCGCCCACAGCAGCGATTGCAGCCGCTGCCACCGTGTACGGGTTGACCAACGCGAGCAACGCGCCGCCCAGGGCTCGGGCAGCGGGCACGATGCCACCAAACACATCCTTCAACTGGCCACCCTGCTGGATCAGAACCATCATCGGGTTCTGGCCACCAGCAAGGGACACAAAGATGTCGGTGATCTGCGCCGGCACCTGACGCATCGCAGCGGTCTGCTGCTTTGCGCTGAGCCCGTATTGGTTAATCTCACGGGTGGCGTTCTTGATGCCACCCGCTTGATTGTTGAGCGCCGCAGTCGTGGACTGGACCTTGCTGAGCAACGCCGCCTGCGTTTCACCCGTGGTGCGCGTGGCGATGTTGTAAATCACCATCTGCTCGCGGGTCAGGCCAAGCTTGTCGATTTGCCGATCAAGGCTTTCGACAACTCGCCGCTGAGCCGCCGTCATCTTGGCAGCTTCAGCCTGTGCATTCGCACCCAAGCCCTTTTGCGCTTCCTTCGCACGTTCAAGCGCAACCATCATGTCTGACGCATCGAGCGTCAGATTGATTCGGGCGGTGGCAAGCGTTTCTGCCATTGCAGCACTCCTACTTGGTGTGTAAATGCTTCAGGGCAGCAACTTCGATGGTGCCCAACTTGTCAATCCATTCTTCAAACTGCTCTCCACGCACGCCCCTGCGATCAAGGGCGTGGTGGAACACGTTGTAGTCCAATGCCATCGGGCCGTTTGCACCTACACGCCACTGCGTTGAGTAGGTGCGGAACAACATCAACACGCCCCAATTTTCTTCCCAGACTTCAACCTGCGGTTCATTGCCAGCAAAGTCTGCCAGCGTGTACTTTGTACCTGCGATGTCGGCGGCGGTTACCGGCGTGTAATACATTGCCGCAACCGCCTCTGTCAGTTTTTTGCCAGTTCCACCTTGCGAGCCTTGTGGTAGGCGTAGAACAGGGCTTCCATCAAACCGGGGCGGTCCTGTTCCATTTCGTTGAAGCCTTCATCCGTGACCGGGTACTCGGTTTCCATCGACTCGATCAGGTACAGCGCCATCTGGCGGTTGACCCACGTTGCGTCCTGCTTGCCGGTTTCGCTCTCCGTCAGTTCCTTGAACTTGGCGTCGATTTCATCCTGGGTGCGGTTGCGGAACGTGGCGTTGAACTTGATGTCCTCGCCCTGTCCGGTGATGGTGATAGCGGTTGCCAAGGTCGTGGGGGTTTTGCGGGTAAGCATGTGAATCTCCAAAGTGACAAGAAAAAGGGGCGCACATAAAGTACGCCCCCGTGGGAATCCGCTAGTGCATCAGCGGATTAGATCGCGGCGTAGCGCACGGAATCGGTGTTCATCGAGAACGTGAACTCGTTCGACATGAACTCGTTCATTGCTCGCGTCGGTTCCTTGTTGAACGACACGCGGCCGGCGTAGTAGATCACGTCGCCGTTCGGCAGGGTTTCGCGCAGCACGGTGACCATGCGCTTGCGGTCCAGCTCCTGCAACGCGGCAAAGTGCGGCTGCGTCGGATCGTAGTCGAGCATGAACATGCGGGACTGCGCCGACTTGAACGTCGGAGCCTGGACCTGCTTGCCGCTCGGGTCATCCACGTACTGACGGGTGGCGAAGTTCTGCTCACCGCCGTTGCTCTGGATGTCGTGGATTTTCGGCAGGTTGATGAAGTTGCCAGCGACCTGGAAAGCGCCGATGCCTTCGCCGGCCGGGTAGCGCACGGCGTCCGTCGCGTCATAGCCCAGAAGCTGCATGGACGTGTTGGCAACGACGGTGCCGACCTTGGCGACGGCTTCGTTCAGATCGGGCCAGCCGGAAGCCAGCAGCAGAATGGAACCCTGCGCGGCCGGCGTGGTGGTGGATGCAACAGGCGGTGCTGCGTTCGTGATCGCGGTCATTGCGACGGCGGCGGCAAGCTGCGTAGCAACAGCGTACCGGGCACCGTTAATCATCAAGCTGGGCATGGGCGGTTCCTCTAGGTGGTGGTTTACAGGTGCCTCACCGGCAGTGTACTACGCGAGGGGGTCGGGATACCAAATGCTGAAGTCCTGCCGACTACCTCGCAGTTTCAGGGCTTCATTGAAGTCGTGGGATGGGGCACCTTCCGGCGTCGCAACCCATGTTGCCGTGTTGCTATCCAACACCGCCTTGCGCAGCGCGCGGAGCGCATCGCAGACCTCAGTGCGGCGAGCGCCCCACACCCAGAACATCAGGCGTGCATTCGCCAGTGCTGACGGCGTGTTGTCCAGATAAATGCGCTCGACGCCACCTACCTGCTGCACGATGCCGAACGGCGCATTGCGGTCAGTCGTCGTCCACCCCTCGGGCGACGTATCCCAGAACAGGCGACCGCCAAAGACGGACTCATACTTGGTGATTACGTCAGCTTCAAACCCCATTGGAACACTCCCGAATTAGTGCGGGCAGCTCGCGCTTGCCGCGATCCATCATCTTGCGCAATGCCACGCTTCCGTAATTGTCGAATGCGGGACGGAGGAAGGGGCGCGCGGCGACCCACACGGGTTTTGCCAGCGGAATGTCCTTGCGCGTGTACCACTGGCCGTTCGCAGCCTTGTACACGGCATGCGTGCGCCAGTGGCCAAACTCGATCAGGTGGCCATGCGGCGCAATCGTCGCGTTCCACGAGATTGAGTAGGTGAATATGTCGTTCTTGGTTTCGCGCTCGTTCTGCGCGAGATAGATGGCCTTGGCAACCACGCCTCGCGCCGGCTCGTTTTCCTTGTTGCGCGATACGGCAGCACGCACCTGGGCTGCGTTGCGCAGCAGCACGCCACCTTCAACCAGCATGCGACGTGCAAGCGATTCCTTGGCCTTCGTTCCCAACGCCAACATCGCGGCCTGCAAATTGCCGGCGTCTACGGTGGCGTCGTAACGGTCAGCCATCGTTGCCGCCCAACTCGCACACAAGGTCCGTCCAGTCGTGATGCTCGATGTCGTGCCGGATGTCACGGATGTCGAAAAACATACCCTTGTGGTTCACGCGCATGTCCGTGGTGATTCCCACGGGGCGGTAGCGGATGCGCCAGCTATAACGGCCTGGGCTCACCGGGATGCCCTCTTGTGCCGCGCGCACCGACGACATGCCGTTGGCAGTGAGCGGACGCGCCCACAGCGCCCCCAGACCCGGCACGGCGGTCCATGCGTCGATGGATTGGTTGGCTTCGTCCAGCACCGCGCCACGCTGCTCTATGGCGATCATGCGGTTCAGTTCACCAGCAGCAATGCTCATAGCGGGCCAATCCAGCGGTGGGGATACAGGATGTTCTTGACCGCATCGGGCAAGTCGCCCTGATCGCGGTTGCGGTAGAAGTGCCCCGTGGCAATAAGCACGGCGCCAATGATGTCGTCGGTGGCAATGATGCCGTTGATGACGGTTTGATGTTCAACCTTCGCCTGCGCGAGTGCGGCAGCGGCGTTTTCTTGGGCGAACGTGCGTTGCCGGGGGTCAGTCAGCAGGTTGGACGTGGCCATTGCTGCGTCGTGATCGGCCCATGCATCACCGAGAATGTCTGGCAGATCAGACAAGGCCGCATCGAGTGCGGCCAAGTCCTTGTAAATTTTGCGGCTGATGAACCTCATGCACGCCGCTTCCGCAGCGTTTACATAGATCGTCAACATATCGTCGTCATCCCCATCGGACTTGACGTGCTGACGTGCTTGGGCAAGCGTGATGAGATTCATTTTTCAGCCCTGGCCGTATTACTTGGTGGTCTTGCTGGCGGTACGCGGCTTCGCGTTGGCGTCGTACTCGGTGCCGTCCTCGTTGACCTGGATGCCGAACGAATTGCGGAACGTGCCGTCGCCCTGCTTGATCGCGTCGATGGCCACGCCCGAGACACGCGGGCCTTCCTCGCCGGTTTCGGCCTTGCGCTTGGCGTTGACGGAATCGACCGTTTCGACCGTTGCCTTGTCGCTGGATTCCTCGGCCATGCCCACGCGCACGAGGGCTTCCGCTTCCAGCACATCGTTGCGCTGCTCGGGCGTCCACACCGCGCCGATGGCGGTCGGGTTGCTCGGGTTGACGGCGGTAACGATGGCGGTGGTCAGCAGCTTGTAGGACTTCTTGCTCATGTTCTTGCTCCGATGACGGATGGGGTTTTGTTGCGGTGTGGCCCCTGCCGAAACAGGGGCCACTTACTGCGTCAGGTGCTACCCGCCGATTACGGAGGGTTGATCGCGGCGATGACCGTTGTGAACGTGCCCTTGGTGAACGCCTGCGGGCGCTTCACGGCGATGGCCACGCGCTCCTCGGCGCGCATGGTGGCGCGGTTGGTTTCAAAGTCATCGACGTTCTCGGTGCTGATGAGAACTTCGACGGCCATGCGGTCATACACGGTAGCACCCAGCGTGAAGTTGCCCACGAGGAAGTCACCCGCGACCATCGCGGGGGAGGCGACCACCGGCAGCGACCACATACGCGGTTCCACCGAACCCTGCGGGTTGGAGAACAGGTATGCGCCGTCGTCGGTCTTGGTCAGCTCGATGTCGGCCCAATCCGCCTCGTGCAGCACGATGCCATCGGCCGGCAGAAGTGCCAGCGAATTCTGGAGCATGGCAACGCGCAGCGCGTCGATCTTGGTGGTGCCAAGACGACGGGTGAAGCCGGCCGGCAGTGCGAACGCCGTGGCCTGCGGCATGATGCCCAGCAGGTTCTGGCCTACGCCCGTGCCGTACAGGAACTGGCGTTCCTCCACGAAGCCCAGGCCGTAGCGCATTTCGGAGTCGATTTCCGCCACGAGGCGCGGCGCGTCGTCCATCGCCTGCCGGGTGATCTTGGCAAGGTGGGCGAGCGTGCGAACCACGACGGTTGCGGAGCCCCATGCGTATTCGCTGTACGGCTTGCTGGCAGCTTCCGCGACCGGCGCAGCGTTGTTGGTGCGGAGGGTCTGGGTCACGTAGTCCACGCTGGACGTGCTGATGGGCACGGTGCGCAGCAGATCACGGACCACGCGGCGCTCGCGCAGCAGCGAAACCACGTCGTTCTCGCGGTACGAACGGATCAGGCCACCAGCGGACGCCGACGTAACCTGCTTGATTTCCTGGCGCGCGGTGCCCTGGAAGCCCGAACCGTCCTGCTCGATGCGCGACTTGAACGCACCTTCGCCGAACTGCTCGCCCCACGACTTCGTTGCAGCGGTGGGGCCGTTGCGGTTGGCGTCCACGACCTTCTGCTCGATCAGCGAAAGCTCGCCCTTGACGCCGTTGAACTTCTCATTGAAGTCGTTCAGCACCTTGTCGATGGATTCCTTCAGCTTCACGTCGATGGTCGTGTTGACCTCACCCATCTTGCGGGTGATTTCCTCGTGCGCTTCCTTCACTTCCTTGTGCTGCGCACGGAACTTCTCGACGGTCTTGCCCATCGTTTCCGCGATTTCTTCCAGATCGGCCGCAGCAGCCGGCGCGATCAGGACAGCCGCAGCGGCGTTGCCGGTAGCAACCAGCAGAACCATTGCGGTGGCGATGAGCGAACCCCACGCCAGTCGAAGCTTGTTGATCTTCATGTGTATCCCCTTACGAGAGTGAATTGAGAATGGATTTGACGCGATTTATAACTGCGGCATCGACATTCGCAGAATCACTCTGCGTAGCTATCGCCTTGATCCTTGACACGAGTGCCAAGGCTTCCTTGCGGGAGAATCCACCGGCATCGCGCAAGTGGTCCTCCACGTCGGAAAGTGTTGCGAAGCCCTCGATGGACTTCACGGAACTGACGCGGGCACTATCACCAGCCGGGAACGTGACCGGCGAGACTTCCCACAATGCAACCTCGTGCAGACGGCGCACCAACTGCTTGTCGTCGTCCTCGTACCGCACGGTGGTGTAGCCGATGCTGAGCCCGGAGAGCGCACCTTGCTTCATCAGCGCGTGGGCTTCGCGGCCCTGCTGCACTTCCATGTTGCACTGACCCTTCAGCCAAAGCCCTCGGTCATCCTCGCGGATTTCCGGGTAGATGCCGATGGGGTTGTACATATCGTGCTGCCACAGCATCGGGACCGAACGTTCCTTTTCCTGGAAGTCCACGCGCAATGACTTGCTGAAGGCACCGGGCATCACGATGTCCCGATAGCTGTCCAGCTCACCGAAAACGGAGCCGTAGCCTTCAAAGCTGCCGTCCGACTTGATGCTGTCAGTCTTGACCTTGAACGGGCGCTCGATGTGCTTGAGTTGGCGGTTGGGAGCGGGCATCAGTCGTCACCTTTTTCGTTGTTGGCACCCAGCGCATTATCTGCTGCACCGGCCATGTTCAACTGTACGCGATATACCTTGCCTTCGCCATTGGGCAGCGGCGGCTCATCAAGGAAGTCACGGACCTCATCTTGGTTGTAATACCCGTTCTGCAACGCGGACGCGAACATAAGGGTCTGCGTTTTCATATCCGACCGCAGCAGGCCACGGATATTGAACTTGGGGCTGATGCCCTTGGCGAAGTCCTCGGGCGTCAACAGCTTTTTGGTGATGCTGGCTTCGTTACGAATCAGCGTGGGCTGAATCGAGTACATCAGGAAGAACAGGTTGACGTTCTCGATGCTCGATGCCCACGAGGACGCCTTGTTGGTGTGGCCGATGAGTTGCGGCGGCACGCTGCACAGCCGGCAGATTTCCTCGATGCCGAAATAGCGCGATTCCAGCAACTGCGCATCGGCAGGCTTGACGCTGAACTCGGTGCCGGCGATGGGCTTGAGTCCCTTCAGCAACGTCATCCACTTGCCGGCGTTCTCGGGGCGACCAAAGAAATTCAACCGCTCGGCGAACTGCGCCAGTTCCGGCCCGCCAAGATCGCGCGTGCCTTCGTTGACGAAAAAGCCGCCGACCTTCAGACCCTGGCGGAACGCGCGCAACGCGGAGTTGTTGGCCGTCAACTGCGCCTGAAGGATGTGTCGGCCCAATTCCAGACGGGGCGTGCCCCAATCGGACTTCAGGCTGAAGCCCCTCAGATGCAGGATGTCATCATCGTTGAACTTTTCCTTGCCGATGGTCCAGACCTTGCGCGAGCCCGACTTGTTGTAGTCGAAGCTGCAATCATCCGGGTCCACTGGCGTAAGCGCCACCGGCTTTTTGCCGATGCGCTCGATGATGCTGACACTGTTGCCCTTGATGTCCTGCATCGCTGTTGCCAGCGACCAAAATTCGGGCTTGGTCTGATTGGCGTTGGGCGACACGCTCAGCAAGAGCGAAAGCGGATGGTCACGCACCACGTTCTTGTTGGCGTCGCGCAGATGCAGTGGCAGCGAGCCGATGATTTCCGCGCGCAAGCTGATGCAGGCGTGGAACGCCGACAGGCGCATGGCGGATTCGGCATTGACCGTCGCCTCCCCTGCGCCGTCAGACCCGGAATCTAACGCGCCAACCAGCCCGTCACTACCGGGGCCGTGGGTACGCCAGCCGCCCCGAAT
Organism: Allosphingosinicella sp.; assembly: GCA_036386875.1. Lineage (GTDB taxonomy): Bacteria > Pseudomonadota > Alphaproteobacteria > Sphingomonadales > Sphingomonadaceae > Allosphingosinicella. The sequence goes on from DASVUV010000090.1 coordinate 25,282, forward strand.
GGAACCGCCATAGACTCGATGCCAAATACTCATTAGCCGGCTATCACCATTTGGGATGCGATGTCGTCAGTAGCACATTGCGCATCGGGGTTAAGTTCCATCAGTGCTACCGCGTTGAACAGTGCAATGAGCGGGTCAATTTTTGCGGTTCCGCTTACCTGCTTGGTGACATAGGTTCCGTTGCCCCTCTGTACCACCTTGGCGTTCCCCACCACCCAATTCGACATCGCATTTCCGTCGTGTATCAACACGCGCTCAAACAACTTGCGTTCAGTAGTGCGAATCGAGCCGGCCAGCTTGTACCCCTGATTGACTTTTACCAGTTTTTCGGGGTCCACGTTCTCAAGGATAATGGCATCCAGAAGCCCGCCAAGGCAAGCGGGATCGAAACCCACCTGATAAAGCAGGCCGCTGCGATCCAGTTTGGCCACCAATTTTCCGATTTGTTCCGTGTCCTGGCCTGCGTACTGGCAGATGGTGACGTGACCCGTCTTGGCGTAATCGCGCAGCAGGCTGGCAATGTCCATGCGGCGCTTCAGCACGATCTTGTGCGCCCATGCATGCATCCACGCAACCCATCGGCGGATGTACACGCGCTGCTCGGGCATCAACTCGCCCGTTTCTTCATCGTTGTACTCGGGGATGGTGACCCACTGCGGCTCCTTGGTGCGCCCGACCGCTGCCATGCCTAGCAAGTCGTCAAGACCGCCGCCGTCGATGCCTGCGGTGATCACTTCGCAGTGTTCAATCAGGTAGTCGATGCTGACTTGCGGCAATTCGGCCGCAGCTTCCCAGAACTCGGTCCCGGCCCACCGATCCGCGCGCAGATTGAGCCCGATTTCGACGTTCAGATGCTTGGCGAAAAAGATGCGCTGCTTTTCCTCGCCTTCCTCCATCGCCTGACGGTGCAAACGCTCGATGTAATGAACGTTGACGCTGCCATCGTTGGAACCTTCGCGCGTCAGGTTCGGATTGGTGACATAGAAGTTCTCAGGCTTCAAATACGCCTTGGCCTTGATCATGGCCTTGGGGAATTCATAGATCACTGGCAGGAACTGCGGGTCATCCACGAGTCCATCACGCACGTTGCGTGCGTATTCCAGCTTCGTCTTGAACACGCCGGCAGGCGGGTCATCGCTTTGCGTCGTCAGGTAGATGATGAAGCCCTCGGGGCGCGATGCGATGCCGCCTGTTGCCTCCATCAGCATGGCATCTGCCTTCGCATCCTTGCCGAATAGCCACAGCTCATCGACCAACACGCCCACGGCCTTTTTGCCAGACACGGTATTGCTGTCAGCAGCGACTACTTTGAGCGTTGCGCCGGTCACTCGATGCGTGATCTGGCGCAGATGGTCCTGCACCATGAACAAATCGCTCAATTCTTCGTCCGCGCGGATCATCGCAGCAGCGGGCTTGAACGAATTGTCGGCAATTTCCTTGGTCGGCGACAGAATCAGGAATTCTGCCTCCATTCGCCAGTTAAGAATGAGTGCAGTGAGCATAATGCCCGCCGCAGTGGTGGATTTGCCGTTTTTCTTGGAAATGAGCATGAAATATTCGGTGATATGCCGAATACCTGTCTCATTTTCGTAAGAGCCAAAGATTTGAGCGACAAATTCGCGCGTCCATTCACGGCAAATGTCCCCGAAAAGGGGCGAATTTGCCGCGTCCACCATCTTGAGATTGTCGAAAACTTCCAACGCTTCGACGGCGTTCTCATGGAATAAAGGCGCAAACGGGATAAGTGTTTGCGCCTTTACGATGCGTTTTTCCCAGTCGGGACACGCTGTTGACCACATTTTTAGTGCTGCCACGCTGTTTTACCCCGTCAATGCCGCCGTAATGATGGCATCTGCACGCGCATCAGTGGCAACAATGCCATTTTCCACCCAGATCGCCTTGAGTCCGCTGAAAGAGCCATCGCGCTTGTCGAACATCGGCGGGTAGGCGTTGAACACGGCCAGCGCCTTGAGCGCACGCCGCTGCGCCTGAGTCGCCGTGGTGGTGCGCGCGATGTGGGCGATGTTCTCCCAGGTGGCGTACTCGGCAGGCGACATTTCGCGCAGCAGTTCGGCCTTGAGTACGTTGAAACGCTCACGCACCACCGGAGCCGGCGCGGTGAACACGCCGTTGCTGTACGTCCAGCCGGGACCGGGACGCGGCGTCACGTTGGTTACGTCGATGCCGCCCTGCCACGACTCGGCATTGATCACGTTGGTGACCACGCCGCTTTCAACGATGGCAAATACCTTGGACATCAGTAGCCCTCCACGAATTCAATGATCAGCATGCCTGGACCGCCCGCGTAGGCCGCGCCGCCGCCACTGCTAGTCCCCTTTCCACCGTAACCATATCCTGAGCCGGGAGTCGCCCCATTGCTTGCGCCGCCAAAGGGCGTTGCCATCCGGGCGTTCATGCCATACGGCTGCAAATTGGCGCTCGCGTAGCCGTGTATGCCTCGGGCAAGCGTTTGGAAGGCCGCGGCCATGTTCAAGGTCGTAACGCCCGTAGTGTCGCTGCCGGCGTTGACCAGGAAATTCGCGCCGTACACTTGCGGTGTGCCGCCTGTACCCGGTGAGTTGCTAGAGGGACCGCCACTCCCGCCGCCCAACAAGAGCGGAACAACAGAACCTAGCGTGATTGAACACGCGCCACCTGTACCACCGGAATTTCCGCTTGTTGCCGCAGTGCCGCCTGCACCAATAGCGATGTTGGCAGTCGTGATGCCAGATGGAATCGGGATGGGATGGTTAAACGCCATCGCGCCACTGCCACCGTCCGACCCTGAGAACGCGCCATCGTTACCGCCACCACCGCCACCGCCAGTGCCGGTGACCAGCATCAGCCCCTTGCCACCTTGAGCCCACGTTGGGATCGCAAGCGCGGCATTAGACGCGGTAAGAATGTGGATGCGGCGACGTACACCCGCAATAGTTGAGCCCAAAGGCACGATCATTACGGCAATTCCTCGATGATAAGCATGGAGCCCGCGTTGAGTTGCGAGGCGCTTGCGGCAACTTCCGTGGCCCAGCCAACAGATATGTCACCGGACGTGGTGCAAGCGAAGCCAACATCCATGCCGATGTAGTGCGGGCTGTTGATCGCGCTTACGCCGGTCGTAGTCAGCGTTGACCCGATAGCGGTTATGGCAATACCCAACTCCGTTGCAGCCGCAGCAGTCGTAATGGCACCCCACGCTTGACCGGCAAACGTACCTGCGGCCCCGTTAGTGGCAAGCAACTTGATGACGCCACCCGTGGTTGTCGCGGCACTTTGATACGCACCGAGAACTTGGATGCGGTATTTCTTCCCCGCAACAGCATAAAAGGTCCAGCCCGTTACGGCAGCGGGTACACTACTGATTGACGAAAAGTTGGATGCCAACACAATCGCCGTCTTGGCCTGCCCACCTGGGGCACCGCGCGTGCCTTGGTTGACGACTTCCAGCACGCCGGCCGACCGCACCATGAGCGTGACCGAATCGCCGTTGTCCAAGCCCAGATCGTTGCCGGCTCCGATGTCGTTGATGGTGTTGGTGCCGCGAAGCAACACCACGCCATCCGCGTAGGACGTGACAAAGATCGTTTTGCCAACGTCACCCGATGCCGCAGTGGGCAGCGTGTGGTTCGCGGCCTGGGTAGCCTGATAGTCGCCGTTCCACGCGAGCGTTTGCGCAGTCGTCAGGGTGGCAGCGGGCGTCGGCGATGCAACGGCGTTGAGTGCCGCACCGTCCCATGACAAACCCGTTCCGAGATTGCCGGTGTGGATGACCGTCGAAAGCGACGGACCCACTTTCATTACACCCAGCTTCGTTATCTCAAAGAACGTGTTGTAGGTGGTGCCGTTCCAATACTCAGCCTTGAACGATCCTTCATCGCTGGCACCACCGGAGCGGTGCATGAAAGACCAATACCGGGTGTACGCCTTGTTGTAGAGAATCAGACCCGAATAGTTGAACTCGCCGTTGCCGGCAGCGATCAACAAGCCTTGCCCCGTGGCGGGCTCGACCGTCAGTTGACTGTCTAGCGTCTGCGCGCCCGTGATGCCATAGCCCGCGAACGTCGTGGCCTTGAGCGCACGGGCCTTGATGTCCGCGCCGATTAGGGTAATCAGCGCGGCAAGTCGCGTCTGAAGGCTCATGGTTTACGCCTTGGCGGTGACGTACAGCGCGGCCAGATCGACCTCGGGGTTGCCCACGCCGATGTTGGTACACGCCTGGGCCTGCTGCGTCGTGTCCAAGGTCTGCGGCGCGTCGAAGCGCACGCGGTTGGCCACGGCGGTCACGAGTCCGTCTGAAACGCTGTCCTGCGCCGCCAGTTCCACGGCCAGCTCATTGAGCGTATCGAGCGCACCGGGTGCGCCGTTGATGAGCGCCGTGATGGCTGCGGTGATCTGCGAATCCGTCTTGTTGGACGAGTAGACCGTCGTGCCCGATGGCGTCGTGTCGTTGATCGTGGCCCCGGCGCTGCCCACCGATGCCTTGACCTCGTTGATTGCGCTGACAAGGTTGGTCTTGTCGGTCGTGGTCAGGTTGGCGAGCGTGCCGATCCGGGTCGTGAGGGTCTTGATGTCAACGCCAATGGCGGTGATCAACGCGCTGATACGGGTTTGCAGTGACATTTTTGGAACCCCTTAGAGTTTGCTGACGTTGTAAAGCAAGACAAGATTGCCGATGCCATGCGCGTTCTCATCCGCATTATGCACCAATACGGCTGCTGGAACGGACGCATTACCCGGCGTGGAGTCCTCGTTTGTCATGCGGGAGCGGGCGCCCACGCGGAGTGCTTCGCGGAAAATCGCTTCCTGATCCTCGATTGCCATTATCTGACCACCCTCAGTTGCGGCGCTTCCTTCGTCTGGAACTTCGACGGCTTGCCATTGCCACCATTACCCGCGATTTTCTCGGCGCGCGTCTTGGCGTTTTCCTTTTTGCCCACGTCGCCGACCTTGCCGTGCTGATACGGCAGCAGCGCCTTGGCGTAATCGGCACGCGCGGCGATGGGCAGGCGCGGGTGGTTCATCGCATCGGTCAAGAACTCCTTGGCGCATGTGTACTTCGCCTTGGGCATTTCCAGTGCGTCCACCTTGGCCGATTCGCCGGCACCATCGCCGTCCCAATCGTCCTTGCCACCCTTGGGCTTACGCACACGCGGCGTACCCGCCTTGATCGCAGCCTTGACCCCAGGATGCTTCATCAGTTTGGTGGCAGTTTGCTCCACGCACTTCTCGGAATACCCGGCGTGGAGCCCTGCATCGCGGTTTGTAAGGCCGGCAACCTTGCCAGCGGCGAATGCTGCCATCATTGGAGTTAGTTTTGACATGACTTTGTTACCGCTATGGGCAAAATAATCCGTGCGTGAGGGAGAGGGCGGTCTAGGTGGCAGTACCTGCCCGAACTTTTACCCCTCCCTCCCCCTTCTGTCAATGCGCTCTGCCCGCGCGTGCCCGGCCCTATGCGATACCACCGCTCGATATTGACGCGCTTATACAGCGTCAGGTTTCGTTACAGCCACATCGTGTGATGGGGTTCCAGTCGCCCACGCCGCGATATAAGCGCATCGGTAATTGCCTACCCTTTTCGCTCGCTCTTTTGCTTGTGCGCATTGTGGCAATGAGCGCATGCAGCCTGGTGATTGGTCTGATCCCAGAACAACACCATGTCACCGCGATGCGGCTTGATATGGTCAACCACGCTCGCGGCTATCTCGCACCCCTTACCCTTGATGCGGCACATAGGATGCTCTGCTAGGTACTGCGCACGGTAGCGTTGCCACTCATAGGTATAGCCACGCGCGCCGGATGTCCGCTTATCACTGCGCCACGATCCGCCATCGGCGATCCGTTCACCCGCCTTGCCTAGCCTTGAACCGATGCTCTTTAGTTTCATAATTCCCGACAAACGGTAGTGATTCTAATTGACACCAAATGGTTACCATGAGAGTATGAATCACACCAACGGCAACCCTCTAACGGAGGCTCCCATGAATCAGAACCGCTCCCACGCTAACCGACCCACGCGCCTCACGGTAGCAGACCGCAGCCGCAAGCATGCGCCACAGCGTAAGGCTTTCACGGTGGGCGACCTTCTGCGCCTTGTGGGCATCTGCGCGTGATCCGGCGCGGCCCGCTCACTAAGCGCGAGCGCATGGAACAGCGCGAGTCTAAGTTCTGGCGCATTGCCGGCCCGATCCTGATGTGCGCGTTTTGGCTTTCCATCTTTGTCATTCTCTTTCTGAGGCTTTCCGCATGAACCGCATCACTGAAAAGCAACTTCAAGCCGTCGTGGACCGCATCAATCGCACGCTGAATAAGCCGATGGCCCCGTATATCAAGGGTGATGACGGCTTCCATGTTGCGCAAATCGGGAATTATTGCTTGTCGCATGCTTACGGCGGCGTCGCGCTCCATCAGATTTGCAACCTTGGCGGCGGTGTACATGCTGTTTTGGGTTTCGGTCATGTGCCAAAGCGCGAACTGTATGACCAAATGCATGCATTCCTAAAGGGCATCGAAGCTGCACGCGAAGGGGTGACGGCATGAACGCTGTCAACCTTGACGGCCGCGTCGCGCCGGATTCCCTGACAATCGCTTACCTTGCGATTGGCGCATACGAATTCCTGCAAACCATGCGCGAGGAGGATCGGAATTTTGGTATTGACACCGGAGAACTTGAATTCATAGACGAAGTGACGCGCGCAGCATTGGAACTAGACACATACGCGGACGCCACCGAGCATGACGGCTTTTGCTTCTGCTATGAAATCGCGCAGCCATTCGGCTATGAGTACGCCCGTGCGATTTACGAACAGACGGGCATGAAGCCTGCCGAACTGATCCGCGACGTTTACGCCCGCGCAATCAACGCTTGCAAATAGACTCCCGCTGCCCTTGCGCACTCGTGAGAATGCGCAAGTTCGGCAATGTCGCCGGCCCGCCCTTGAGGCTTCCCGATGAAAACTCCAACGCTTGAAGAATTCCGCGCAGCTTGGCGCGAGGTTGCCGACATCGGCGCAGTACATCCGCAGATCGCTGAATTCACCGATGGTGAGCCGTTGGCAGGTTGGGTGTATGACTTGCCGCCCGAATGGGACAGCGTGCCGCTTTTCATCTATCGGCATCCGCGCCCTGAAGCCGGCGAAGCGGTCGCAACCATCTACAACCATGAAGCGGTCGGCCCACTCGCCGACATGATTGCCGTGACATATGAGTGGGCCGTGTCTGAAGGCATGTGGCAATTCGACAACAAGGCGGGGGCATAACATGATCAATACAAAATTGGATAACGTGCGTTTCTATGACGCATGCGGCGATGAATTCGACGGATACACCGATGGCAGCACATGGAACGGATGGAGCAACGTGTGGGTAGATGCGCACGAGTGGCCACGCCTAGTTGCAGCATGGCATGACCCTGACGATGCGGAGCGATCTGCGAAATTCGCGGCACGCACGCCCGACGCGGACGGACTGTATTCGCTAGGTTTTGAATTCTGCACAAGCGTTGATGACGAATTCACCACGTACACGCTCGCGCATGGCTTCGTTAACGTGCTGCGCGAGTGGTTGAGCCTTGACGAATTGCGGCAAGTCGTGGAACGCAACGCGGCGCAGACTGATCCAATGATCTGCCACACCCATGATTTTTGTGATGCAAACATGGCGATGGACAAAGCGTGGCGAGACTTGGACGGCCCCGAATTTGACGCGGCATCACAAGCACACGCGGACATCTGGAATTCGGCATGGGACCATGCGCGTGTGTTGCTCGCGCGGAGGTACGGCGCATGAACTACACGGTATGGGACAGCCCAACGGGCCAACTGTCACGCTCCACGGTCGCGCGCTACCACTACAGCGTCGCGCGGCCGATGACCCTGCCCGTTGCGTTCTGTGACTCAGCAGAAACAGCGGCAACACTCGCGGCGGCATTGAACGCGCCGACCCTTAGCGCAGACGGTCAACTCTTGGCGGCTATTGCCGCGCCGCTTGACGACGTAGCCGCAGGCAATGCTGCACGGCTTGCCGTTGGCGACATTGCGGGCCTGTACCTTGACCATTTGGCGGCAATGCTCGACACGGAAACCGACCCACAGCGCATCAACACGATAAAGCGCGTGGCCGGCAACGTCCAAGCACTCGCGGGTCTTTAACGCTTCACGCGGTACATTGACAACCTAGCGTTTCCCGTCATTGACGGCCCACGCCCTGACCCTCACACGGTCGGGGCGTTTTCGTTTCAGCCCTCACGCCTCGCAGTCCATCGCCCCGCGTGCCGGTCCCTAGATCAACAGGGGCAGGCGCGCGGGGCTTTCGCGTTTGGTGGCAATCAGGGTGCTGAGCGGTAGGGTAGTACAGGGCAGGGTGACGCGCGGGGCGCAGCGGGCAAATGGTGGCAGTTGGCAGGCGTGAAAAAGGGCCGGCGAGGATGCCCCGACCGACCCCTGAAACCTGAATCCCGTTCAGAAAAGCCGCTTTTCCGACCCCTCCCTGTAGCGGGATTTTTGGACCACCCCTGTAGTGGAATTTTTCAGGCACCCCCTGTAATGGGATTTTTGGCCTGGCCGTGTGGTGGAGTTTTTGGGTCAGCGTTTGCACCGGGCCCGGCGAGTCAGCTTTTCCCAGCGCGAACACGGATTGCGCCGCAGCTTTTCCCGCTCGATAAATGCGTCAACTGTCAGCAAGGTGCGCTCACCCTTGCGGTTGGCAGTGAACAACGCATCCTCCAGGTCGCCCGTGCAATCGTCCTGCTCATCCTCGGTGCGTGCCAGCTCCGCGCAGTATTCCTTACCGTTTGGTAGCAGTGTGGGGCTGGCGGTCTTGGCCACATTCGCCCTCAGCGCATCCAAGTCGCTCGCGGGCGAGTCGTCGCGCACGGTAGGCGTCACGCACGCTGGCAGGAACAGGACGATCAGCACGGGTAGCAGTTTCAGGTTCATTGCGGATTGCCTCGGTCTTGGATTGGCGGAAGGTTTCGCGGCCGGCAGTCACGCCGGCATTGTGTGTCTCAGCCCAACGGTCAACGCGCGAGCCCTCCGCAATTCCCGCTGACGCTGCATCCAGTACCCCTCCGCGCTGCTCGTTCTGTGCCGCTGCCATGCGCATCTGCTTGATCTGGCTGTAGGCCATCACACTCAGAAGCCCGATGACAACAGCGGTGACAACCGCGCTGATGATCTTGGCTTGCAACGTCAGCGGTTCCATTACGCATCGCTCCCTTCAGTCAGGAACTTGTGCCACGGCGGCAGGTTCGGGGAAGTAAAGAACACGAAGGCCACGCCAGTCAGGAACGCGGCCATGAAGGGTGATGGGAACAGGCCCAGGAAAAACCACCAGCCGACGATGCCCCACGGCGAGAACCCTGCCAGTACGAAACCCAGCAGGCGCAGCGTAGCGAGCCGACCATCTTTCAAACTGCGTCGGCGAAAGTCGTTGCCGCGCAGCAACATCGTGAGGCTGATGAATGCGAGCGCCACGACGCTCACGCCGAGAGTTATCCAATTTGCGGTCATTGCTTGCGTCCGTAGAAGGGGATTAGTTCTTTCCAAGTGCCATCGCTTATAGCTCCGATGACCTTGGGCATGATGAAGCGAGTCAGGCAGGAAACGATGGCACCAATTCCACACCGTGCCGCAACAGTCAGTTCCAGCGTATCGAAATACCATTCGACCACTACGGTAGTGACGATGCTGAAAGCCAGTCCCATGATGACGCACGACACGAACAGCCTGAAAAACTTGGACCGTGGCGCGACGGGATCGCCCCATGCGAAAGACGCATAGGTGCCGCCCAGGCAGGCGACAAAGAGAGCAAATGCAGCAATATGCTCGTTGGTTACGAATGCGGGTGCTGCCAAGCCAACGCCCACTACGGTCTTACCGACATTCTGAAGGCTCATAGGCTTCCCGCTCCGTTCAGGTTCAGTCTAGCAGGCATCGGGCGACCTCGCGCGCGGCCACCCACTTGCGTGCGTCATACGCTATCAGGTCACTCCGGTTGGTAATGAAAAACAGCTCCACGATCATGCCGCCCGACTGGATGAACGCCAGCCGATGATGCTGCCCTGAATTCTCTGGCTTGACTCCCCGGTTGCGGATGCCCAGCGCCTTGCTGATCGCTTCGCAGATGGCGGCAGCACGCTTGTTGTCCTTGGGTGCGCACAGCACTTCCACGCCGGTCGCCGTGACGTTGCTCGATGCGTTGCAATGGAACTCGACGCTGACCTTGTGCAACCGGGCTCGCTTGGCTGCAACGCTCAGCGGCATGTTCTCGGTTTCCTTCCCGTCAACCTCGTGCTTGACGTTGCTCTGTGCGAGATAGAACGAAACCATGTTCCTGAACTCGACAGCGATGTCCGCTTCCCTACGTCCGTAAGCGTACGCCCCAGGGTCGCTATTTGAGTGACCGGCTGCGATAAACATGATGACGCTCCTTAAATTATGTAATTACAGGGGTTATGGGTTACGACCCGAAAAACCCACCTAAGCCATTGATTCTAAACAGGAAATAGGGGTCGGGTTTCAGGGTTACAGCCACGCTCGGGTCAGCCGGCCCAGAATTCAGAACATGCCATTTCTGGAATGGCTGACTGCTTTTCTCTATATACTTATAACTTGTAACTTAGAGAGTATAGAACCTTGTAGAATAAGGGTTTTAGCCGGTTACAAGCTCAGGTTACAGGCTGATCAAGCCGTAACCGGATGTCCTCATTGCCCAGCTCAACGCCATTTCTGAGCCAAACACGGTGTGTACGTCCGTTCCACTTAATTACACGTTCAACTTGGCTATACCCCAGCCGCGTGAGCATGAAGTTCAAATTACTTGTTTTCGGTACTTCAAATCCCTCTTGCGCCGCTCGCCACGTCAACTGCTGCGTCAGGATGCTGGATGAGAACACGTCCCGTGTAATTCCCGGTACGCCCCCGCCTTCAATGATGTCGAGCGCAGCCATTTCCGCGCTGTCCTGGCCCATCGCCTTCATGCGCCGCTTCTCAGGCGTTTCCAACGCGCTCTCATTGATGTCGAAGTCGGCCGGTATCTGGATCGACAGGAACCACTTGCGCAGCTCGCCCGCACAGTTATTCACTGCATGGTCAATGCTCGCCATCCTCCCCTTCCACCCCGCCACATCCACGCCGCAATAACGCATCGCTTCGTCCAGTGATCCCCACGGCGTAAAGATGACCAACCATCGGCGGTCAGTCTTTTCAAGTGGCAGGGCGTCATTGTGGTTGGTCAAGGCAATGTGGTTCGTTGTGTTGTACGCCTGATACGGCTTGCTGCCCTTGGGGTTGATGTCAACGAAGTTGTTGGTGATGAACTCTTTTGTCTCGTTGTAGATGGCATGGCGCTGCTCGCCCTTCAACATGATTTCTTCAATGATGTTGACGGCACCGCGCACAGCCCAATCGGTGAACCCACCGCTGTTCTTGAGATTGCTGTTACTCGTGGTGGATACGTTGCGGTGACCCATAGCGCCACGGACCACGTAGGTCATCAGCGTTTTGCCATCGCCGTTGACGCCCTTCAGCAGCGGCGACCAACGAATCTTGATGCCGGGTTTCTGCACGTTGTGCGCGAACCAATACAGCAGCGCGTTGAACACATCCTGACGCCGGCCGCACATATCCCAGATGTGCGACTGGAAGGCGTTGATGCCGGCGATACCCTCGGCGGTGTACTCCGTTGCCAGCAGTGGCAGCGAACTCGGGCTGTACAGATTGGCGTAGCTCACCCCATCCCACGTATAGAACGGGCCGCAGTCAGGCCGATAGCCGACGCGCTCGACCACCGGCATGTTCCAGAAGTGCAAGCATTTCTCGGCAGCGTTCTCACGCTTGCCAGTCTCGGTCACCGGCATGACCCGACCATAGACGGCCTGGAAGCCCATCATCGTCAGTTGCTGGCCGTTGTGCAGGTTGTAGAAGTAGTCACCATCGCTGACGAAACAGAACGGTTGCGCCCACTCGGGCAGCTCGCCCGCAACGTCACGACGCATGGCACTCGGGAACAACAGGCCGCGCAGTTTCACCACGCCCATGTCGTTGTCCCAGAACTTCAGCTTTTTCTTTACCGCGCTGACCAACCGTTCCTGCAACGCACCGGGCACACCCGCCTGCTGAATCTGCGGGATCACTACGTTGTGCAACTCCAACTCCGTAGCGCACGCCGCCACCGCATCGAGCAACACACCGACACGCGCAAACACTTCCGGCGACACCAACTGAGGCTGCTCACTGTTCACTACAGTGGTGGCAAGACCCGGAATAACGAACGGTTCACCCCCACCTACAGCACCCACCGCACCATACAACTCACGCTGCACCGTCAGGTTGCGTTCCGGTTCCTGATAGACGTTCTCGCACGACTCGCATGCGCGCTCGATGGTCATGGTCAGGTATGTGCCACCCGGCCGGCGCTCATTCCACTTGGAACGCACCAGTCCGCTGCGGCGCATAAGACGCTCGATGCGCTCGGCATCGGCACCCGTCCAGAACGCAAGGTGCGACGCCAACGCCATGTCGTGTTCACTGTTGCGCTCGCACTCACCCTTCCACAGCGCCGGCAGCCCCACCTTGCCACCGAACGTCACCGCCGCGCTCACCCTGGCGTTGAGCATGCGTTCAATCAGAACGTCATCATCAGCAGGACCACGCCATTCAACGCGCGCCCCGTTGTCGGCTACCTCGCGGGGCGGAAAATATCGCTCAACAAGGGCATGTATGTCAGCCTGCGTATCGACACTGCCCGCCGCTTCGCCAGATAGCCCGAAAGCAATGCCACGTCCATCGTGGTAGAACTCAAGTTCAAGCGGTGCAAGCTGTTGCTTAATCTCACGCGGCGGCTTGCAACGGTGTGCGGGCATTGCACCTGCATAACGGCCGATAACATGCAGACCCTTGCCACTGCTAGACCACTCGACAAAGCAACCATTGAAGGCTCCCACCATCTGATACGCGAAGTTGTTGTCCTTGGCCTTGTCCAGATCAAGGAACCAATAGCCACTGTCAGCAGTCAGCCAGAAACCCAACGCATAGCGCAGCGGGCTACCTTCCACCACGTTGCCGTTCAGCGCATTGACGACGCGCTCAGCAGCATCAAATGAAGTCCACGTTGTAGGGTTGGATGCACCCTCACCCTCGGGCAGCGGACGCCCATCGTGACCGCACGGAATCTTGCGGTACTTCCCTTCCTGCTCATCCCACTGCAACCGCCATACGAACCACTGCGGGATCGCAGCCATTCCCCCAACGCACTCGCGGAACATCGGACTCATGCCGGCACTCCCAACTGAGGCAACTTGCTCAACGTCGGCAACGGGTACAGCTGGCGATGGATGCGCCATCCGATCCACGTAACGACTGGCACGGGCCAGCTATTGCCCAACGACTTGTATCGGGTGCTGTCCGGTGCCAGCTCGGCCTGCTTGCCACGCCACGGAATCGCCGTGTACTTGTCGCCGAACCCCTGCAACCGCTCGCACTCGATCGGCGTGAGCCGGCGCACGCCGATGACTGGGTGCGCCACGGCCTGGGCCTGCGGCGTACTGCTGCCCAACGCGCCGAACACATTTTTGGAACTGATGCACTCCTGCCGCGAGTCGAATGCAATGACGTTCTCATCCTTGTTGTGGCCAAGGCAGCTATTGCCCATAGACGCGGTGATGGCTTGCGCTACGTCGGGGATGAACATGCCACCGTCAACTTCAGGCGCACCCAGCGACGTGACGCCACGCGCAGTCAACGTGCCGCAGATGGCTGGCACGAACAGCTCCGCGCCGTTAAGCGCGTGCTGATCCTCCAAACCCCACTTGTCGCCGTAGTGCGCGTTGAGCGTGCTTGTCACTTCAGCGGGCCAGCTCCGGCCCTCAGTAACGTGTCTAACTCGACGGGTAGCGTTTTCTTTCGCTTCGCGGCTCGGCGCAGAATCCCGGCGCACGCCTTCGGACTCAAAAAGAACCGAGAATGGACAGAACCCTGTTCTAGCACTTGCCACAACGAACACACGCTTGCGACGTTGGGCCAGACCGAAATATTGGGCATCCAATACCCGCCACGCGACTGTTCTCTGGGGTCCATGCACAACACCAGCGTCTGACCATCGCTTCCCTGCTGGCTGCAATGCACACCCGCTTCCGGCAAGTGCGCCAAGAAAGCAGCCAAAGGCGTTGTCATTTGTCGAGAGAACACCTGGGACGTTTTCCCAGACAACGATGGAAGCTGGGGCAAGGTCGGTAGCCCGGATGGCGTCGATGGCATTTGCTATGTCCACGAATGCGAGGGAAAGATTGCCGCGCGCGTCGCCCAATGAGCCCCGCTTACCGGCAAACGAAAACGACTGGCAGGGCGTACCACCAGTGAACACGTCGGGTGCCTTTACTTTCCGCTGCCGTACCAGCTCGGCAACGTCAAGCATGTTCCCCAGATTGGGAACGTCCGGGTAGTGGTGTGCCAACAGTGCGGACGGATACGGCTCGATTTCGGACAGCCACGCGGCTTTCCATCCCATCGGCTTCCACGCCACCGATGCAGCCTCGATGCCGCTGCACACAGAACCAAATTGGATCATGCCAACATCCCCCGCCATGAAAGGAAGTGCGTCATGTCCACGGGTTCACCCTTCAGGCTGACAAAGCGCATGCCGTTCCACCAAAGGCGGATGTGATGCGGGTCGGTGTGGCGGAATCGGCATTCGTACTCGCCGATCATCAGGGGTCGCGTCCCCGTGAGCATCCATTTGCTGACAACCCCATCAGTCGTGACGGGATACATGCGCAGCGCCGGATAGAACTTGTTGCCAGTCTCGGTCCAGTAGACCTCGCCGCACCTGGGGCAACTTGTCGAAGCGATACCGCGCGGGACACTCATGCGAGTGCCGCATTCTGAACAGTGCATGTTGAACTCCGTGCCAAGGCGTGAAACAAAAACCCCCGCCTAACAAGACGGGGGCCGGGAGTGCTACCGCTTCCCTACGCCTTGGCAGGCACGCCGACGATAGCATCACGCAAGCGGCACAGCAAATCCTTTGCGCGGGACTCCTGAACGTCCACGGTGTACAGGTTTCCGTGTTCCACCATGTGCAACTTTTCGCCATGCAAGTTGATGGTCAGGTGCATGGGCAAAGGGCGCAGCACGGGATCGGGTAGTTCCGGCGAGTCCTCGATGACCTTGGACGCAAGGTACGCCCAACCACGGCTCAACAGTGCGTCATCCGTCCAACCCACTGCACGCAGTGCGTCCAACGAAAAGCCGTGCCTGTCTGCCAAGTTCGACGCCACCAGCACGAACGCATCGGGGTCATAGGCACGCTTGGCCGCATGCATGCGCTCCACCTTAAGCGCAGCAGCGATTGCTACCTGCAACCGCGCCTTGACCTGGGGTAGCAGCTCGACGCCCGAACCCTCCAACGCCTGATTGAGAACGATCAGCGCGTTCTGATCGTCGTTAGTGGTCAGCACCGCGCATGTGTCACGAAACAGCTTTGAGCGATTGTTCATTTGAAGGGCACCATGTTTGTTGAGTAGGGAAGCATCAGCGGATGCATCGGGTCACCCAGCTTGGTGCGCCCGAACACATACACGGGTTTCTCGGAGTTGCGCACGCGGCGCAGCATCGTGTCTATCTCGCCGCGCAGCGCCAGTGGCAACTTGGTCTGATCGCCCCAACACGGGATCAGCATGCCCGCATCGTTGATGGCTTCGTTGACGTAGTAGTCGTGATCCAGTCCCTTGGGATGCTCGCACGTCGCCAGCTCGCGCACGTCGGTAGCCCGGTAAGAGAACAGGTTGATGATGGTGAAGGTCGGCTGCATGCCCCACCGCTGCAAAAATCCCTTCAGCTTGCGGATGGTGGCGTCATCCTGGGTTGCATCTGCCGTGGACGGGTTGACCCCGATGAACACCGGCCGCGACCACCCACCACCATTCTTCGGGCCGCGATCCAAGCGGTAACGGTACTTGCCACATGGGCTAATTGCTGCGGTCACAAGCGCGGCTCCGGTCCTGACACGTTAGAAAACAGATCGCCACTCACCGGCACCGGCTGAGCGATAAACGCCTCGATGTACACAGCGGCGTCCATCAATTCCTCTTGCAAGTGCTGCAACCATTGCAGCCGCGTCAGGTCTTTGCGCTCGGTGGTCACACCGTACTTGGCGAAGCCCACGGCTGAGCGTTCGTGCAGCTTGGTGCGCACCGCTTCGACGTTGGCATCTGCCGCCCCCTCGCCGTGTTTCTGCGGGGGTGTGGTGCCGCATACGCAGTCCACGGCCGCATCAAGACATGCGCCGCACTGTCCCTCCCATCGTTGCCGGGCAGCTTTTACCGCCGCCCCGCCCCTGCTCGCGTCCGGTGTCGTCTGCTTGCCGCATTCGACCGCGAATTCATAGGTCGTCCACCATTTCTTAGCGGCCTGTTTCCACGCTTTCGCCCAGGTCCACGCATCCGGCGCGGCCTCCTGTGCGGGGTCTGCTGCTAGTTCAGCCGCTTCCTTGATCGCGTGGTCGATGGGTTGCAGGGTGAAGGAGTCGGGCTTGTAGTCGCCGTCGATTACGCCTTGCATGAGGTCGCGCAGTTCCGTCGCCGCGTCCAGCAGATCGGCTAGCGTCGCCTGCATCAGCAGCGCATCCGCAGGCGCGGCCTCCCCGCCCCCGCGCGCGTCCTCGACCTGCGGGGGTGTGGCCTTCCGCAACGCACGGAAAGGCTCCATCTCCTTCTCTATCCGCCGGCGTGCGTAGCGGTGCGTCCGGTGCGGAATCAGCTCCACCGCCCGCGTCGCCACCATCAGTTCCTGCACGATGGCAACCAACGCATCGCGGTCACCCTGGCACGCCTCGATGCTCTCCACTACTTCCAGCACGCGCTTATTCATCGACATCGCTTTGCTCCCGTGTGTTGTGCCACTTCTGCTGCATCACCATGCCAGTGTAGAACGCCTGCCCGATCCAGCCACACAGATAGCCCAGCAGCACCACGGGCGACATCAGCACGACCATGAGTAGTTCAACGAGTTGCTTCATGTTGTATCGCCTCGATCCATGCCAATCCGGTGGGGTAGCTGTTGCGACTCAGGCCACGCTTGCGCAAACGGGTCGCGGCTTCCGCGAATTGCCGGGTCTTGCGCTGCTCGGCGGTCAGCGGTGGCGGTGGGATCATCATTGACATTCCAGACTTCAATGTCGCCGATCCACACGCGGGTGCAGCCGGTAACGGTGGCGGGCTCCGCATCGGTAAGGACGGCAACAACGGTGGGGCTGCACCCAATCGCGGCAAGGGCGGCAGCGTAGGCGGCAATGGTGGGACGCTGATAGGCGCGGGCAAAGATGTTGTGCCGCTCGATGTCGGTGGGAGCGGCGGCGGCAAGCGCGGCGGTAGCGTGGGCAGCACGGCGGATGTCCTTGGCGAGTGCGGGGATGTCAACGGTCACCGCAGCACCGTCACGATGACTGGCACAAGGCGCTCGCTGGCGGAAGGGTTGTCAAACTTGGCGTGGTGATGGCAGATCAGATCGGTTTGCACCACGCCATCCAGCATGTCTCGATCCACATAGTACGCACGCTGCTCATAGCCGTGCGCGCTCGGGGCGGGAACCGTGCATTCACCATCCAGATCAGAAGCGAAGCCACGCGGCGTGATGAACTCGCCATACGACGCACCGGCCAGCTCAAATGCGCTGAAGGGCAGCGGGATGACACGCCAGTGGGTCTTGGCGGCAAGCGTGCCCAGCTTGAACTGCTCGGCCCCGGCCTGGGTGACCACGCTCCTGAATTCCTCGGCAGTGATGGCGGGGATGTTGAACAGGCGGGCGATCATGCGTTGCAGGCGATTCATGGTGTAGCTCCGTTGGGTGTGGGATCAAATTGCCACAATTCTATTTGGGCGTCAACAAGAAAAAGGCCGGCATCCTAAACGGAGTACCGGCCTTTCATGTGCAGCGCAGCATTGTTTACAGGCTGGCGCTCTGTTCCTGCTGCACGGGTGGTGCCTTGGGCTGGCGCGCGGCGGTCGGCTTGCGCTTGGCCTCCGGGCTCGGCTTGGTTTCGCGTTTGGCGGCGGGTGCCGGCTTGGACTCACGCACGGGGCGTTTCTCCCTGATTGCTTTCACTTCACGAGGGGTCCGCACGCGCTCGCGGCGGGCGTCACGAGGACCGTGGGCACGCAGCTTGAGCCCGATGGCTTCCTGCTTTTCCTTGGACGGTTCCTCGATCTTGTTGCGCTTGCAGTACGCAGCGATGGCCTTGCGTGCCGTGGCGTTGTCACCGAGATAGACGGTCACGAGTGCTTCGCTGCACTTTGCCGCCTCAGCAATCATGCGGCGCGTCAGATTGGACGAACCGTGTTTCTTTGCCAGCTTGCCCGCTGCTGCGAGGATGCTGGCCTTTCGGTCAGCAGCATCCATCTTGATTCTTGCCATGAATTTCTCCGGTTGATTGTTGGGTTGGACAGGCGGGCACATTGCCACCACTAGACAGTTCTGTCAAATGCGCCCGGTCCAGTGGCAAAAGTAGCAAAGCCTCCGTTAGCCAGAACGAAGTCTCGCCATGCGGCTTGCGCCACCGTGTGCTTGTCGCGTGGGTTGTACGTCCAGCCCTGTTCCTTGCATTCAATGCTGACGAATTGACCCAGCACCATGCCGACATGATGCGGACCTATCAGCACGCGGCGGATGCCGATAAGGTCGGCCGACTTGACCGCCTTGTTCTGTGCCTTGGATTCATTGGCCAGCCCGTAGCGCACTGGCACGCCCCGCTCATCGAGCAACGCACCGACGTTGTTGCGCGTCAGCCACACGCGATGCTCAGCGGCGTCCAGGCGGATCAGGGATTGTTGCCGCGCCTCGCTACCCGGCGCACCTGCCTTCGCGTCCACGGGCGGTGCGTGGTCATCCTCCCCCAACTGCATGCGCAGATCGGCAAGTGCCGCAGCACTCACCCCATGCTTTGCAGCCCATAGGTCAATCCACACCTACAGCACCTGACAGGTCATTACAGTGACTTGGTACGGATCGTAACCGCGTTCAATCAGGTTCTTGCGGAACGCGTCGGCTGTGTCGAAGTCGCGGAATATTGCGGGCGACCCGCCCTGCGTAAGCATCAACGTCTGATAGAACAACACCGCATGCACTTGGTTCACGGGTTCAAGTCCCAGGATGGTGGCATCTGCTGCACGAGGATCAGGACTGTGACAACCGAATCGTTCGGTGGCGGATCGTTCTCGCGCGTGCCGATCCAGTACCGCTTCCCGCTCAACGGGTCGGTCCATGCCTGCACGTTATAGATGTACTCCGGGTCACCCTGCAACTGGCCGGCATCGACCGGGATATTGACCACGGGGCGCGGCACGCACAGCATGCTGCCGTTCTTGGGGCCACCCACCAACAGTACGTCAACTGCGTTGCTCATTTCGCGCTCCCGTACTTGGCGTGCAGCCAGTCAACCGCGCGCTTGACGCCATCGTCTGCGCACATGGCTTGATCCATGAAAATAAGAACGCCAGATTCCAGCAGGCGCATCAGATCGGTTTCGGTTTTGCCGTCGCCGGCCGGCAATTCGATTCTCGTTTCATCTTTCATCACTTTGCCCCGGTTAGTTTTTCAAGAATGCGCTGGCGCAATGCCTCCGCGTCAGCCGACGTTAAACCTTGTGCCGTAAGTCTGTCAATTCCGAACGTGTGAAAGAACCGGCGATTGGCCACGCGCTCATCCTGCCCAGGTGGCAACGTCAGGTCCATGACCGTCCGCAACTGCTGCTGCGCAGCCTTGTTGTTGGCATGGATGTTCCGCAGCCTGTACGCAATCGGCGAGTCATGCGCAACGCCGTAGGGCACCGGCACGAAGTCGCTGTCTATCGCGTTCTTTGCGCCAAATAGCTGTTCCAACAACTCAGGCGTGTACATCACCAAATCGCCGTCAACGAATTCGGGTTTACTACGGTCGGCGGGCTCGGGTGGCGTCCATCCGCAATACGGGCACGACGGGTAGATGCGCAAGAACGGCTGCATGCACGTCGGGCTCGCACACGCGCGCAGTGGAATAGCGTCATTCGCACGCCGACGCTTGAGCGGTGATTCAAGCGACCACGGGATAAGCCGCCAGTCCGGTGGCCCATTGTGTTTGATGATGTTGCCAACGTGGTCAATGATGAGCGCACGCGGCTTTTCGCTTTCAGCAATGAACGCCAGTCGCTGTGCAGCCGTGTACGTGTGCCACGCAGCTCGCAGGATCGGCGACACCAGCAAGCGAAGCGCACGGCCGAACTGCTGCACGTACAGCGAATAGCTCGCGGTCGGTCGCGCCATGCTGACTACCTGTACGGCGGGCACGTCCACGCCCTCACCGAACAGATCGACGTTGACCAACTGCATCAGGTCGCCGCGACGGAAGCGACGCATGTATTCGCGTCGTTCGCTCTCAGGCGTCTTGGCATGCACCACCACGGCAGGCACGCCAGCTTTGACGAACTCGGCGCAGATGATTTGCGCATGCTCGATGTCAACCGCGAACGTGATGCCCTTCATGCCGCGCGCATGCGTCAGGTAGTGTCGCACCACATCGCCGACGATCTTGTTGGAGGCTTTGACCCGGTTGCGGGTCTGCTCCATGTTGTACTCACCCGTCGCGGTTACCTGCACGTCCTCCATGTGCAGATCGTCGGGGATCGGAGCGATGGCCAAGTAATCAGTCAGGTAGCCATTGGCGATGAGCCAACGCATACCCGGCCCCTCCACCATCGCATCCACCATCCCACCGTGACCACGGCCCAGGCCGATGCGGTCAGCACGCTCGGGCGTGGCAGTCGGCAGCAGGCCATAGGCGTTGTCAAAGATGTTGAGCGCCTTGCCCCACTTGTTGTTCTCAAGGCAGTGATGCCCTTCATCAATGTGCGCCATGCCTACCTGCTTGGTCCAGGTGGCTGGCAGATCGCGCTTGATGAGCGTATCGACGCTGCTCACCTTCCAGTTGGCGCGCGAGTCGTAATAGCTCTTGCCGATTTCCTCCATGTGCGCACCCACGATGGTGCGGATAAGCGAGTCGGGCGCGATGATGTCGTGCCGCTTACCCTCGCGTGCCAGTGCGACGCTCATCTGTCCCACCAGCTCACCACGATGCGCGATGCTCACGCCAAAGCCGTCGTACTCGTGCGCGATGTGCCCCATGATGACCGTCTTGCCGGCACCTGTTGGCAGCACCGGCATGACATTGCGCGCACCATCCCTGTACGCGCCATAGATTTTGCCAACCACATCCTCCTGAAAGTCGGCGAGTTGATAGGTCACGGGGTTGTCTCATCCGGTGCGACGAACTCTGCCCAATCTGTTGCACCCTTGAACGGCCTGCTGTCCGGGTGCACCCAGCCCGTTCCGATCCGC
>DASVUV010000091.1:0-14790 GCA_036386875.1 Allosphingosinicella sp.
CTGGCGCGCATCCCGCCGAACCCCTTCGCCGAGGTACGCCGCGACCTCTTCGGCGGTTTCGATGCGGCGGACCGATGGCTGGTGATCGCCGAAAGCTATCAGCGGCGCGGCGATACGGCGGGCGGGGCGGGCGTGCTCCGCTCGGCCTTGAGGGCCCATCCCCGCAGCGCAATATTGTGGACCGGCTACGGCAACGCCCTGATGCTGCACGCCGGCGGATCGCTGAGCCCGGCGTCCGATCTCGCCTTCCGCCGCGCCGAAGCGCTTGCCCCACAGCATCCCGCACCGCGCCTCTTCCACGGTATGGCCTTGCTCACCGCCGGCCGGTTCGCGGAGGCCGAGCGGGTCTGGAGAGAAGCGCTTGCCCTTACCCCGACGAATGCGCCCTATCGCGCCGGGCTGGAGCAGCAGCTCTCCATGATCGAGAAGGCCCGGGCGGCGGGACAAATACCCTAAGCGCCGCCTGGGTGGAGAGCGCGCGGCGTCAGTGATCGAGGCCGCGGCCGGTTTCTTCCTGAAGCTCGTCGATCTTCTTGGAGGCTTCCGCCTTGCTGAGCTCAGGGTCGAATTCCTCACCCGCTTCCCGCGCCAGCGTCTTCAGGTACGAGGCTTGCGGGCCGGTCATCGACTCGTCGCCGGTGACCCAATCGTCCGGGTTCTTTTGGGCATTTTCCTGGGGATCGTTGTTGTCGTTGCGGTCGGGCATCGCTGGCTTTCCTGTTTCGTGAAGCGTCGCCCCACCAACGGCGGTGTTCCGAGTTTGTTCCGAGTCAGCGGGGGCTGCTCATATCCGCCGTGATCGCCGCAACGGCAAAGGCGACCGAGTTTTCCGAGCACGGAAAGCCGAGCCGCACGCCGTCGCAGGCAAGGGCGTAGACCACAGCCTGGATCGATCCCGCTTCGGGGTGGCGCAGTTCAACGGTGGTTCCAAGCGCGGGCCGCGCATTGGTTTCCAGGAAGGCGCCGCGCGCCGAGACTTCGCGAAGGGCGGCGGGGGAGGGCGTGTCGGCGACGAGAACGCACATCCGCCGGCGCCGCCAGCGTGAGGCCATGGCTTTTTCCGATCCGATCCGCGCCTGCGCTACCATCTGCCCTGTCCCCTGTCCCCGAGGTGCAACCCTAAAGGAGGGGCGGCAAAGAAAGCGTTAAGCCGCGGAGCTCCTCGTTACGGAGCAACGGGGAAGCAGGCGGCACCCGCCGCCTTAGCGGACGCGCACGCCCGATCGGCCGCGGCGCGGCTCGGCAGCGGCCCTGCCTGGAGACGGGTCACCGCGCCTGCCGGCACGAACACCGGCTGGAGTGCGGCGAGGGCGCCCGCTTTGGCCCGCAGGCCGTTCCAGGCGTTGCGCGCATTGGCGGCGTTGGAAAAGGCGCCGAGCTGCACGCGCCAGCGGCCGGCCGCCACGGGTGCGGCTCTGGCGGGGGCAGGGACAGAGGGCGGCACTGCGGTACGTGCAACCGCTCCCGCAATCTGCGCCGGACGCGCCGGTGCGCGTGGGGGTAAGACACGAACCGACGCCGCTTTCGCCGCAGGCGCCGCTTTCTCGATCTGCCGGGCAAGGGCGAGGCCTTTCTGGCGATCGGGCAGCGGAATGTGCTGGTCCATCTGCTGAAGGTTGGCGACCGCCTGCGGGAGGCCTTGGGACGCGGCAAGCTGGGTCAGCGCATACGCACGCGGCCAATCCTTCTGGACCAGATCGCCGTTGAACAAGGCCGTTCCCAAGACATATTGCGCGCGCGGATCGCCTTCGTCCGCCGCCTTGCGAAGCCACGGCATCGCCTTGGCGCGGTCGCCCTTCTGGAAGAGAATAAGGCCGAGATTGGCCTGCGCCTGCCCGTGGCCGTTGGCGGCGGCCTTTTCATACCAGCTTTGCGCGGTACCCAGGTCCGCGGGAACGCCGCGCCCGAGCTTGTAGGCCTGGCCAAGGTTGAACTGCGCATCGGCATCGCCCTTGTCGGCAAGCGCGCGCCATTCCTTTACCGCGCCGGCGAAGTTGCCCGCCTGCCAAAGTTCGACGCCCGCCTTCACGTCGGCAAGCGCGGCGCCGGTGCCGAGCAGGAGGGCGACCGAGGCGGCCGAGGCCACAAGGATGTTTCGGCTGGAAAGCTGCATGATATCGTCTCCGCACGCGGCCAAAGCCGCTCTTCTGCTGCGGGCTAGCGAATAAGAGTTAACGGCCTCTTAGCACTGCCCGGGTACCTCTCTTCCATACCGCACGAAAGCGCGGCGGCGTTAACCGGATTTTAGCCAGGGCGGGCGCAAACCTCCTTTCACATGAGGGTGAGCCCAAGGGGATAAGATGCGCGTATTGGCATTGTCGTCGCAAAAAGGCGGTTCGGGGAAGACCACCCTGTCCGGCCATCTTGCGGTTCAGGCTGAAAGGAGCGGGGCGGGGCCCGTCTGCCTTATCGATATCGATCCGCAAGGGTCGCTTGCCGATTGGTGGAACGAGCGCGAGGCCGAAATGCCGGCGTTCGCGCAGACCACCGTTGCGCGACTGCAGAACGATCTGGAAGTGTTGCGCGGCCAAGGCTTCAAGCTTGCGGTAATCGACACTCCGCCCGCCATCACCATGGCGATCCAGAGCGTCATCCAGGTCGCCGAACTGATCGTTATCCCGACCCGGCCGAGCCCCCACGATCTTCGCGCGGTCGGCGCCACCGTCGATCTTTGCGAACGCGCCGGCAAGCCGCTGATCTTCGTGGTCAACGCCGCCACGCCCAAGGCCAAGATCACCTACGAATGCGCCGTCGCGCTTTCCCAGCACGGCACGGTTGCCCCCGTCACGCTTCACCACCGCACCGATTTCGCCGCCTCGATGATCGATGGGCGCACGGTGATGGAGGTCGATCCCAACAGCAAGTCCGCCCGCGAAGTGGCTGAATTGTGGGATTATATTTCCGACCGGCTGGAAAAGAATTTCCGCCGTACCGTGTTTCAGGCGCCGGGCACCGGCTTTGCCGGCCACTCGGCCACGCCGCGCGCGGCAGGCGGCTTCGGCCGCCGCGTCGTCAGCCAGTAAGCGAGGGGGGAAATCAGATGAACGCCAAACCTTTCGCCTCGCTTTCGTCCGGCCTGCTCGCCCGCAAGGGCGCGGCCAAGCCAGCCATGCGCCCGCAGGGTTTCGGCGGCTTCGGCGCCAACCTCGAGGATCTCGGCTGGAACGATATGGGCCAGAACGACGAGCCCGAGCCGCAGCCGCACCACGTACCGAGCCCGGTCACCGCCTTGACGCCTTCGGCCACGCGCCTTGCGCCCGAGCCGGCGGTGGTGATCCACCAGCGCGCGCTCCAGGAAAGCTTTGCCGAACCGGAGCAAGCACCCGAAGCCGAGCCGGCCCCGGCCGTGCTCAACCTGCCGCGCCGCCGCGGCCAGGTGAAGACCGGCAAGGCCAAGGCCGCCTTCACCCTCCGCCTCGATCCCGAGCGTCACCTGAAATTGCGCTTCGCATCCGCGCTGACCCGCCATTCGGCGCAGCAGCTCGTCACCGGCGCGCTTGACGAATATTTCAAATCGCTACCCGAACTCGATGCCCTGGCGGAATGCGTGCCGGCCGAGACGGGTACGCGCAGCCGTTGAACCGGAGTGGGCACAATGAACAGCAAGACCTTGAAATTCGCGGTTTCCGCCCTGGCCATCGGCTCTACGATGGTTGCCTGCAGCCCGTCCGCGACCGCATACGGCCCAAAAACGGCGTCCTTGCCCGCCGCCGAGGCACGCGCTGAGAGCGACGCTGCTTCGGCTTACGACAAGGCCCAGTCGGCGGCGAAGGCCAGCGACATGGTGGCGGCGCTCGGCCATGCGGAACGCGCGGTGGAGCTTTCGCCCCGCGATATCGGCTATCGCATGCTGCTTGCCGATCTGTACCTCAAGAACGGCCGTTTCGCGTCGGCCGAAACCACCTTCGAAGACGTTCTAGCGCTTGACGGGGGTAACGTCCGCGCCGGCCTCAGCATTGCGCTGACCCGGATCGCGCTCGGCCGCACCGGCGGTGCGATCGGCCAGCTCGATGAAATGGGGGGCGCCCCGCCGGCCGACCTTGGCCTTGCCTACGCCCTTGCCGGCGAGCATGGCCGCGCCCTCCAAATCCTCGAGCCCGCCGCCCGCGCTCCGGGCGCCGCGCCGCGTGTCCGCCAGAACCTCGCCCTTGTTTACGCTTTGTCCGGCGATTGGGCCAAGGCAAAGACGGTCGCCGCGCAGGATATCGCGCCCGACCAGCTTGCCGCCCGCATGGAGCAATGGGCGCGGATGGCGCAGCCCCACGAAAGCTGGGAACAGGTCGCCGCTCTGCTGGGCGTTACCCCCGGCGCGGACGAGGGGCAGCCGGCACGCCTCGCGCTTGCACCGCGCGCGGATGACGGCACGGCTTTTGCCGCGGCCGAACCAGCTCCGCAGCCCGCCGCGCCGCTGCCCACCGCTTTGGCGCTCGGCGGCCCGGCACCCGAAGCAGCGCCCGAAGCGCTGGTCGAGGCCGCGCCGGAAGCTGCTGCCTGGGTCTCTGCCGATGCAAGTGTCGACACTGTTCCAGAGCCTGCTCAGGCCGAAGAAGAAACCCGTCCGGTCTACGCCGCGGCAGTGGAAAGCCTGGTAACGCCGCAGGCCGACATCGTCCGGGCCTCCGCGCCCAAGTTCCACCAGGTTCCCGCCTTTGAGCGTGCCGCGCCCAAGGCGAAACCGGTGGTCAGAACCGCTTTGGCGACACCCGGGGCTGGCCGCTTCGTGGTTCAGCTCGGCGCCTTCGGCTCGGCCGCCGGCGTGGAACGCGCCTGGGCTTCCGCCTACAAGCGCTACGGCTTCACCGCCCACACGCCGCTCTCGACCACCGTCAAGCTCGGCAGCGGCACCTTCCACCGCCTCTCGGTGGCGGGCTTCCAGTCTCGCGGCGACGCCACTTCGGCCTGCCAGAAGGTCAAGGCCAAAGGCGGCGTCTGCTTCGTGCGCGCCGTCGCCGGCGACGCGCCGGTACGCTGGGCCTCGCGCTACACCGGCCGCAACGCCCGGGGTTAATCCACGGCGCCGCACGGCAGGATTCCGATCGCTCCCTTGCCAGCGCCGCCGCCCGCCCCGTAACAGGGGCGGGTGGTCACCCGCATCCTCCCCCTTTCAGTCCTGCAGGACGAGCAGAAGCACGCGTCCTCGCCGGGCGAGCATGCCGCGCTCTCCGCCTCGGCGGGTACCGGCAAGACCCACGTCCTCACCGCCCGCGTGCTTCGCCTGCTGCTGTCCGGCGTCGATCCCGCCTCGATTCTGTGCCTGACCTTCACCAAGGCCGGCTCGGCGGAGATGGCCGACCGGATCCATGCCCGGCTCGCCCATTGGGTGCGGCTCAAGGACCAGGCGCTCGGCAAGGAACTCTTCGCCCTTGGCGAGAACCATGACGACGCAGCCATCGCCCGTGCGCGCACCCTGTTCGCCCGGGTTCTCGACGCGCCCGGCGGCGGGCTTCGAATCCAGACCATTCACGCCTTCGCGCAAAGCCTGCTTGCCGCCTTTCCTGCCGAAGCGGGTCTGACCCCCGGCTTCCGGCCGCTGGAGGGGCGCGAGGAGCAGCTTCTCGCCCGCCAGACCCTTGCCGAGCTGCTGGTCCGCGCCGAGGCGGAGGGGCACGGCGGGGTGATCCGCGACATGCAGGCGCTCAGCCATCGTCTCGGCGAAGGCGGCGCGGAAGGCTTCCTGAAAGCCTGCGGCCGAGCGCCGGCGGCGATGGAGCAATTGGGCGCGCCCGAGCTGATCGAGGACCGTCTGCGCCGCGCCTTCGATCTCCCGCTCGGCGACATCGACGAAGCAATTTCCGGCCAGTGCTGCGACGACGTGTTCGACATGGAGACGCTGCGCCGGATCGCCGCCGCCAACCGCGGATGGGGCAGCGCAACCGGCCTGTCCTGCTGCGAGGTCATCGCTGCCTGGCAAGTGATGGCGCCTGACGAACGCGCCAACGCATTGTCTGGCATCGGCGACCTTGTGCTCACCAAGTCGGGCGAGCCGCGCAAGGTCAGCGCCGGGCTGCTCAAGGCCGATCCCGATTATGCGGAGCATGCCGCCAAGCTTGTCGAATGCTGCTCGCAGCTCCTCAAGATGCGGAAGACTGCCGAGTTCGTCGCCTGCCTCGCCGCCGGGCTGCGCGCCGGCCAGGCATTCGCCGCCGCCTACGATGCCGCCAAGCGCGCCCACGGCGTCGTCGATTTCGACGATCTCATTCGCCGCGCGGAGGAATTGCTGCTTACCCCCGGAATGGGCGAATGGGTGCGCTTCAAGCTCGACCAGACCACCGATCACATCCTGGTCGATGAAGCGCAGGACACCAATGGGCGCCAGTGGAACATCGTGCGCGCGCTCGCCTCCGAATATTTCGTAGGGGAGGGGGCGCCGCACCGCCGCCGCACCGTGTTCACCGTCGGCGACTACAAGCAGGCAATCTTCGGCTTTCAGGGAACCGATCCGCAGTCGTTCGAAGTCGCTCGCGCCTGGTTCGCGCGCGAGGCCGCGGGCGTCGAGCGGCCGTTCCTCGACCTTTCCATGGACCGAAGCTTCCGATCCTCGCCGGAGATACTGACGCTGGTCGATCGCGTGATCGCCGATCTCGGCCACGAAGCGCTCGGCCTTCCGCGCGAGCCCAACCCCCACATCGCTCACCACGCAAAACGGTCGGGCTCCGTCACCCTGTGGAAGCCCTATGTGGACGACGCCGACCCAGCCGGCGACGAGGAAGCGGGGGAGGAGGGCTGGGTGTCCGACACCGTGCGCCTCTACGCCGGCCAGGTCGCCCGCCAGGTGAAGAAGTGGCTCGACAACCCCTTCCTTCTCGAGGGGAAAGGCCGCCCCATTCGGCCTGAGGACATTTTGATCCTGGTCCGCCGCCGCGGCGATCTCGCCTCGCTTCTGGTGGCGCGGCTTCATGCCGAGGGTGTCCCCGTGGCTGGTGTCGACCGGCTACTGCTCACCGCCCCGCTTGCCGTTCAGGATCTGCTCGCCGCGGCTCGCTTCGCGGTTCAGCCGCTCGACGACCTCAATCTTGCCTCGCTGCTCGTGTCGCCGCTGTTCGGCTGGTCGCAGGACGCGCTGTTCGCCGCCCGCTTCGATCGGCCGGGATCGCTGTGGAGCGGCCTTCGAGACCTGGCGGGCGATCCCGCCTGTCAGCCGATCGTCCGGGAAATCCTGCCGCGCACGCTGGATCGCCTCGGCCGGATCCTTGCCATGGCCGATTACGCCACGCCGCATCAATTCCTGGAAGCTTTGCTCAGCGGCGATGCGGGCGGACGCCGTAGCTTGCTGGAGCGGCTCGGCCCGGAAGCGCGCGATCCCATCGAGGAGCTGCTCTCCTCCGCACTCGAGTTCGAGACCAATGCCACGCCCTCGCTGCAGCGCTTTCTTGACTGGTTCGCGCGTGGCGATGTCGAAATCGTCCGAGATCCCTCCGCGCCGCTCGATGCCGTGCGGGTGATGACGGTGCACGGTTCCAAAGGCCTGCAGGCGCCGGTGCTGATCCTTGCAGACGCCTGCGCCGATCCCGACAAGAATGGCGGCGCCCTGCGCGGTGCTGCGGCCAGCCTCAGCCTGGGTGAGGAGGGGCCGTCGGTGCCGGTCTTCCGTCCGCGCAAGGGCGAAATGGCCGAGCCGCTCGCGTCCCAGATCGCCAGGCAGGACGAACTCGAGCGGCAGGAGCATTGGCGCCTCCTTTACGTCGCGCTCACCCGCGCCGAAGAGCGCCTGTATATCGGCGGAGCGCTTGGGCCCGCCGCCAAGGGGGTGCCGCCCAAGGCAAGCTGGTATGCCGCGGTGGAGGCTTCCCTGGAGGGACTTGGCGCGGAATGGCGGGAGGATCCGCTTTGGACGCAGGCGCGCTGCTTCGGAACGCCGGGGATCCAGACCAAGGCGGCTGCGCGGCAGGCGGCGCCTGATCTTGCGCTGCCCGACTGGATCCTTTCGCCGGCGCCACAGGAAGCGCGGCCGCCGCGCCCGCTTGCGCCGTCCGCTTTGGCCGAGGACGACGTCGCCGACCCGCCGCCCTCGCCGGCGCTGCGTGAAGCGGCGCGGCGGGGCAAGCTTCTCCACCAGCTTTTCGAGCGGCTTCCCGACGTGCCGGAGGGTGAGCGGCGGGAGCGGGCCGAGCGCTGGCTCCACCAGTCTGCCGGCGTGGACGACGAGCGCCTCCGCCGCGCGCTGATCGCCGATGCCTGCGCGGTCATCGCCGATCCGGCGCACGGTGAATTGTTCTCCCCGGCCGCCTTTGCCGAAGCGCCCATCGCCGCTGTGTTGCACACTGGGTTGGTGGTCTCCGGCACTGTCGACCGGCTGCTCGTGGAGGACGATCGAATCCTTGTTGCCGATTTCAAGACCGGCCGCAAAGTCCCTGCTTCGCTTGAGGAAATTCCAATTCCGCACATGCGTCAGATGGCCGCCTACCGCGAAGCCCTTGGCGTCATCTTCCCGGGCCGCCGGATAGAGGCGAAGCTGCTCTACACGTCGGGCCCCGCGCTGTTCGATTTACCGCCGGCGTTGCTCACCCGCTTTCGCCCGGTCCTTGGAACGGAGCCGGCAGGTTCCTAAATGCAACCGAACACTTTCAGGAGACTCTCATGGCTACCAAGTCCGTCACCGATCAGTCCTTCCAGACGGAGGTGCTCGGCGCTTCCACGCCGGTTCTTGTTGATTTCTGGGCGGAATGGTGCGGCCCCTGCCGGATGATCGCCCCCGCGCTTGAGGAAATCTCGAACGAACTCGGTGAGCGCGTTCAGGTGGTGAAGCTCAACATCGACGAAAATCCGGACGCCCCGTCCAAGTACGGCGTGCGCGGAATCCCGACCATGATCCTGTTCAAGGATGGCGCGCCGGCTGCAACCAAGGTCGGCGCGGCGCCCAAGACCCAGATCCAGGCCTGGCTCGAAGGCGCGCTCTGAGCAGCTAAATCCTCCCCTCGATTTCGAGGGGAGGGGGACCGCACGTAGTGCGGTGGAGGGGCCGAGCGAAGCGAGGTAAACGGCTCCGGCTTCGCCTACGCCGCCCCTCCACCTGCGGGTGGTCCCCCTCCCCTGCAAAGGCAGGGGAGGATTAGTTAGACGGCGGCTCCGTTCCTATCAGCCCCCGTGTGTCCGGCCTGAACTTCTCGTGCCGAGGCAAGCTATCGCCCGGCTCGAACCAGCCGATCCTGCTTCCCCAGAAGATGTGAAATCCCGGTGCGATCCGCTCCGGATCGTCCAGCGTTGCAACGCTGAAATCCACCGTCTCCGGCTGATGGTTCACCTTCATCAGGAACGGCGTGCCGCATGTCCCGCAAAAGGCACGGTGCCCGAAGCTGCTCGAGGCGAAGGTGCGCAGCTTGTCCGCCCCCTGAACCCAGACGAGATCGGCCTCGGGCACGGTGGCGAACACCATTGCCGGCGCGCCCGACACGCGCTGGCAGATGCGGCAATGGCACCAGCCGCAATCGTAGGGCGCGCTCTTCAATTCGTAGCGTGTTGCGCCGCACGCGCATCCGCCTGAAATCACGTGTTCCATCGGCTCCGGCTAGGAGCGCCGCGGCCCTCCGTCAATTGACTTGCCAGGGGGGCAACCCTACATCGCGAGCGTGTTCGCAAGGGGGCGGCGGCTTGCGCGCCGCTTCGTGCGCGAAGCCCCACCACAAGAGAACAGGATCGCCCATGTTCGGCGGATTTGCCAAAGCCATTTTCGGATCGTCCAACGATCGCTACGTCCGCTCGCTGCGCAAGATCGTTGACCGGATCAACGGCTTCGAGCCGACGATCTCGGCGATGACCGACGATGAGCTGCGCGGCCAGACGGCGATCTTCCGCCAGCGCCTCGCCGATGGGCAGGAACTCGATGCGCTGCTCCCCGAAGCCTTTGCGACGGTGCGCGAAGCCGCCAAGCGGACCCTAGGCCAGCGGCATTATGACGTTCAGATGATCGGCGGCATGGTGCTTCACCGCGGCGAAATCGCCGAAATGCGCACCGGCGAGGGCAAGACCCTGGTCGCCACACTCGCCTCCTACCTGAACGCGCTCGAGGGCAAGGGCGTTCACGTCGTCACGGTAAACGATTACCTCGCCCGCCGCGACGCCGAATGGATGGGCCAGGTTCACCGCTTCCTGGGCATGAGCGTCGGCGTCATCGTGCCCAACCTCATGGATCAGCAGCGGCGCGACGCCTACGCCGCCGACATCACCTACGGCACCAACAACGAATTCGGCTTCGATTACCTGCGCGACAACATGAAGTACGACCGCGGATCGATGGTCCAGCGGCCCTTCAACTTCGCCATCGTCGATGAAGTGGATTCGATCCTGATCGACGAAGCGCGCACGCCGCTGATCATTTCAGGGCCGACCGACGACAAGTCCGAACTCTACATGTCGGTCAACGATCTGGTGAAGAACCTCGTCCCCGAGGATTACGAGGTGGACGAGAAGCAGCGCTCGGTGGTGCTCACCGAGGACGGCACGGAGAAAGTCGAGCGTCTGCTCGAGGACGCCGGGCTGCTGCACGGCTCCAACCTCTACGATTATGAGAACACGCTGGTCGTCCACCATTTGAACCAGGCGCTGCGTGCCAACGTGCTGTTCAAGCTCGACACGGATTACATCGTCAAGGACGGCAAGGTCGTCATTATCGACGAGTTCACCGGCCGGATGATGGAAGGCCGCCGCTGGTCCGAGGGGCTGCACCAGGCCGTGGAGGCCAAGGAAGGGGTGGAGATCGAGCCGGAGAACCAGACGCTCGCGTCCATCACCTTCCAGAACTATTTCCGCCTTTATCCCAAGATCGGCGGTATGACCGGCACTGCGGCCACTGAAGCGGCGGAATTCTATGACATCTACAAGATCAACGTCGTCACCATCCCGACCCACGTCGATGTGAAGCGCGTCGACGAAGAGGACGAATTTTACAAGAACCAGGCCGACAAGTTCGCCGCCATCGCCAAGTCGATCCGCGAGAAGCAGGATATTGGCCAGCCGGTACTGGTCGGCACCGTGTCGATCGAGAAGTCGGAGCTCCTCTCCGAATATCTCAACCGCGAAGGCGTCGACCATGCGGTGCTGAATGCCCGCCTGCACGAGCAGGAGGCGCATATCGTCGCCCAGGCGGGGCGGATGCGCGCCGTCACCATCGCCACCAACATGGCTGGCCGCGGCACCGACATCCAGCTCGGCGGCAACGTCGAGTTCCGGGTCAATGACGAGCTTTCCGAAATGCCCGAAGGGCCCGAGCGCGACGCGGCGATCGAACGGATCAAGCGCGAGGTCAACGAGGAGAAGGAGCGGGTGCTCGCCGCCGGCGGCCTGTTCGTGCTCGGCACCGAACGCCACGAAAGCCGCCGCATCGACAACCAGCTTCGCGGCCGTTCGGGCCGGCAGGGCGATCCGGGCCTGTCCCGCTTCTACCTCAGCCTCGACGACGACCTGCTGCGCATCTTCGGCCCGCAGACCATGTTCTCCCGCCTGATGAACAAGAATCTGGAGGATGGCGAGGCGATCGTCAGCCCCTGGATATCCAAGGCGATCGAGACGGCGCAGAAGAAGGTCGAAGCGCGAAACTACGACATTCGCAAGCAGGTCGTCGAATACGATGACGTGATGAACGATCAGCGCAAGGTGATCTACGAACAGCGCGCCGACATCATGGACGCCGAGACGATCGGCGACGTTGTGGAAGACATGCGCGCCGAGACGGTGAACGCCATCGTCGGTGAAGCCTGCCCGCCCAACACCTATCCCGAGCAATGGGACATCCCGCTCCTCCAGGAGCGCCTGGAGACGGTGTTCGCATTGCAGCCGCCGATCAGCGACTGGATGCAGGAAGAAGCCGTCGATCCCGAGATGTTCGTCGAGCGCATCCAGAAGCTCGCCGACGAGCAGGTGGAGGAGAAAAAGGCGCAGTTGCCGCCGGAGACCTTCATTCAGGTCGAGAAGTCGATTCTGCTGCAAAGCCTCGATCTGCACTGGAAGGAGCATCTCGCGATGCTCGATGCGCTTCGCGCGATCATTCACCTGCGCGCTTATGCGCAAAAGAAGCCGATCGACGAATATAAGCGCGAAGCCTTTGGCCAATTCGAGCGGATGCTGGTT
Organism: Allosphingosinicella sp.; assembly: GCA_036386875.1. Taxonomy (GTDB): domain Bacteria; phylum Pseudomonadota; class Alphaproteobacteria; order Sphingomonadales; family Sphingomonadaceae; genus Allosphingosinicella. The sequence continues at coordinate 12,064 of DASVUV010000091.1, forward strand.
GCGATCCGCGAGGACGTGACGAGCACGCTCGCCCGCGCCAACTTCACCATGCAGGAGCCGGAGTTTCAGGAGCTGCCCGACTTCGCCGACTACATCACCCACCACATCGATCCGCTCAGCGGCGACGACGATACGGCCGATATCGACGCGGACACCGGCACGATCCTGTCCAGGCTGCCGCCGCTCCAGGCTGAGCGCCCGGCAATGCCCGGGGGCTATGCGATGGACGTGGAGGCGCCGGTCAGCCGCAACGCGCCGTGCCCCTGCGGCTCCGGCCAAAAGTTCAAGCACTGCCACGGCCAACTCGCCTGAGGCCGCGATGAGGCAAAGGAGAAGGGCCGGCGGATCGCCTCCGCCGGCCCTTTCCTTATGCAGAAAAACCTCGGCCGCTTAGGCGACCTTGAAGCCTTCCTTGTTCATCAACGAGGTGATCCGCGCATTCTGCTCGGGCGTCAGCATCTTCTGGAAGGTCGGAAACACTTCATTCTCCTCCATCCGCATATGCTCCTCGATCATGGCGCGGAAATCCTTCACCCGCGCCAGCCATTCGGGGCTTGTATTGAGCAGGGTCTCCAGCTCGTAGAGGTAGGTCTTCACATAGCCGTGCTCGGCATTGAGCGCGTCCGCGTCATGCGCCTGGTTGGCCTGGCGAAGAGCCGGGTAGACGACATTTTCTTCCTGATGCGCATGCTTGTCGAGGGCGTATTTCAGCTTGGTCAGCAGCATGGAGCGGGCGATCCCCTGGCTCTCGTTTGTGGCTTCGATCTTGTCGAAGATGGCAAGCGTCATCGCATGCTCGGTCTTGAGCGCATCGAACCAGTCGCCGGTTGCGCCGCTGGTGAACTGAACGAACAATTTGCGCCCGACATTGGCGGCGATGCCGACTGCGGCGCCCGCCATCGCGGCGCCCATCAGCACACCGGTATTGCCGCTGCCCCAGCCGAAGCCGGTGCCTTCATTGCCGCCGGACGCGCCGCTTTCCTTGCGCCCGCCGCCTGACTTCTCGCTCTGCTTGTCGCCGGTCTTGGTTGCCATATCAGCCTCCTGAAAAACTGCCGCTCCAAACAAGCGGCCCGGCCACAATGTTCCGGCTCCGAACCGCATCGGCGGCAAGGCGTTGCCCGAGAAAGTTGAGTGTTTTCGGCGTCATCGGCCTGGAACCAACCCCCTTCGCTCCGGTTAAGCCGCACAGATTAGCGAAGGAGCCCGTCCATGCTGGCGATGGATTACCGCGGACCGTATCGGGTCCGCGCCCAAGAAAAACCGATGCCGAAGATCGAGCATCCGCGCGATGCGATCGTCAAGGTAACCCGGTCCTGCATCTGCGGATCGGACCTTCATCTTTACCACGGCATGGTGCCCGACACCCGCGTCGGCATGACCTTCGGCCACGAATTCTGCGGCATCGTGCAAGAGGTCGGCTCCGCGGTCGAAAATCTGAAGGTGGGCGATCACGTCCTAGTTCCCTTCAACATCGCTTGCGGCCAGTGCCACTTCTGCAAGCAGGGCCTGTACGGCAATTGCCACGAGAACAATCCGCAGGCCACCGCCGTCGGCGGCATCTTCGGCTATTCGCACACCGCCGGCGGCTATGACGGCGGCCAGGCCGAATACGTGCGCGTGCCCTTCGCGGACTTCGGCCCCACCTTGATCCCCGACTGGATGGACGAGGACGACGCGGTCCTGCTCACCGACGTGGTCCCCACCGGCTACCAGGCCGCCGAGATGGGCGGCATCCAGAAGGGCGACACGGTCGTGGTGTTCGGCGCGGGCCCGGTGGGCCTGCTCGCCGCCCGCTGCGCCTGGCTGATCGGGGCCGGGCGGGTCATCGTCATCGACCATCACGAGTACCGGCTGGACTTCGCCCGCACCTATTGCCCCGCCGAGGTCTACGACTTCCGCGAGATCGGCGATCCGGTGGTGTTCCTCAAGAAGATCACCGGCCTGGGCGCCGACGTGTGCATCGACGCCGTCGGCGCCGACGCCTCGGGCAACGCCTGGCACACCCTGTTCGGCAAGAAGCTGAAGCTCGAGGCGGGCAACGCCGTGCCCCTGCACTGGGCCATCAACTCGGTGAAGAAGGGCGGCGTGGTGTCGATCGTCGGCGTCTACGGCCCGACCGGCAATATGGTCCCGATCGGCAACGTCGTGAACAAGGGGATCACCATCCGCGCCAACCAGGCCTCGGTGAAGCGGCTGCTGCCCCGCCTGATCGAACACGTGAAGGAAGGCCGGATCGACCCCAAGGCGATCATCACCCACCGCGTGCCGCTGGAGGACGTGGCCGAGGCCTATCACCTGTTCTCGTCAAAGCTGGACGGCTGCATCAAGCCGGTCCTGATCCCCAACGCGGCCTGAGGAGGAGGAGCCAGCCATGACCCAGAGCGACAAGGCCCAGGCCGCCGCGGACAACGCGATCCGCCTCATCGATCCCCACACCGTCAACGGCTGGGGCGTCGACGCCGACCCGGAGAACGACCCCACCTGGCCCATGCGCGACCGCGCCTGGGACGACGGCGACGTCAACTGGGCGCGCGGCCCCTTGCAGACGCCGGACGTGGAGATCCTCCAGTCGGTCGAGCACATCCGCACCCCCGCCTCGATGGGAACCTCGACCCCGCCGCGCGGCCTCAGCGGCGTCATCCGCCGCTTCGCCTTCCGCTGGAGCGAGTCCAACTGGCTCCACTGGCTGATGCTGATGGGAGCCGACCGCATCGACGTCGTTGA
>DASVUV010000092.1:0-22614 GCA_036386875.1 Allosphingosinicella sp.
TTCCAGGGCTCCGGCCCTGACACGTCGGTGACGCGGGATGGAGCAGCCCGGTAGCTCGTCAGGCTCATAACCTGAAGGTCGCAGGTTCAAATCCTGCTCCCGCAACCAACACACAAACAAAACCGCCAAGGCACCAAGCCAAGGCGGTTTTTTTGTGCCTGGGGAAGATGCCGCGGAGCCGGCCCGGGTTGCTGGATTGCACCGGCAGGGCAGGGCAGGGCAGGGCAGGGCAGGGCAGGGCTGCGAGGAGCGGGCTCGGGCTCAGCACGGCCACCGGTCAGACGGGCCGGTACTCCCCCGGTGAGAGGCCGTCGAGTGTCCAGTCTCCAATGCTCCACCGCACCAGCCGCAGGGTCGGATGCCCGACCGCAGCGGTCATCCTGCGCACTTGCCGGTTGCGGCCTTCGCGGATCGTCAGCTTGAGCCAGCAGTCGGGCACGGTCTTGCGGAACCGCACCGGCGGGTCGCGTGGCCACAGGGCCGGGTCGGCGATCCGTTCGACCTCGGCGGGGCGGGTTATTCCGTCCTTCAGCTGCACCCCGCGGCGCAACGCCGCGAGCTCCATGTCGCCGATCTCGCCTTCGATCTGGACGAGATAGGTCTTTGGCAGTTTGAACCGGGGATCGGCAATTCGCGCCTGAAGCGCGCCGTCGTCGGTGAGCAGAAGCAGTCCTTCGCTGTCGAGATCTAGCCGGCCGGCCGGGTAGACGCCCGGCAGATCGATATAATTCGCCAGGGTCGGCCGGGGCGGGCCTGTGCGTTCACCCGTGAACTGGCACAGCACGCCGAAAGGCTTGTTGAACAGGATCAGCGTCATCACGCGCGGGTGCCCTTCACGCCGTCCGGCACAGGCTGCCTGCCACGGCTTCGGCGACCTTGATCCCGTCCACCGATGCGGAGAGGATGCCCCCGGCATAGCCCGCGCCTTCCCCCGCCGGAAACAGCCCAATGGTGTTCAGACTCTGAAAGTCTTCGCCCCGGGTGAAGCGAACCGGCGAGGACGTGCGTGTCTCGACGCCGGTCAGCACGACGTCCGGGTGGTCGTAGCCGGGGATCTGGCGGCCGAAGACCGGTAAGGCCTCGCGTATCGCCGCAACCGCGAAATCGGGCAGGCAATGGGCGAGGTCGGTTGGGTGAACGCCCGGGCGGTAGGAGGGAGTCACCGTACCGAGCGCCGTCGAGGGCCGTCCCGCCAGAAAGTCGCCAAGCCGCTGCGCCGGCGCCTTGTAGGTGGAGCCGCCGGCGACATACGCCATCGACTCCCAGTGCCGCTGCAGCGCGATGCCGGCGAGCGGATCGCCGGGATAATCCCGCTCGGGATTGATCGCCACGACCAGACCGGAATTGGCGTTGCGCTCGTTGCGCGAATATTGGCTCATTCCGTTGGTGGCGACGCGGCCTTCCTCCGATGCCGCCGCGACAACCGTGCCGCCCGGGCACATGCAGAAGCTGTAGACGGTGCGGCCGTTCGAGCAATGATGGGAAATATGATATTCCGCGGCGCCGAGGATGGGGTTGCCGGCATCGGAACCGAACCGCGCGCGGTCGATCCAGGATTGCGGATGCTCGATCCTGACTCCGATCGCGAACGGCTTTGCCTCGACGTGGACCCCGGCCGCGTGGAGCATCTCGAAGGTATCGCGCGCGCTGTGCCCGACCGCCAGCACCGCATGGTCGGCCTCGAGATAGCCGCCGTCATGCAGGTGAAGCCCCCGGAGCCGCCGCGCACCGTCCGCGCCGGTAGTGATGTCGAGCCCCTCGACGCGGGTTGAGAAACGATACTCGCCGCCAAGCCCCTCGATCGTCTCGCGAAGGCTTTCGACCATGGTCACCAGGCGGAACGTGCCGATATGCGGATGCGCCTCGGTCAGGATTTCCGGTGGCGCCCCCGCCTTGACGAACTCGGTCAGCACCTTGCGGTCGAGATGGCGGTTGTCCTTGATCCGGCTGTAGAGCTTGCCGTCGGAAAAGGTGCCCGCGCCGCCTTCGCCGAACTGGACATTGCTCTCCGGGTTGAGCACGCTCTTGCGCCACAGGCCCCACGTGTCCTTGGTGCGTTCGCGAACCACTTTGCCGCGATCGACGATGATCGGCCGGAAGCCCATCTGCGCCAGGATCAGCCCGGCAAACAGGCCGCACGGGCCGGCGCCGATCACAACCGGCCGCCGCGATGCTCCGTTCTCCGGCGCCTTGGCGACGAACGGGTACCGCGTGTCGGGCGTGGGCTGGACATTCCGGTCCTTGGCGAAGCGGGCGAGCACCGCCGGCTCGTTCCGCACATTGACGTCCACGCTGTAGACGAGCTGGATCCGCGTCTTGTCGCGGGCGTCGCTGGCCCGGCGTGCGACCACGTGGCGGACCAGCTCCCGCGGCGTGATCCGCAGCCGCTTGCAGATCGCGGCGGGCAGCGCCTCATCCGGATGGTGGAGCGGCAGGCTCAGTTCGGTGATGCGCAACATCAGCCCGCCTCTAGCGAGTGGCGGAGCCCGACGGCAAGATTCTCCTCACCTACAGGCCAGGCCCGCTGCCCTCATAAAGCTCACTCAGCGCCGCCTGGAGGCTGTCCGGCAGGGAGGCGATCGCTTCTTCCTTGGTCGCCTTGCGAAGCGCGAGGCGGGTGACGATCGGCCGGTGGTCGGAAATCTCCTTGAGGTAGCCGGGGTAGGTCTTGTCGGCCGCGACCGTGAAGAAGCTTTGCGCGCCCTGATGCTTGGTGAGGTAGGGCGAGACATAGACGTGGTCGATTATCGATCGCTGCGGGTTCTTGAGGTAGGTGAAGGTGCCGGCCTGCTCGTCCTCGGCGCTGAGCGCCACCAGCCCCTTGGCCGCCAGCACCCGGAAGTTCTTCGACGCGATCTCGCCGTCCATGTCGCCGAGCAAAATCCAGTCGCGCTCGCCCTCCGCCTGGGCAGAGGTGCGGGCAATTGCGGCGGCGAGGATCTTGCTCGCCAGTTCGCGCCGAAGCGTGCCTTCTTCCTTTGAATCGAGGTGGAGCGGCACCGCGTAGAGTTCGAAATCGCTGCCGATCGCCTTGAAGTGGAACAGGCCGGGATAGCGGTCGAAGATCCGCCCGTGGACGGCGCCGGGCAGGTCCGTGCCGAAATTCTGGCTGCCCACCGCGAACCAGGGGCGGATATCCTCGTCCCAGTCGGTTCTTCGGCCCTCCACCGTTGCGGTGTTCCAGATCAGGCTGGTGGTCTGCCGGTCGCCTGCGGCGTCGGCCTCCGAATGCGCCGCGGCGAATTTCAGGCTGTATTCGGAGTCGAGGATCGCGACGAGCGCTTCGGCGGCGGCCGCCGAGCAATCGACCAGCGCCCAGATGTCGAGGTTGAAGTCGGCAAGAAAGGCCGCCACCCGCTTGATCTTGTCCGGATCGTTAACGGCAAGCCATTCGATCTTCCAGGCGCCGATATCGAGATCCTGGTCGGTGCCCTTGTACGAATCGACCAGCGCCTCGAGCCCCTCGCGCGCGCTGCCCCGCCCAAGCGTGCCGAAATAGCCGACCGCCGAATTGATGCCGGCAAAGCATTGCAGCACCCGCGACGCCGGACCGTTCGTTCCTTCCGCTTTCACCCGCGTCTCGAGATCGCTGGAGATGGAGGCGAGCTTGATCCCTTCGTTGAGCAAGGCGGGCACCTTGCCGGTGCGCGGATCGGCAACGCCGTGCATGTTCTTGGCGGAAGCGTGGTGGAGGCCGATCAGCCGCCACTTATTGTCCAGGATCGGGCTGCCCGAACTGCCGCCCTCCGTGTCGGTCAGGTAGTGGACGAACAGGCCCGTATCCGCGGCGATGCTATTGTCGTGGATCACGATCTCCTGGAAGCGCCCGCTGGGATGCTGGATGATGTTGGCGACGCGGCGCTTGGCGACGGGGTCGAACACATAGGCGCGGCGCTCCACGGGGATGAAGCCGTAGCGCTCCGCCGCCTCCACGCCGATGGCGACGAAGGTGTAGTCGAGGCCGCCATCGACCGGGCTGGTGACGAACAGATCCAGCGGGCGCAGCTTGAATTCGTCGGATTTGTCGGCGGCGCCGTCCAGCCGGTTGCGGTAGTTGAGCTGAAAGGTCGCGTTCTGGCACGACGCCACCGAGTTCAGCACATGGTGATTGGTGAGCAGCAGATCCCTGGCGACCAGGAAGCCGGTGCCTTTCCAGCCTTCGGGCTGGTCGTTGCCGCGATGATCGCGGCCGGACTGGACCACGATCCGGCCCACCGCCCGGGCCGCCGCGGCGCCGCGCTCCAGGAAAATGGAGGGCAGGAAATCGGGATCGCCGACCAGGGCCTCCAGCATCGACTGGTCGGCGCCCCGGCTTTCCCGAAAGCTTTGCGCCGCCTTGCCGGGATCGGGCGCCCGGCCGCCGATCAGCTTTGAGAATTCGGCCGTGCCGCCCTCGGCAGTGGCGGCGCTGAAGAAGTCGAGACCGAAATCCATAGGCCTCGCCTCGTTCGCACCGCCGTCCGCCGGGGGCGGCGGCTCAGTGCCCGCCATGGCCGCCGGTCCCGGCATTGACCGCGGCCGGCCCGTTGCCGGGCAGCACGATCGCCACGTTCTGCATCATGCCCTGATCCTCATGGTCGAGAATGTGGCAGTGAAGTACGAATTCGCCAATGTAGCGCTCGTACCGGGTACGGACCTTGATCTTGTATATGCCGTCCGTGCCGGCGGGGTTGTCATCGGCGGGCAGGTTGCTTTTCAGCCACAAAGTGTCCTTCCAGGCATTCTTCAGCCCGGCATATTGCACGTCCACCGTCGCGTCCTTCGCCCCCGGTATTTTGGGGTAAGTGTCCGCGTTGGCGGGATCGCTGACGTCGCGGCCCCAGGGGTCGAGCACTTCAACGATCTGGAATGGGTTGACGTGGATGTGGAACGGGTGGCTGTCGAAGGCGGACCCGAGGTTCCATTCGTCGACGCCGCCCAACGTCAGCTTCCGGTCGACACGATCCGCGACATAGGGGCGCGGCGCATAGTCCTGGCTGCCGACCTCGAAGTTGAACTTGCCCCCCTTCTTCTCGATAAGAAAGGTCAGCTCCTGCGTCCCTGTTACTTCGGACGGGGCTACTGTTTTGTGGGCAACGAAGTGGCTGAGCTGAAGACCAGTCCTGAGTTCGTTGGTGACGGCTGCGGCAACCGGTGAGCCACGCATGGTGCTCGCCGCGCTGGCGACCAGCTTGTCGGTGACATAGCGCCCGATGTCCGGGCCGACGCTTTGTCCCGCCGTCACCGTCACCACACCGAGCAGCCGCGGGCCGAGATCCTCACCGCCGACGCTGCCTGAATCCCCCACCGCGGCGTCGATCATGCAATAGGTGCCGGCTTCGGGAAACACGACAAGGCTGTCGAACCGGTAGCCGGGCTGGTACACGGCCTGATCGACCTTCAGCGCCTTGCCCAAAGTAAGGCCGTCGGCGGCGACCAGATGATATTGCAGCCGGGCTCCGGTGCACGTCTTGCCGATCAACTCCTCCATCGCCGCGCGGCCGCTGGCCTGACTGAGCAGCTTAAGCGACTTGCTGCTGTCCGCCTTGACGAAGGTGAGGCTGATCGTGTCGCGCACACCGGCATGGATGCCCCGCCAGCGCTCCACCTGTCCCTGCACGGCCTGGATTACCGGCAGAACGAGCCCGTTGATGCTCGTATAGCGGCCGGATTGCTCCCACTTCCTGGGGCCGAAGAGGTCGTAACTCTCCACCCCGCCGACGTCCTCCTTGGCGCAATGGTAGCCGTTCTTGTCGGTCTTCACTTTGCCGTCCGCGTCCCGGCAGGCATATTGGATTTGCTGCATCACCAGCGTCCTATCCGGGAAGCCGGTCAGCAGCCGGTCCAGATCTCCTGGCCGATCCAGCGTCGGCAGCCGGTCTCCCTTGATGATCAGCGCGCCGGCCATTCCGCTCGACACCTGCAGCGCCGTCGAACCGTGACGGTGCGTATGATACCAAAAGGTACCCGCCGGGTGCGTGGACGGGATATTATATTCATATTCGAACTTGTGGCCCGGATTGATGCTCAGGAGAACATTGTCGCCATTGCCGGACGGGTTCACCCAAAGGCCGTGCGTGTGGAGATTGGTGCCGTTGAAGCAATGCGGCACGTCCGGCGCCGCCTGGTCGCCCGGCGAGCAGCTTGGATCGGCCGGTAGCCGGTTGTCGAGATTGACCCGCACCGTGTCGCCCGGTTTCACAATGATCGTCGGCGACACGAACGGCGCGTCCGGCTCCACTCCGGTGCCGACGTAGCTGCGCAGCTTCACCAAATCGTATTTCCTGGTGGCCGGATTGTAGATCTTGCCGCTTGTATATTGAATGCGCAGGTCGAGCACTGCTTCGCCGTCGCGCGATTCCACCGCTTCCAGGCCCCCATTCTCCGCGCCGCGCTCTTGCAGCAGAGGCGGATCGGCCAAAACCCGGCTCTGGCCGAAAGCCTGCCCGCTGGCGAGGCCGGCAGCCAGTGCAGCGAGAGAAATCAGCGTGATCCTGGATGCGTTCATGCCAGACATATGGCCCCCCCATTTCGGTGATGACTTCGCCTCGACCCACTAATTGTGCGAACTCATTAGGAAGGTAGGCTAAGGGCGCGGCCCGCTGTTGGCAATGCCACCGGTTTTACCGGCGAGGATCTGTTCAACCAACTGAAGATCCGCTGGTTTATCAACGTCTATCGCCGCTTCCGCGAACGGCAGGCACACGGCTTTCGCCTTGAGGCCGAGGTCCCGGCCCGCTTTCGCCGCCGCGCTCTCCAGGCTGATGGTGCGGGTCAGTGCGCGCAGGAAGATGGTCGGGCCGAAGAACAGCAGCAGGCGCAGCACCTTTTTGCGGTCGCGCTCGGCCTTTGCCCAGAAGGAGAGCGCCTTGTGCGCCGCCGGCGTGCGCAGGGCGAACAGGTTGGCGCCCGAATAATGGCCGTCGCTGAATTTGACCCATGTCCGCTTGGTGCCGGGGTGGACCTGCTCCACCACCTTGCGTTCGACCATCGCGAAGCTGGCATCGGCGTCCGCGCTTCCGGCGATAAAGGCTTCCACCATTTCGGGGCGCAGCAAAGCGTGATCGGCAGTGGTGACCAGCACGGGCCACGGCGCCGCATCACTGCCCGCGATGGACGCGATGCTCTGCGAAATGCCTTCGCCGGCCGTCGCGGTGCCGACCCGCGGCTCCTGCGCCGCCCAGCCCAGCGCGCCGCCGAGCAGCATCTCGGGTTCCTGGGCGAGCACCACGATGCGGGCGATCGAGGGCGAGGCGAGCAGCGCCTTCAAGACACGACCGAGCATCGGCTCGCCGCGCACGGGGATCAGCGCCTTGGCCGGCACCCTGTGGCTTTCGGCAAAGCCGTTTTCCCCCGGCCGGTTTCCGGCCAGCACGATTGCGGTCCATTCGCCCATAGTCCCCTGAAATCAGGTTCGCCCGCTCTCGGCCACAAAAAAGTCACGCATGATGTGCACTTCTGATGGTCGTTGCAGGGAGGCAACGTATTTTAGGAGCGCCGGAACGGCACTTTCATGACCATCCGCAAAGCCATAATCCTGAGCGCCGGCAAGGGCTCACGCCTCCTGCCGCTCACCGCAGAGCGGCCGAAATGCCTGATCCGGCTGGCCGGCAGGAGCTTGCTCGAATGGCAGCTTGATGTGCTCCAAGGCGCGGGAATCCGCGACATCGTCGTGGTGACCGGCTTTGCCGACCATCTCGTCGATGCGGTCGCGGCAAGGCGGCCCGGGGTGCGGACCTTCTTCAACCCTTTTTACCATGTCGCCGACAATCTCGGCTCGGTGTGGATGGCGCGGGAAGAGTTCGACCGGGACACCTTGCTTCTCAACGGCGACACTTTGGTGTCGAGCCGGCTGCTGCAGCGAGTCCTTGCGGCGGACACCGCGCCGATCACGGTCACGGTGGACGAGAAGGACCATTATGATTCGGACGACATGAAGGTGCTGCGCGACGGCGATTGCCTGCTTCGGATCGGCAAGGCGCTCGAGCCGGGCCAGTATAATGCGGAGTCGATCGGCCTGCTTGCCTTCCGGGGCGAGGGGCCGCGCCTGTTTATCGAGCAGGTCGATGCGATGCTGCGCGCGCCGGACGGCACCAGGCGCTGGTATCTGCGGGCCATCGACGAGCTCGCCCAAGCCGGCGCGGACGTACGCACCGTCTCAATCCACGGCGAGGAATGGCAGGAAGTGGATTATCCCGCCGACGTCGAGAAAGCGAAAGCGCTTACCGCCCGCTGGGCCACGCGCTCCGAAGCCAGCCGGCCAGCGCTTCGATCTGTTCGGCACTTAGCGCCACCGCCTCGCCAAGCGCCGGGGCGCCCGGCCACGCGGCATCGCGCACCGTGAGGCCTGCCGCGCTTCGCTCCCCTTCGTAGCGGGGAATGACGTGGAAGTGGACGTGGCGGTCCACCATCATCAGCATCAGATAGTTGATCTTGAGGTAGCCGACCGCGTCGCACACGCGGCCTTCGATGTCCGCGACCACGCGGGCGAGCTCGGCAAAGGCTTCGGGCGCGAGTTCGGAGAAAGCGGTTGCAGGCCCCTTGGCGGCGAGCACCAGGCTGCCGAGCGTCGGCTGGGCAGGGCGCAGCAGCACCACCCAGTGCGCATAGTCGGCGATCAGCGTGTCCGGATAGCCGAAGCGGGTGATGGTCTCGTTCACGAAGCATCTCCCTGCGCCAGCCACGATTGCACGGCCCCGCCCTTTGCCCGCACCGCCAGCGCCTGGAGGAGCTGGACGAGGTGGACGAGGAGCGAGGCCACCGTCCACGCAGCCACACCGATCAGGCCCCAGTCCGGCCGGCCGGCGGCGAGGAAGGCAGCGAGGATGACCATGTTCGGATTACGCCGGGCGGTGATCAGCCGGAACCAGCTGTCGAACGGCCGCCAGACGTGGATGTGGATGGCGAAGCGGGCGATGAAGGCGCCCTCGATCAGCCGCTGGACGACATAGCCGCCGACGATGGTCGCCAGCGTCCACCAGAAGGTCTCCGGCTCCAGCGGGCGTCCGTAAGCGGCGAGCCCCGCGCCCCATGCCCACCACCAGAAAGGCGGGTGGACGAGGTCGATGCCGTGATCGAAGACGTTGCCGATCGCCGAGGAGGTGAGGGTGCAGCGGGCGAGCTTCCCGTCCACCGTGTCGAGCACCATGAAACCGAGCCCGGCGGCAAGGCCCGTCCAGTACCAGCCGTAAGCGAACAGGAAGGTGGCGGCGACGCAGAGCAGCGCGCCCACCGTTGTCACCTGGTTGGGCGAGATGCCGAAGCGTGCGGCCCAGCGGGTGAGGACCAAAGCCCATTCCGGCCAGAGATATTTGGTGAGGACATCGGTGACGCCCTTATAGGCCCCGAAATAGCTCTCCCGCTCCAGCGCGCGCACCGTCTCGGGGGTGAGGCGGCCTATGAACGGGCGCTCGCGCTTGCGCAGCTCCTCGTTCTCGATGCCGCCGCTTTCCTCGAAGGCGAGGACCGTGAGACCCGGCACATCGGCGGCGCGGCCTTCGCGCATCGCCAGCGTGACCTCTAGGCGGGCGTCGAGATCAGTCGCGTTGGCGAGCACCGGTATGCCGCCTTGCGTTACCAGGTGGTCCGGCTTCGAAGCGATCAGCCGCACCCAGGCCGGATCAAACACGAAGTCCAGATTGGCGACCAGCGGTCCGCCGCCCGGGCCTGAGGCGAATTCCATGTCCTGCTTTGCCGCGATCCGGGCGAGCCGCTCGCGCGGGGTGAGGCCGAACAGGCGCGTGTGGTTGGAGCCGGCGGGGAGGATGGCGGTCATCGCCCCAGCTCCCGCGAAATCCGGTCGGCGCTGCGCAAGGCAAGTGCGGCGATGGTGAGCGTCGGGTTGGCCCAGCTCCCCGTCGGGAACAGCGAGGAGCCGGCGATCCAAAGATTGCCCACCCCATGCACCCGCCCGTCCGCATCGGTGACGCTGGTCTTCGGGTCCTCACCCATGCGGGTGGTGCCCATGTGGTGATATCCCCCAATCGGGTGGGAGGAGATCAGCGGGTCGGTCTGCCAGCGCCCGGTCGAAAGCCATCCCGCCGGCTCCACCTTGCCGAGGCCGAGGCGCTGCAGCTCCCGGCCCAGCGTATCCACCAAAACCGAGACGCTGCGCACGTCGATCTCGCTCAGCCGCCAGTCGAGCGCCACCCGAGGAACGCCGGTGGCGTCGCGCTCCCGGGTGAGGGTGACGCGGCTGTCCGGGTTGGGCGCCTGCTCGGCCCGGACGAGGAGGGCGACATCGACGCTGCCCAATTTGTGAAGCAGCCACGGCCGCGCCGGATCGACATGGCGCTGCGCCCAGCCCGCGGCCTTCTTGGTCACCATCCACAGCGCCCGGCCCTTCTTTGTCGGCGCCATCGAATGCTTGAGGCCCGAATAAGCCTTCATGCCCACGAACTGACGCCGCCCGTGCGGCTGGCGCGCGACCACCGTCAGCGAGGTGTTGAGGATGCCCTCGCGGCGCTGCAACGCCTCGCCCGGCGCAATCAGCGCGGCCAGGTCCTGCCCGGCGATTCGGTGGCGGCGGCCGAACGCCTTGAGCAGCGGCCACGCGGCGCCCTTGACGATTCGCCCACCGCGCGCGTGGGGATGCTCCATGAAATAGCGCCCGACCTGGTCGTGGCCGTTGCCGATCCCGGAGGCGAGCAGCAGGCGCGGATTCTCGATGCCCCCGGCGGCGAGCACATAGGCTTTGGCGGTGACGGTCAGCCGCCCTGCCCCGAGCGCCCGCGCCTCGACGCGTTCGATGCCGGCGTCCTTTTGCACGATGCGCGTCACCGTCGCATGGCTGACGATCTGGCATCTGGGATCGGCCTCAATGTCGGCGCAGCTCTCACAGGCGAACCGGTTGAAGCGCCGATCGAACGTCCACAGCGGCGTTTCCAACTCCTCGAACTTGGGAAGCGGCACGCCTGCTTTCCGGAAAGTCTCGGGGGAGGGGCGCTCCTCCGGCAAATCGAACAACGGCCGCGCTTCGCGATACCAGCGCTCCAGCTCGGCATAACCGATCGGCCAGCCGGAATGGGGCACGTACTCGCGCTTTTCCAGATCGATCGGGTCGAGCTCGGCGCAGCGCCCGCCCCAGATCGCGGTGGTGCCGCCGAAGAAGCGCAGCCGGGCATCTTCCAGGTCGTAATAATCCTCGCCGACATTTTCGCCGGCGTTGAGCCCGGCGACCGGCGCCTCGTAATCGAGGCCGCCGCTTTCCAGCAGCACCACCGTGCGCCCGGCGGCGAGCAGGCGGCGGGTCAGTGTGATGCCCGCCGCGCCCGTGCCGATCACGCACACCTCGCCCTCAAGGTCGAGGGTGCCGTCCGCCTGGTTGAGGTCGATCAGAAGAGTGCGCCTTCCACCTGCTTCGACAAGGTCCCATCCATCACCGCCGCCTTGGCCCATTCCAGGTCGTCCGCGAGATACCGGTCGGACGCATAATGCGCGACATTGCGGCGGATTTCGGACCGCGCCGCTTCAACGGCGGGCGAAGAGGTCAGCGGCGCGTGAAAATCGAGGCCCTGGGCGGCGCAGAGCAGTTCGATGCCGACCACCCCCGCCGCATTGGCGGCGACTCGCCGCGCCTTGGTGGCGGCGTGGGTGGCCATGGAGACATGGTCCTCCTGCCCCGCCGAGGTCGGGATGGTGTCGACGCTCGCCGGCCAGGCGAGGCTCTTGTTCTCGGACACCAATGCGGCGGCGGTGACCTGGGCGATCATGAAGCCCGAATTGACGCCGCTGTCCCGGACCAGGAAGGGCGGCAGGCCGCTCATCTTCGGGTCGATCAGCACGGCCGCCCGGCGCTCCGAGATGGAGCCGATTTCGCACAGCGCCATGGTCAGCATGTCGGCGGCAAAGGCGACCGGCTGGGCATGGAAATTGCCGCCGGACAGCGACTCGTCGGCATCCGGGAACACGACCGGATTGTCGGTCACCGCATTGGCCTCGATCTCCAGCGTGCGTGCCACGTGGCGCATGAGATCGAGCGCCGCCCCCATCACCTGCGGCTGGCACCGGAAGCTGTACGGGTCCTGCACCCGCGGACAGTCCTCATGGCTGTGGCGGATCTCGCTGCCGTCGAGGAGCTGTTTGAGCAGGGCGGCAACCGCGATCTGCCCCGGCTGGCCGCGCGCCTGGTGGATGCGCGGGTCGAAGGCGGCGTCGGTGCCCTTCAGCGCATCCAGCGACATTGCCCCTGCGATCAGCCCGGAGGCGAACACCCGCTCGGCGGTGAACAGCGTGTCGAGGGCGATGGCCGTGGAAATCTGCGTTCCGTTGATCAGCGCCAGCCCTTCCTTCGGGCCGAGCACCAGCGGGTCGAGCCCGAGCCGGGCCAGAGCCTCCGCGGCCGGCACCACCGCGCCGCCCAGCACGATCTTGCCCTCCCCAATCAGCGGCGCTGCAAGGTGGGCGAGGGGGGCGAGATCACCCGAAGCGCCAACCGAGCCCTGCGAAGGGATAAGCGGCAAGGCATCGGCCTCGACCAGCGCCAGCAGCCGTTCGACGACAACCGGCCGAACCCCGGAATGGCCGCGCCCGAGCCCGATCGCCTTGAGCGCGATGGCAAGCCGCACGATGCGCCGGTCCAGCGCCTCGCCCAGTCCGCAGCTGTGCGAAAGGATCAGGTTGCGTTGCAGCTCCTCCAGCCGATCGTCGGCAATCCGGGTCTGGGCAAGCAGGCCGAAGCCGGTGTTGACGCCGTAGACCGTCGCCCCACCCGCAACGATCCGCGCCACCGCGGCTGCGGCGGCGTCGATTCCCGCCCAACCGGCGGCGGAGAGGCCGAAGGCGGCGCCGTTCCAAACGGCGCGAAGCTGGTCGAGGGTCACCGCACCGGGATCGAGGATTTCGCTCATCGGATCATTGGCAGATCGAGGCCCTGCTCGCTCGCGCAGTCGATCGCGTCTTCATACCCGGCATCGGCATGGCGCATCACGCCGGTGCCCGGGTCGTTCCAAAGCACCCGCTCCAGCCGCCGCGCCGCGTCGGCGGTGCCGTCGGCGACGATCACCATCCCCGCATGCTGCGAATAGCCCATGCCGACTCCGCCGCCATGGTGAAGCGACACCCAGGTCGCGCCCGACGCGGTGTTGAGGAGGGCATTGAGGAGCGGCCAGTCGGACACCGCATCCGATCCGTCCTTCATCGCCTCGGTCTCGCGGTTCGGGCTTGCCACCGATCCACTGTCGAGATGGTCGCGGCCGATGACGATCGGCGCCTTGAGCTCTCCGGAAGCGACCATCTCGTTGAACGCCATGCCCAGCCGGTGCCGCTGGCCAAGCCCGACCCAGCAGATCCGCGCCGGCAGCCCCTGAAACGCAATCCGCTCCCGCGCCATGTCGAGCCAGCGGTGGAGGTGCGGATCGTCCGGGATCAGCTCCTTCACCTTGGCGTCGGTGCGGTAGATGTCCTCCGGATCGCCGGACAAAGCCACCCAGCGGAACGGCCCGACCCCGCGGCAGAACAGCGGCCGGACGTAAGCGGGCACGAACCCCGGGAAGTCGAACGCGTGGATCACGCCTGCGTCCTTCGCCACCTGGCGGATGTTGTTGCCGTAATCAAAGGTGGGGATGCCCATCTCCCGGAAGGCGAGCATCGCCTCGACATGCACCGCCATGGAACGCCGCGCCGCCTCTTCCACCGCCTGCGGATCGCGCTCGCGCAGCTGTGTCCACTTCTCCACCGTCCAGCCGAGCGGCAGGTAGCCGTTCACCGGATCGTGGGCCGATGTCTGGTCGGTCACCGCATCGGGCCGGATGCCGCGCCGGACCATCTCCGGCAGGATCTCCGCCGCGTTGCCGAGGAGGCCGACGGAAGTTGGCGAAAGTGCCGCGGAGAGGATTTCGAGCGCTTCGTCGATGCTCCTCGCCTGATGATCTAAGTACCTGGTTTCCAAGCGTTTTTCGATGCGGCTTTGCTGGCACTCCACCGCGATGCAATGCGCCCCCGCCATCACCGCCGCGAGCGGCTGCGCCCCGCCCATGCCGCCAAGCCCCGCGGTCAGGATCCAGCGGCCCTTCAGGTCGCCGCCATAATGCTGCCGGCCCATCTCGACGAAGGTCTCGTAGGTGCCCTGCACGATGCCCTGGGTGCCGATGTAGATCCACGACCCGGCCGTCATCTGGCCGTACATCATCAGCCCCTTGCGATCGAGTTCGTGGAAATGCTCCCACGTCGCCCATTTCGGCACCAGGTTGGAATTGGCCAGCAGCACGCGCGGCGCATCGGCGTGGGTGCGGAACACCCCCACCGGCTTGCCCGACTGGACAAGCAGGGTCTCGTCCTCCTCCAGCCGCTCAAGCGTTTCGATGATCTTGTCGAAGCTCTCCCAATCCCGCGCCGCCCGGCCGATGCCGCCGTAGACGACCAGCTCCTCCGGCGCCTCGGCAACGCCCGGATCGAGGTTGTTCTGAAGCATGCGCACCGCGGCTTCGGTGGTCCAGTGCCTGGCGATCTTCTCCGGTCCGGTACGGGCGCGGATTGAGCGGGAGTTGTCTCTACGGTTCAGCATACCCCACCCCTATCCGCTCGCCTCGAGCGAAGTCGAGAGGCCTGGCTCCGCTCGCCGAGGTGTCTCGACTTCGCTCGACACGAGCGCAACGGGCCGCACACGAACGGAAGGGGCCTGCGAACCTCACGCGTCCACCCCCGCGACAATCCGCTTCTCCGGCCCCGGATGCCCGATCCAGTAACAAAGCTCGGCCGGCCGGCTCACCCGCCACACGCACAGGTCCGCCGCCTTGCCGGGCGTCACCGTGCCGATCTCCTTCTCCAGCCCGAGCGCCCGCGCGGCGTGCACCGTCATCCCCGCCAGCGCCTCCTCCGGCGTCAGGCGAAACAGGGTGCAGGCCATGCTCAGCATCAGCGTCGGCGACAGGATCGGCGACGTGCCCGGATTGCAGTCGGTCGCCACCGCTATCGGCACGCCGTAGCGGCGCAGCAGCTCGACCGGCGGCTTCTTCTCCTCGCGTAACGCATAAAAGGCGCCTGGAAGCAGCACCGCCACCATCCCCGCCGCGGCCATCGCCGCGATGCCCCCCTCGTCGGCATGTTCGAGATGGTCGGCGGACAGCGCGCCATATTCGCCGGCAAGCGCGGCGCCTTCCAGATTGCTGAGCTGCTCGGCATGCAACTTGACCCGCAACCCGTGCTCGGCGGCGGCCTGGAACAGCGCGCGCACTTCGGCGGGCGTGAATCCGATCCCCTCGCAAAACGCATCCACGGCGGTGGCGAGCCCCGCCTCGGCGGCGGCGGGCAGCATGTCCTCGATGGCAAGCTCGACGAATTCCTCGCGCCGGTCCTTATACTCCGGCGGCAAGGCATGAAGGGCGAGCAGGGTAGGGGAGACCCGCACCTTCTCGCTCTCCCCGAGCGCCTTGGCGGCCTCCAGCATCTTCAGTTCGGTCCGTGTGTCCAGCCCATAGCCTGACTTGATCTCCACCGTCGTCGCCCCGCCGCGCATCAGCGCCTGCAACCGGGGCCGCGACTGCGCGATCAGCTCCTCAAGGCTGGCCAGCCGGGTCGCCTTCACCGACGAAACAATGCCGCCACCGCCCCGCGCGATCTCCTCATAGGTGGCGCCGTTCAGCCTTTGCTCGAATTCACCCGCGCGGTTGCCGCCGAACACCAAGTGGGTGTGGCAATCGACCAGTCCCGGAGTCACCCAGGCGCCGCCCAGCGGCTCGATGCTCTTTGCCCGATAGCCCAGCAGGTCCTTGCGCGGGCCCACCCGGACGATGCGCCCGTCCTGGATTCCGATCGCCCCGTCCTCAATCGCGCCGAACGCGCCGGGCACGGCCGGATCCATGGTGGCGATGTTGCAGTTGGTCAGGAGGCGGTCCCACATGACTGTGCACCTTAGGCCGCGGACGGTGTAGAGGCCAAGCCATGAGCTGGAAATCGCCATGATCTGGAAATCAATCGCCGACCTCCTGGGCCCTGAAGGAGACGTAGCGCTGCTCGGCGCGCCGATGGAGGCGGGGTCGGTAACGCCCGGCCGCTGCGACCTCGCGCCCGAAACGGTGCGGCGGGCGCTGAAGCGGTTCAGCACCTACAACCTCGAAACCGGAGAAGAACTGTCCGTGCGGGTGCGCGACTCGGGCGACGTGCCGGTGCAGGGCCTCAGCCCCGCCGCGGGCTTCGAGCCGATCCGCGATGCCGCCGCCGCCTGCACCGCCGCCCACGGCCTCACCCTCCTGATCGGCGGCAACAACGCCGTCACCCGCCCCGCCGCCCACGCGCTCGGCGTGCCGCTGGAGCGGGTCGGCCTGATCACCCTCGACGCGCATTTCGACATGCGCGACACCGCCGACGGGCCGATGAACGGCAATCCGGTGCGCTGCCTGCTCGAAGACGGCCTGCCCGGCGCCAACATCTGCCAGATCGGCCTTGCGCCGTGGGCGAACACAAAGGCGATGCACGAGGATGCGGTGGCGGCCGGGATCGGCGTCTACCCGATCGGCGCGGTGCGCCGGCACGGGCTGCTGGAAGTGCTCGACGACGCCCTCTCCCGCCTCGTCCACTGCGAGGTGCTGATGGTCGATTTCGACATCGACGTGGTGGAGCGCGGCCACATGCCCGGCGCACCCGGAGCCCGCCCCGGCGGCATGCACCCCGACATGTTCTTCCGCGCCGCCCGCCAGCTCGCCGCACAGCCCAGGGTGCGGCTGGTCGATCTCACCGAATTCGATCCGAGCCTGGATGTGAGCGACATCTCGGCGCTTACGGCGGGGCGTTGGGTGTGCGAGGTGCTTGCGGGGTTCGGGGCGCGCTGACCAAAAATCCTCCCCTGCGTTTGCAGGGGAGGGGGACCGCACGTAGTGCGGTGGAGGGGCGGCGTAGGCGAAGCCGGAGCCGTTCTTCCTCGCTTCGCTCGGCCCCTCCACCACCCTTCGGGTGGTCCCCCTCCCCCGGAATCCGGGGGAGGATTTAGACCAGCTCCTTCAGCGGCACCGAGGTGTCTGTGAGCCGCTCCGTCGGCACCACCGCTCTCTCCACAATCAGCTTCCTCCCCTGCACATAATCCCGAGTCGCGTTGACGCAGTCCAAGGCCAGCACCCGCCCTCCCAGCAGGTAAAGCACGGAGAAGCTTCGCCCCGCCGGATCGCCGCGCACCAGCGTCGAATCGTGCCCAACCGAGAGCCCCACCGTCTGCAGCTTGAGGTCATATTGGTTGGACCAGAACCAGGGAATCGCGGCGTAGGGCTCCGGCGTCCCGACAATCGCCCGCGCTGCTGTCGCCGCCATGTCGTGCGCGTTCTGCACCGACTCGAGCCTGATGCGCAGCGCGCCGGCGAACACATTCTCATGCGCCGCGCAGTCGCCGATCGCGAAAACGCCGGGCAAGCTGGTGCGGCAAAAGGCGTCCACATCCACCCCGTTGGCCCCTTCCGCGCCCGCCCCGAGCAGCGGCTCCACCGCCGCGTCGATGCCGATGCCGACGATCACCATGTCGGCTTCGATCCGTTCGCCCGAGGCCAGGCGCAGGGCGGCGGCGCGGCCGTCCTTGCCCTCGATGCTTTCCACGGCAGCGCCCAGCCGCACATCCACGCCCCGGGCGCGATGCTCGCCCTCGTAGAAGCGCGCAATCTCAGGCCCGGCGACCCGCGCGAGCAGGCGGCCAAGCGCCTCGAGCAGCACCACCTCCTTGCCGAGGCCGCGCAGCGCCGCGGCGGTTTCCAGCCCGACATAGCCGCCGCCGACCACCGCCACTCGCCGGGTCGCGGGAAGCTCCGCCAGGATCGCATCCACTTCGCCTCGGCAGCGCACGACGTGGACGCCCTTGAGGTCCCCGCCCTCGCAACGCAGCCGGCGCGGGGTTCCTCCGGTCGCCCAGATCAAGCTGCCGTAGGAGAAGGCGCGTCCGTCGTCTGAGGTGACCGTCTTGGCGTCCGGATCGACGCTCGCGATCCGGGTGGAGGTCAGTATCTCGACCTGCCGCTCCGCCCAGAATTCGGCCGGCCGGATCAGCATCCGCTCGAACGGCTTATCGCCGGCCAGATACTCCTTGCTCAATGGCGGGCGTTCGTAAGGCAGCTCCGGTTCGGCGCCGGCCATGCCGATCGAACCGGCAAACCCAAGCTGACGAAGCTGGATAGCCGCCTGCGCCCCCGCATGGCCGGCACCGACGATGAGGATGTCGTAGTGGTTCACCGGGGCGTCTTAGCCTCGGGACCGCCCCGCTCCAAGTTCCTCCCCCTCCGAAGGATGGGGAGGGGAACCATGCGCAGCATGGTGGAGGGGTAGCGGCTGTGGAGTTGGCGGTCACGCGGGAGCCACGGACCTCACGGCACTTACCCCTCCACCACCCTTCGGGTGGTTCCCCTCCCCATCTTGCGATGGGGAGGAACTGGAGCGTTTTACCCCGCGGCGTGGTCCACCGGGACGGCCGTCTTGGCAGCCGGATCGACGCTCCCATCCCTGAAAGGGAGGGGCGGGGGTGGGTGTGCAGCCGAGGCCGCTCGATGCGGCCGAGGGTGCCCCGTAGCGCCCCGGCGGTCCAAGTTCCTCCCCGTCTGAAGGATGGGGAGGGGAACCATGCGTAGCATGGTGGAGGGGTAGAAGCCGTGGGCTAAGCGGATCTCGCGGGAACCACGAGCTCACGGCGCTTACCCCTCCACCACCCTTCAAGGGCACCCGCCAAAGTAATACTTTGGCGGGACCCTGGGTGGTTCCCCTCCCCATCTTGCGATGGGGAGGAACTTCACGCCGGCTTATTATCGACCGGAACCGCGGTGATCGGCTCGATCACGGCCGGGGAGGCCTTCGGCGCAACGCCGGCGACGAGGTTGTCCAGCGTCGAGCCGTCGAAGCCGAGTTCCTTCATCAGCCCGTCGACGATCGGCGCCTGCGCCCGGTAGCGGAGCGCCGCTTCGACCGCGCTGGAGGCTAGGTTGCCGCCACCGCCACCGCCCGCGCCGCCGCCCATCCCGCCGCCGCTGCCGGTCAGGCCATCGACCTGAACGATCTTGATCGAATCGATCGCTTCCAACGGCTTGGCCGCCTCGCGGATCACCTCGGGCAGGACCTTGAGGAGCGCCAGCTTGGTCTGCAGCGAGATCTGGTCGGACGACAGCAAATTGGCCGCCTCGTTGATCGCGCGCTGGCCGGCGGCTTCCACCTCGAAGCGGACGCGCGAGGCGTCGGCGCGCAGCTTTTCGGCCTCGGCCTCACCTTCCGCGGCAAGGCGAACCGCCTCCGCGCGGTCGGCCGCGGCCTGCTTCTCCGCATCGGCCTGCACGCGGATGCCGATGGCCGAGCGCTCGGCTTCGCGGCTGGCGTCGATCAGCTCAATGCGCTTGACGCGCTCGGCGACCTCCGTCTCGCGGGCGGTGCCGACCCGTTCCTCGGCGGCGACCGCTTCGGCGCGGGCATTGTCGGCCTCGGCCTTGGCCTGGCTTTCCTCGCGGCTCTTGTTCTGAACCGCGATCTGCTGCTCCTGGCGGGCGATTTCCAGCGCCTGAGTTTGCGCGATCTTGGCCTGCTCGACGACTCGATTGGCTTCGATCTGGGCGCTATCGACCTGGCGCTTGGCGGTGATCCGCGCCTCGTCGGCCTCGCGCTGCCGCTCCGACTGCTGCTGCGCGACTTCCGCATTCTGCGCGGCGCGGCGGACCTCGACCTCACGCTCCTGCTCCAGCCGGGCGAATTCGGTGTCGCGCGAAATCTCGAAGCTCTTGCGCGCCGCCTCAAGGTTCTTGGCCTCGATCTGCACCCGGGTTTCCTGCTCGATGTCGTTCCTGGCCTTGCGGCGAAGCTCGATCTGCTCGGTCAGCTTGGTCAGGCCCTCGGCGTCGAACGCGTTGTTGGCGTTGAAATGGTCGATCGAGGTCTGGTCGAGGCCGGTCAGCGACACGGACTCAAGCTCTAGGCCGTTCATTGCCAGGTCGGCGGACGAGACCTGCTGCACCTTCTGGACGAATTCGGAGCGCTGCTCATGCAGCTGGTTCATGGTCATGCCGGCGGCGACCGAGCGGAGCGCGTCGACGAACTTGCCTTCGATCAGCTCCTTCAGATGCTCCGGGTGCATGGTGCGCAGGCCAAGCGTCTGGGCGGCGATTGCAATGCTGTCCCGGTCCGGCCGGACGCGGACGTAGAATTCGGCCTTCACATCGATGCGCAGGCGATCCAGCGTGATCAGCGCATCGGTGTTCTTGCGCTCAACGGCGAGGCGGACGGTGTTGAGGTTCACCGGCATCGTCTCGTGAAGCACCGGAAGCACCAGCGCGCCGCCGTTGATCACCACCTTCTCGCCGCCGAAGCCGGTGCGCACGAAGCCGATTTCCTTGGTTGCGCGCTTGTAGAGGCGGGTGATGATCAGCCCCAGGGTGATAAGCGCGACGAGCACGACGCCCGCATAGATTGCCGTCTGGGCCATTTGATTGTCTCCTCCAAACATCGTGTCATCCAATCCTGAACTGTTCGTGCGGGTGGGGAAGGACGCCGTCCGCCTGCCCGAGTCCGATGAAAATGTGGCCGTCGCGGCGAAGCAGAAGCACCGTCTCGCCTTCCGCAATCGGATGAGCTTCGTCGTGCGGCTCGACCATCACGTAGTGAGGCTGGCCATGGACATCCCTGACCCGTGCCTGCGCCGGCGACCCGGTGCGCGCGGTGCCGACGGTGATGGTGCCGCGCTTGCCGACCAGCGTGTCGAGGCTGACGGCGGTGGTCTCGTCCTGCGGCATGATCCGCGCCAGACCCCGCGCGCCGAGGCCGGTGACGGGGAGGGCCGCGATGCCCGCGATGGTGGAGGCGAGCCAGAGTGAAAACGGGCCCACCGCCTGCTGGACGGCCAGTCCGAGCAGCCCGAACGCCGCGAGGAAGACGACCAAGATCATGAGGAGCGGCACCTGACCGACACCGAGCCAACCCAGCAGGTCGCCGGCATGGGCATCCGCATCGATGTCCAGGTGGACAGCGCTTGCCCCGAGGCCGAGCGCTTCCACCACGCCGATCAGCAGCATGACGGTCAGCGCAACCGCGAATGGAAAGTTCGCCGGCGCAGCCAAAAAGTCGAGCATGTTCCCCAAGTCCCCTTCAAACTCGTTGGTACAACAAAATCTTAAATTATCCAACGAAATCTGAGGTTTGCTGCTGCTCCTGCCCGGTTTCCCCGCCCCATCATTCCCGCGAAAACGGAAATCCCGCTTCTTTTCTTGGACTTGCGGGAAAGACGCGGGACCTCGATTTGTTCGAGGCGACGGGACGGGCTCAGCTGCTCCCGCCGCGATCGGCGTTGCCAGCGCGGCCCTGAATGTCCATGTGGCGGGCACAATGGGTGAGCAGGACCTCAGCGACGGCTTCAAGGCCGCCATGCGCCGCGTCGCCTCGACGGTGAACGTGATCAGCATCTGCGTCGACGGCTTGCCGATGGGCATCACCGCCACCGCCATGTCCTCGCTGTCGATGGACCCGCCGAGCCTGCTCATCTGCATCAACCAGGCGGCGACCATGCACCGCTCCATGGAGGATGTGTCGCATTTCTGCGTCAACGTCCTCCACCGCGACCAGGAGGACATCGCCCAGATGTTCGCCGACCGCCGCCAGCACGCGCTTCGCTTCGCCAGCGGCTGGAACACGGACTGCACCCGCCCGCCGCGGCTCCTGGAAGCGCAGGCGGCGCTGACCTGCCGCCGCACGGATCACCACCGCTTCGGCACCCACTCGATCTTCATCGGCGTGGTCGAGGACGTACAGGTCCGCGAGGATGTGCACCCGCTGGTGTATCTCAACGGTAAATACGGCGCGGCGGGGTAGCTTAATCCTCCCCTCGATTTCGAGGGGAGGGGGACCGCACGAAGTGCGGTGGAGGGGCCGAGCGAAGCGAGGAAGAACGGCTCCGGCTTCGCCTGCGCCGCCCCTCCACCACCCTGCGGGTGGTCCCCCTCCCCCGGAAATCCGGGGGAGGATCAGGAGCGCATCACCCCTTGATGAAGGTCTCAAGCTGGTCGTGGGCCTGGTCGTCCGGCATCTGGATCGGCGGGTGCTTGCAGAAGTAAGCCGAGGCCGGGTGGATCGGGCCGGAAAGGCCGCGGTCCTTGGCGATCTTGGCGCAGCGGATCATGTCGATCGCGACGCCCGCCGAATTCGGGCTGTCCTCCACCGACAGGCGCATTTCGAGGTTCATCGGCACGCCGCCGAACATCGAGCCTTCCATGCGCAGGAAGCACACCTTGTTGTCGTTCTGCCACGCGACATAGTCGGAGGGGCCGACGTGGATGTTCTCGTCCTCCAGCCGCGTCGCCGTCACCGACTGCACCGCTTCCGTCTTTGAGGTCTTCTTCGACGCAAGCCGCGAGCGGTTGAGCATGTTGAGGAAGTCGGTGTTGCCGCCGGTGTTGAGCTGATACGTGCGATCGAGCTTCACGCCGCGCTTGGCGAACAGGTCGGTGAGCACGCGGTGGACGATCGTCGCGCCGAGCTGCGCCTTGATGTCGTCGCCGATGATCGGCACGCCGGCGGCGCGAAAACGCTCGGCCCAGGCGGCGTCGCTGGCGATGAACACGGGTATGTTGTTGACGAACGCGACGCCGGCTTCGAGCGCGCATTCGGCGTAGAACTCGCTCGCCTTCTGCGATCCCACCGGCAGGTAGTTCATCAACACGTCGGCCTTGCTCTCGCGCAGCACCGCGACGACGTCGTCCT
>DASVUV010000093.1:0-9225 GCA_036386875.1 Allosphingosinicella sp.
ATCGAGCCTGTCGAGATGCGGCCGTCGAGAACCCCCTTTCTCGACTGCGGGTCTCGACTTCGCTCGACCCTGCGCTCGAAACGAGCGGTGGAGTGAAAGCACCGCTTCTTGCAGCCCTCCGCCCAACAAAAGCCCTACGGAATCGCCCTATTTCCTTGGGTTTCGCGCCTCACCCCGCTATATCTCCCCCATGGCAACATCCCCCAACGAAAACAGCTACGGCGCCGATTCCATCAAGGTGCTGAAGGGCCTCGACGCGGTCCGCAAGCGGCCCGGAATGTATATCGGCGACACCGACGACGGGTCGGGCCTCCACCACAGGGTGTTCGCGGTCTCCGACAATGCGATCGACGAGGCGCTGGCGGGCCATTGCGACCTCGTCCAGATCGTCCTCAACCCGGACGGCTCCGTCTCCGTCGAGGATAACGGCCGCGGCATCCCCACCGACATCCATGCCGAGGAAGGCGTTTCGGCGGCCGAGGTCATCATGACCCAGCTCCACGCCGGCGGTAAGTTCGAGAACACGTCGGACGACAACGCCTACAAGGTGTCCGGCGGCCTGCACGGCGTCGGCGTGTCGGTGGTGAACGCGCTCAGCGAATGGCTGGACCTCACCATCTGGCGCGACGGGCAGGAGCACCAGATGCGCTTCCGCCTCGGCGACGCCGTAGAGCCGCTCCGGGTGACCGGACCAGTTCCGGAGGGCAAGAAGGGGACCAGGGTCACCTTCCTCCCCTCCCCCGCAACCTTCAAGATCCTGGAGTTCGATTTCGACAAGCTCGAGCACCGCTTCCGCGAGCTCGCCTTCCTGAACTCGGGCGTCCGCCTGATCCTCACCGACGCGCGGCATGAGGAAGAGCGGTCGGTCGAGCTCTACTACGAGGGCGGGATCGCCGCGTTCGTGCGCTATCTCGACCGCGCCAAGACCGCGCTCATCCCCGAGCCGATCTCGGTCACCGGCCAGCGCGACGATGTCGGCATCGAAGTCGCATTGGAGTGGAACGACAGCTATTATGAGCAGGTCCTCTGCTTCACCAACAACATCCCGCAGCGCGACGGCGGCACCCATCTCGCGGCCTTCCGCGCGGCGCTGACCCGGACGATGAACAGCTACGCCGACAAATCGGGCGCGCTCAAGAAGGAGAAGGTCTCGCTCACCGGCGACGACATGCGCGAAGGGCTGACCGCGATCGTCTCGGTGAAGCTGCCCGATCCCAAGTTCAGCTCGCAGACCAAGGACAAGCTCGTTTCGTCCGAGGTGCGCCAGCCGCTCGAGAGCCTGATCGCCGACAAGATGGCGGAGTGGCTGGAGGAGAATCCGGCCCATGCGCGCACGATCATCCAGAAGATCATCGACGCCGCCGCGGCGCGTGAGGCGGCCCGCAAGGCGCGCGAACTCACCCGCCGCAAGGGCGTGATGGACATCGCGTCGCTGCCCGGCAAGCTCGCCGACTGTCAGGAGCGCGATCCCGCCAAATCCGAACTGTTCCTGGTCGAGGGCGATTCCGCCGGCGGCTCGGCCAAGCAGGGCCGCGACCGCAGCACCCAGGCGATCCTGCCCTTGAAGGGCAAGATCTTGAACGTCGAGCGCGCCCGCTTCGACCGGATGCTGTCGTCCAAGGAAGTCGGCACCCTCATCCAGGCGATGGGCACCGGCATCGGCCGCGACGATTTCAACATCGAGAAACTGCGCTACCACAAGATCGTGATCATGACGGACGCCGACGTCGACGGCGCCCACATCCGCACGCTTTTGCTCACCTTCTTCTACCGGCAGATGCCCGAGATCATCGAGCGCGGGCACCTCTTCATCGCCCAGCCGCCGCTCTACAAGGTCGCCAAGGGCCGCTCGGAAGTCTACGTAAAGGACGACGCCCGGCTCGAGGAATATCTCATCGACGCCGGCATCGGCTCGATGGTGCTGGAAGGCGCCGAGGGGCCGCGCTCCGGCCAGGACCTGCGCAGCCTTGCCGACCATGCCCGCCGGGTCCGCAGCCTGATGCGCTACGTGCCGCGCCGCTACGATCCCGGCCTGATCGAGGCTCTGGCGCTGAATGGCGCCCTCGATCCCGCGTGCCCCGAAAAGGAGCGCGCCGCAGCCATCGCCCGCGCCGCCGCCTTCCTCCAGGGCAGCGACCAGGATGCGACCTGGACCGGCGAGATCGGCGCCGACGGCGATTACGTCCTGCGCCGCCTGTGGCGCGGAGTGACCGACCACCATGTCGTCGACCACAAGTTCGTCGCCTCGGCCGAAGCCCGCAAGCTCCACGGCCTCGCCGCCGAGCAGGCCGGCGCCTACGCCCAGGCCTCGCGGCTGGTGTCGCTGAAAGCGTCCGCAAAGGCCGATGCCGCCGACGAGCAGGAGGAGAACACCCCCGGCGCCGCCCTCGACATCGCGCCGCCGGAACGCGCGCCCGACGCCAAGGGCGCCTTGGTGCGGCGGCCGACCGAACTCCTCGACGCGATCCTCGCGGCGGGCCGCAAGGGTCTCTCGATCCAGCGCTACAAGGGCCTTGGCGAAATGAACGCCGACCAGCTGTGGGAAACCACGCTGGACCCGGAAAACCGCTCGCTGCTGCGAGTGGAGGTGGAGCAGGCGGACATCGCAGACGAGATCTTCACCCGCCTGATGGGCGACATCGTCGAGCCACGCCGCGAGTTCATCCAGGACAATGCGCTCAGCGTCGCTAACCTCGACGTCTAAGCCGGTGTTTCAGTTGTAGTGTCTCGGTTGGGATTCAGCGCTGACGTATTGCCTGAGGCTAAGCATGTGGAACCCTCAGGCGCTGATGTCGCGCTTTGAGGGCTTGCTCGATCGACGCGCGGAATGAGCCACCCACAACGTCGAAGCTAGAATGGCGAGCGGCACACCCATCCCAGGCCATAGCTGACCCACTGCGAACGCTGAAAGTGCTATCGCGCCTGCTGCTGCAAGGTAGCCCCGGTTCGACAGCATGCCTTATCCCTCGCGCCTCTTACGCAGTTGTAGCGGAGGCTGCGCTGAAATCCAGACCGGGACACTTTAGCTGTCGCCTTGACTCCTTCACGGCGCAGGCAGAACCTCTTGGCGGCGAGTCGCGGGGTGCGGCTTGCCGAAGGGGCGCGCCGGCATCGGCACGCGCCCCACGCGCGAGCTGGGGGAGCATCGCATGACTGGAAGCCCGTATCTGTTCTGGGCGCTCGCCGCCGCCCTGCTCGCACCGCTTGCGCTGATCGTCACCCGCAATGAACTGCGCAAGGTTCGATACCGGCTGGTCGAGGAGCTGCGGGTCAACATCTTCAAGTCCGACCCCAATCTGCCGCAGCTCGAACTCGCCGCCGCGCGCTACCGCGCCGGGCGAGACGAAGCGGGCGAAACCCGCCAGGCGGCGGTTCAGATATGGACCGGTGCTTTCATCTTCGCGGCTCTGTGCTTCGCCGGCTTTTCCATCCTGCTCGTGCCTACCGTAAAATTGATCTCCGGTGAGCCGACCTTCCCGCAGGTGACCAGCTCGCTGCTTTGGTCGCAGGCGTATTCCGCCGGGTCCCTCGAACCGCTGGCGCTTGCCGAACTTGCGCGGACGCTCACGATCGCCGGTATCGCCTTCCTGGGCGGCTATGTGTTCCAGGTCCGTTACCTGATCCGCGCAACACTTAATCAGGAGCTCGGCGCGCTCGCCTTTGTTCGGGCAACGCTTAACGTGCTCCAGGGCATGATCGTCGCCCTGATCGCCTACCGCGTCGAAGTGGTGCTGATCGACGGCGCGGTTGCCGCCGGTGCAAGCGGCAAGGTCGCGGCGGGGGCGACCGGCGCGGCCGAAGCGGTCGCCGGGGCTGCGGCGGGCCCGGTCGCCTTCGCCGCCGCAATGGCGGTTGCCTTTGTGCTGGGCTTATACCCCAATCTCGGCCTCAACCGGATCAGCAAGATTGCCAAGATACGCTGGAAGGAAGTGGATGAAGTGGCGATGGGCGCGGCCAAGCTCGTGCCGTTGCAGGTGATCGACGGGATCGATTCCGAAACCGCTTACCGGCTTGAGGAAAGCAACCTTTACGACGTTCAGAACCTCGCAACGGTGAACCCGATCTCGCTTTACGCCGAATCCCCTTACCCGTTGCTCGAGGTGTTCGACTGGGTGCTCCAGGCGCAATTGTGCGCCAATGTCGGCACAAGGGCGTTCATCGCCCTTCGCGAGCACAAGGTGCGCACCATCTTCGATCTTGAGCGCGCGGTGCTCGCCCAGGGAGCGCCGCCCGAATATGTGCGCGCGATCGGAGCGCTTCTGTTCGCCGACGCCACACCCGCCTTTCGCGCCCGCATCGGGCTTTCGGCAACCGCCGAGGGCAAAGCGACGGAGGGCGAGGGTATCGGCATCGAAACCGTCCGTCACGCCGTGGCCATCATGTGCGACGACCTCCATGTTCACCGGGTGCGGGCGTTGTGGCGGGTAATGTTGCAGACAACCATGGGCCGCCACGAGGGCGATTCGCCCTGGCTTCACGAAACCGGGCCCCTGCCGGGGGATCCGCCGCTCGCGTCACCGGCGGGCGGCGCCCTTGCTGCAATGTCGATTGTTCCGGACGCCACCGGGGTCGCCGCCTGAGGCGCGGCGTTCGGGAGCACGCTGGTGAGGAGAGCCGATCCTCAGGTCCCCTCCGTCACTCCCAATCCGGGGCGGCGGAAGTGCATGGAGCCAGCGCCTAGCGCTTTTCGTACCGGCCGATGCGCGGGCCCAGGCGGTTGGCGTCGATGCGAGTGACTTCGCCGCTCCAGTCGGCGACGAAGCTGGTCGGCTTGTCCATCCCGGGGGCGAGGCTTGCATCATTGTCGCGGACCACGAGCCCGGCGGAGCTTTGCACCCGGCCCTCGCCGGCGACGGTGATCATCGCCGAGTAGTTTTCCTTGCCGCGCCCTTGCACGAAGACGTTTCGGGCGATCAGCCCCTCTGCGCCGGCGGGGAGGTCAATCATGTAGTTGGTGGTGCGGCCCGCAACATCGTCGAAACTGGAGTCGGTGACTTCGACGCGCGGGGCACGGCTTTTGACGTAGTGGCCGCCGGTGCCGCGCTCGAACCGGGACCGGCGGACGACCAGGCTGCCGAACTCGCCGATGTAGATGCTGTGGGCGCAGGAGAGGCCGCGATCGCAGCGGCCGAGGCCGGAGAAGGTGGATCGCTCCACCAGGATGGTGCCGGTGGGATCGGCGGCGGACAGGATGCCACTTTCGCTGTCGCGGAACAGGCTTTCGCGGACCACCAGCGCGCCTTTTTCCATGCGGATGCCGGCGCCATTCGCGTCGGGAACGGTGATGCCCTGGAAGATCAGACCTTCCACCGTCGATGAGCGCCCGCGCAGAACCAGTGCGGCCTTGCCTTCGCAGGCGGTGGAATCGAGGATTGCGGTACCGGGCTGCTCCGCCTTGAAGGTTACGTCGCCGGCGTCCTGCACCGCGCACTGGCGGTGGCGGCCGGGCGCAATGAGGATGGTGCCGCGGCCGGAGCCGATCGCGGTCACGGCGTCCTGCAGGGTGCCGAAGCCTTTGCCGGTTTCCCGAACGCGGAACGGCCCGCCGGCACCTTGCGCCAGCAGGGGAGAGGCGGCGGCGGCAAGCGCCGCGAACAGGATGAGGGTGCGCATGGGGAACGGCCTAACCCCGCGCTCATGGAAGTCCAGACAGGCGGGAGGAAGCGCGTTCGGCTGCCCCGAAAGGGCACAGTCGCGGCCGGGAGATTACCTGCGGCCCGGCGTGGCGGCCACCCTTCCGCGCTTCCGCGAGAGCGGGCGTTGCGGCTAAGGGGAGGCGATGATCGCCCGCATCCTGCTCGACACCGCGCCCTTGCCGGGCGGCGGCGACCTCAAGCTGTTTCAGCGTGGCGAGGAATATTCGATTACCCTCGGCGGCAACGAGCTGATGAACAGCCGCAAGAGTGGGTCGGAGGAGGCGCTTGCGGCGCTGGGCTGCGCAGGGCTTGGGGCGCGGCCAAAGGCGCGGGTGCTGATCGGCGGGCTCGGGATGGGCTTCACGTTGCGGGCGGCGCTCGCCGAGCTGGCCCGCGATGCCGAGACCGTGGTTGCCGAACTGGTGCCGGCGGTGATTGCCTGGGCACGGGGGCCGATGGCCCACCTTTATGGCGGCAGCCTCGACGACCGGCGGGTGCGGATTGTTGAGGGCGATGTTGCGGGTCTCATCGCTGGTGCGGCAGCGACGTGGGACGCGATCCTGCTCGATGTGGACAATGGGCCGGACGGGCTGACCGTCGAGAGCAACGATGCGCTGTATGCGCCCGCGGGACTTGCCGCTGCGCGGGCGGCGCTTCGGCCGGGAGGCGTGCTTGCGATCTGGTCCGCGGCGCCGGATGCGGCGTTTACCGGGCGGCTTCGGCGGGTCGGCTTCGCGGTTGAGGAGCACCGGGCGCGTGCCGCCCGCGGCAAGGGCGGGCACCACGTCATCTGGACCGCGCGGGCGCCGGTAGCGGGCGCCCGGCGGGGTTAGTGCAGCCTTCTAGATGACCGCCGGCGCGTCTCCGGTTGGCGCTTCGGCGGGTTGGGCGGGTTCGGCGTCGGGCGCCTCGGCCCATTTGTCCGCCAGGCAGCGGGCCAGCGCCGACATGGCGTCCTTGCTTCCGGCCAGCGACAGGGTGTCGACCTTTTTGCCTGCCTGGCTGATTCGCATGCCCTGGGCAGTGGAGAATGCGTCCATGAACGCCTTGCCGCGGCTGCCGCCCGGCTGGAGCTGGAAGTAGAAGCCGGGGCCGTCGCTATCGATGTCGCGCCGGGCCGTGGCTTTCACGGGAAGCGAGCTGACGCCCAGGAAGTCGAGCTTGAGATCGTAGCGCGCGCCGTCGCGAAGCGCGTTCCAGCCCTTGTTCTGGAGCAGGAAGCCGAGCTTCTCGTCACCGGCGACACCCCACACCGAGAGCATGGTGCCCTCCGGCGACACCGCCTGCACCATGCAGCCGTTGAGCATCGTGCCGACGACCCAATTGCCCGTCTCCGCGGCTTGAGCAAACGCGGCGCCGGTGGGAAAGGCGAGGAGAAGAGCAGCAATAATCGGCCGAAACATACCGGGCTCCTTCAAGCCCCCCGTTTATGTCCCTGTTGCTCCGTCAGAACCGGCCTGGCAGCTTTTTGGTTGCGGCCCGAATGGCTCAAACGGTGACGGCATCGTCCCACAGTGCCGGGGCGGCGGCGCGGTTGCCTTCCGGAAAGGAGATAAGGCGGCGGAACTCCGGGCTGAAGCGGCCGTCGACCCGGATGGAGAAGGAGAGGCCGCCAGTCGCGTCGGCGCCGTGATATTGGTTCACCGTGTCGAACCAGGCGGCGTGGGAGCGGACGTAAAGCTTCTCGCCGGTCTCGGGGTTCAACATGTAGAACGGTTTGCCCAGATTGGTGCGAAACCAGACGAATTCGTGGCACAGATCCGCGCTGTCATGGTCCCGGTGCGCCGAAACCGGCCGGCCGCTGTCGTCGTACATGATGATCATCCGGCCCTTGGCTTCGAACGGCAGGGTTTCGATGAAGTCCATCAGCTTCGCGAACAGCTCGGCGTCCTTCGTGGGGCGCCAAAGGTCGGTGCGGTCGAGGTCGTAATAATCCTGCTCCCGCGCCGATTGGGACAGGTAGACCAGGCGGGAGCCCGGCAGATGCGGGTCGCGGCCGTCGAGCAGGAACGGGCCGGTGTAGAAGGCGAGGTCCTTGGCGTCGCGCAAACGATGCTCGAGCCGCTCTCGAACATAGTCGTCGAGCGCGGTCAGCCGCGCCACGTCGATGAAGGGATCGAGATCGACATAACATGGATAAAGTGCGGGCGTGGTCATTCCGCGTCAGTTCCGGCTTTGTGGAACCGCGCCGCTTGTCCGCCGTTCAGCGGGAACCTGAATAAAATTAAATCTGGCATCTTAACCTGCGTTAATGCGTTGTTTCCGTTGGTAAATAACAGGCTTCAGCCCTGCGGAACACCAGCAATGCAGACTCGGTTCCAAAGTTTTCTCGCCGTCCTGGCGACCACACATTGCTGCTCGGAGTAACATGAGAATATATGTAAGCGGCCTCTATTCCGGGGGTAATCCGCAGCCCGGGATCGGGATCATTCGTTCGCTGCGCCAGGGCTTTCCCGACGCGACCCTTGTCGGCGTGGAATATTCGAATCGCGTCTCCGGTATTCACTGGACCGATCTCGACGACCTTTGGATTCAGCGCCCGTGGGACGAGCTCAACCTCGAAACCTATGGCGAGAAGGTCAAGGAGGCGCTCGACGCCGGCGGCTTGTGGATTTCGGGCAGCGATCTGGAAGCCATGTGGCTGGCCAGCCTGTTCCCCGAAGGCCATCCGAACCTGCTCGCGCCGCCGATGGGCGCGCTGAAGCGGATCGTGAAGCCCAAGGTGGAGGCGAGCCACGGCCTTCCCGTGAAGATCCCGACCTACGTCGAGACCGATTTGCCGGACTGGGAGCTGCACGCTTTCTGCCGCGCGCAGAATTGGCGCGTTTGGCTCAAGGGCCCGTATTACGACGCGGCGCGCACGCCGAGCTGGGACTCGTTCGAGGCCGCCCGCAACGCGCTCACCAAGGTGTGGTCCACCGACAATCTGTTCCTCCAGGCGCATGTCAGCGGCTATGAGGAGTCGGTGATGCTCTCTGCCTACGAAGGCGAGTTGCTGGGCTGCGTGTCGATGCGCAAGCGCGACATCACGCCGGAGGGCAAGACCTGGGCCGGCGACATTTCCGAGGTTCCGGCGAGCTTCGAGGAGCCG
The DNA here is from genome assembly GCA_036386875.1 of Allosphingosinicella sp. GTDB lineage: Bacteria > Pseudomonadota > Alphaproteobacteria > Sphingomonadales > Sphingomonadaceae > Allosphingosinicella. Next base: position 8,728 of record DASVUV010000093.1, read on the forward strand.
CTCCGCCAGATGGTCAAGGACCTGAACTGGACCGGCGGCGGCGAGCTGGAAATGGTGCGCGACGCCAAGAACCAGCTCTGGCTCCTGGAAATGAACCCGCGCTTCCCCGCCTGGGTGCACGGCGCAACCATTGCCGGCTTCAACCTCCCCGCTCTGCTGATCCAGGGCGCGACGGGCAAGAAGGCGCAGAAGTGCGAAGCCCAGGCGCAGGAATTCACCCGAGTCGTGCTCGAAGTACCGGTGAAGTCGGACTATCCGCTTCCGCCGCTGCCCGAGCCCTTCGCCGGTGCCATCGGCCATTCGATGAAGCACCCGTCCGGCCTCACCTCCCTCGCCGAGCGGCTGCACAAGGCGGACATCGAGCTTATCGAGATCGTCGAGGATGACGGCGCGCCCAAGGGCCTGCCTGATATGCCGGAGACCTATTTGGCCGATCTTGGCGCGATGGAGTTCAGCCAGGTCGAGACTCCGCAGTTCCTCTACATGGAGAAAACCGCG
>DASVUV010000094.1:0-16647 GCA_036386875.1 Allosphingosinicella sp.
ATCGCCTCCGCCCGCGACCGCCTCGTCTCGCCCCGCCAGATGGGCGAGCTGTTCAAGGCGCTGGCGCTCGTCTCCCCGGACTGGCCCGAACCGGCAGGCTTCGTATGACCATAGCCTACCGCGACGCCGGCCCCGCAGACGCCCCCTTGCTGGCCGACCTCAGCCGCCGCACGTTCATCGAGACGTTCGGCCACCTCTACAGCCCCGGGGACCTCGCCGCCTTCCTTCCGAAGCTCAGCGAAACCGCCTGGGCAGCCGACCTCGCCAACCCCGAGCTCCAGGTGCGCCTCGTGGAGGACGGCGGCGAGGCCGCCGGCTTCATCAAGCTCGGCCCCATCACTCTCCCCGTCGAGCCGCAGCGCCCGGCCCTCGAGCTGCGCCAGCTCTACATCCTGCGCCCCTGGCACGGCCTCGGCATCAGCCACGTCCTCATGGATTGGGTCCTCGCCCACGCCCGCCGCCGCGGCGCGCAGGAGCTCTATTTGTCCGTCTGGAGCGAGAACCACCGCGCCCGCCGCTTCTACGAGCGCTACGGCTTCACCTATCTTGGCCCCTACGCGTTCATGGTCGGCAACCATGCCGACGAGGATCAGGTGCTGCGCCTCTCGCTGAAAGACCAGGAATGACCATCGAACCGTTCCGAGCGGAGGCCCTTGCCGGTCTCCCCCACGGCTTTCTCGGCCGCCGCGGCGGCGTGAGCCAGGGGGTGGTCGAAGGGCTCAACGTCGGCTGGGGCGCGGAAGACGATCCCGAGGCCGTGCGCGAGAACCGCCGCCGCGCCATCGACGCCGTGGTGCCCGGCGCCCGCCTGATCACCCTTCACCAGACCCACAGCCCGGATGCGCTCTACGTCACGGAGCCCTTTCCCGACGACGCCCGCCCCCATGCGGACGCGATGGTCACCGACCGTCCCGGCCTGTTGCTCGGCATCCTCACCGCCGACTGCGCGCCGGTGCTGTTCGCAGATCGCGAGGCGGGGGTGATCGGCGCGGCTCACGCTGGCTGGAAGGGCGCCTTCTCCGGCGTGATCGAGGCGACTGTCGCCGAGATGGAGCGGCGCGGCGCCTCCCGGGCCCGGATCGCCGCCGCCGTCGGCCCGTGCATTGCGCGCAAGAGCTACGAGGTGGACGACGACTTCCTGTCCCGCTTCGTTCAGGCGGACCCGGAGAACGAACGCTTCTTCGGCGCGTCCCGCGAGGGTCATCACCGCTTCGACCTGGAGGGCTTTGTGCTTTCCCGGTTGGCCGAGGCCGGGCTCGGCCGGGTGGAAGCGCTTGGCCAGGACACCTACAGCCAGCCAGGCACCTTCTACAGCTACCGCCGGGCAACGCACAAAGCCGAGCCGACATACGGCCGTCAGATCAGCCTGATCGCCCTATAGCCCCTCTCCCCAGAGGGGAGAGGGCTTTTAGTAGGCCAGGCCGATGCCGTCGGCGCGGACGTCCGACGCCGCCCCATACACACGCTGCCCCCCACTCTCCCGCCGCTCGACGCACGAATAGCGCCCGAAGCCTCCGTCCGACGCGCCGATCCGCCAGCCCATGTTGGCCAGTACCAGCTTGGTGCGGTCCGGCACGCCCGTTTCCAGCCGAAGCATCCCGGTGCCGCCGATGCTCTTGTCGTCCTCGCCCATCTGTTCGGACGAGCCTTCATGGTGCCAGCGCGGCGCGTCACCCGCCGCCTGCGCGTCAAGGCTGTAATCGGTGCGGTTGACGATGATCTGGGTCTGGCCCTGCGGCTGCATGTCCCCGCCCATCACCCCGAACGAAAGCCACGGCTTGCCGTCCCGCGTCGCGAACCCTGGAATGATCGTCTGGAACGGCCGCTTGCCCGGCGCATAAACGTTGGGATGCCCGTCCTGCAGCGAGAAGAGCTGGCCGCGGTCGTGGAACATGAAGCCGAGCCCGTCCGCCACCAGCCCCGAACCCATGCCGCGAAAGTTCGACTGGATCAGGCTCACCATCATCCCGTCCTTGTCGGCGACGGTGAGGTAGGTGGTGTCACCTCGCGACGGCGCCCGGCCCGGCCGCACATCCGGGTTGATCCGATCCGGCCGGATCAGCTTCGCTCGTTCCGCCGCATACTCCTTGGAGATCAGCCAGTCGTTCGGGATCTTGGCGAAATCGGGATCGGCATAATAGCGCGCCCGGTCTTCATAGGCCAGACGCTTGGCCTCGGCCTGGAGGTGGATGGACAGCGCCGATTGGAACCCGGCGGCCTTCATGTCGAAGCGCTCGATCATGTTCAGCATCTGCAAGGTCGCCACACCCTGCGTATTCGCCCCGATCGCGTGCACGCCGACGCCGCGATAGGTGGTGGTCAGCGGCTCGGTCCATTCGCTCTTGTGCGCGGCGAGGTCGGCGCGGGTCATCCAGCCGCCGATGCGCTTGAAATACGCCTCCACGGTGCGCGCGATCTCGCCTTCGTAGAACACGTTGCGGCCGCCCGCGGCAATGGCGCGATAGGTGCGGGCAAGGTCGGGATTGCGGAAGATTTCGCCGGCCCGCGCCTTGTCGCCCGAAGCGTAGGTCGCCTGCGCATTGGCGATTTCCTCGATCCCCACGCCGGGCCGAGCATAGTTCGCCATCGCCCGGTTCATGTAATAGGCCACCACCGGCGACAGCGGCACGCCCCCTTCCGCATAAGCGATCGCCGGCTCGAACAAGTCACGCCACTTCAGCTTCCCGTAGCGCTGGTGAAGCTGCCACCAGGCGTCCACCGTGCCCGGCACCGTCACCGTGACCGCGCCGTAGGAGGGCAGCACGCCGTCCTTTGCGCGGGAACGTACCGTCTCCAGGCTCAGCCCGCGCGGGGACCGGCCGGAGCCGGCGATGCCCACAACCCTCGCCGTCTTCGGGTCCCACAGCATCGCGTAAAGGTCGCCGCCAATGCCGTTGGCGGTCGGCTCCAGAAAGCCGTGCGCGGCGTTGATCGCGATCGCCGCGTCCACCGCCGAGCCGCCCTTCTTCAAGATCTCGATGCCCGCCAGAGTGCCGAGCGGATGCGAAGACGCAGCCGCGCCGTTGCGTCCGAACACTTCCGAACGGGTGGCGAAGCTTGCCCCCACCGGCCGGTCGCCCGCTTCGACGTCCGGATAAAGCTGAGTCCCCGGCAAGGCGGGGCTGACCGGCTCCCCCGCCTGCGCCCCGGCGCTCCGGCCCATCGAGAGACCCACCGCGGCGGCGGGGACGGCGGCGAGGAAGGTGCGTCTGCGCAACGGGCATACTCCTTGGCGAGGTGGCCTGCCGCTCCCCCTAGCAGCACCGCCCCCGCTCTGGCATCAGCCTTCGCACAAAGGGGGAGGAAGAATGGCGCGACGTTACGGACTGTGGGGGGGCCTCGCCGCCTTCGCGATCATGCTGCTGCTGCCCGCCCCCGCCGGAATGCCGCTCGCCGCCTGGAAGACCACCGCATTGGTGGTGCTGATGGCGACCTGGTGGATGACCCAGGCGCTGCCGCTCACCGCGACCGCCCTCGTGCCCTTCCTGGCTTTCCCGCTGTTCGGGATCATGACCGCCAACGAGACGGCGTCGGCTTATTATTCCCCGATCCTGTTCCTGGTGCTCGGCGGCGCCATCATCGCGCTTGCGATCGAACGCACCGGACTTCACCGCCGCCTTGCGCTTGCCATCGTCAGCCGCGGCGGCTCCTCCCCAGCGGCGATGCTGCTCGCCTTCATGACCGCAACCGCGATCCTCAGCCTGATCGTGTCCAACACCGCCACCACCCTGATCATGATCCCGATCGCCGTCGCGGTGCTCAAGGCGGCCAGGGTCGAACCCGGCCACACCGACGGCTTTGCCGGCGCGCTCGCCATGGGCATCGCCTTTGCCGCCTCGATCGGCGGGCTCGGCACCCTGGTCGGTTCCCCCACCAACGCCATCGCCGCCGGGATCATCGAGCGCTCCACCGGGCTGCGCATCGATTTCCTCACCTGGGCGATTTACGGCCTGCCGCTGGTCGCCGTCTCGATTCCCCTGTGCTGGTGGATCCTGATGAAGGTCCAGCGCGTCCAGCCGACCGACTTCGACCCCGCCGAAGCGCTCGCCGGCATCGGCGAGACCAGCGCCTGGTCCACAGCCGAAAAGCGCCTCGTACCGCTGATCGCAATGGTGGTTGCAGCCTGGGTTGCACTACCCTTCATCACACCGCTCCTCCCCAAGGACAGCCTCACCGACGGCACGGTCGCCGTCGCCGCCGCCTTGCTTCTGTTCGTCATCCCCGATGGCACCGGCCGCGCGATCCTCAACTGGGAGGAAGCCAACCGCGCGCCGTGGGGCGTAATCATGCTGTTCGGCGGCGGCCTCGCCTTGGCGGCAGGCATCGGCGCATCCGGCCTCGCCGACTGGCTCGGAGTCGCGCTTCAGCCTTTGCGCAACGTCCACCCGCTGGTTGTCGCAGTCGCCCTCGTCGCCCTCGTCATCCTGATCACCGAATTCGCCTCCAACGTCGCGGCGGCAAGCGGGATCATCCCGGTGGTCGCCGGCATCATCGCCGCGACAGGCATCGATCCCATCCTCCTCGCCCTCCCCGCCGCCTGGGCGGCAAGCTGGGGCTTCATGCTCCCGTCCGGCACCGGCCCGAATGCTATCGCCTGGGCCACCGGTCACATCGCGCTCCCCCGGATGCTCAAGGCCGGGCTGGCACTCGATCTGCTCGGCGTGCCCCTGATGGTCGGGATTGTCTGGATGATCGCGCCGCTTCTGCGCTAGGGGGCCTCCTTCGAGACGGGACTTCGACAGGCTCAGTCCCTCCTCAGGATGAGCGGGAGCGTGGGGTTTCGCTCATCCTGAGGAGCTGCTGAGCGAAGCCGAAGCAGCGTCTCGAAGGACCTGGAGATACCGCATGCATGAAGAAGACGAATCCGACCTGACCGGCGCCACCCCCCGCCGCCGGCCGAAGACCGGCGTGCTGGAAATCGGCGGCCGCCGGCTCAAGCCTTCCACCCTGATGATGGGCCACGGCTTCGATCCGGCCTTGTCGGAAGGGTCCTTGAAGGCGCCGATCTTTCTTACCTCTACATTTGTTTTCGAAAGTGCCGCGGCGGGTAAACGTCATTTCGAGGGCGTAACGGGTAAGCGGCCGGGCGGGGCGGAAGGCCTCGTCTACTCGCGCTTCAACGGACCCAACCAGGAGATCCTCGAGGATCGTCTCGGCCTGTGGGAAGACGCCGAGGACGCGCTGACCTTCTCGTCGGGCATGTCGGCCATCGCCACCCTGCTCCTCGCCTTCGTGCAGCCGGGCGACGTGGTGGTGCATAGCGGGCCGCTTTACGCAGCCACCGAGACCCTGATCGGCCGAATCCTCGGCCGCTTCGGCGTCTCCTGGCTCGATTTCCCCGCCGGTGCGACCGAGGACGAGATCGCCGAAGTGATGAGCCGCGCCAAGGCCAAGGGCCGGGTGCCGCTGGTTTATCTGGAAAGCCCCGCCAACCCGACCAACGTTCTGGTCGATGTCGAGGCGGTGCGCCGAGTCGTCGACGCGCAGTTCGACGAAGACGCGCGCCCGCCGATCGCCATCGACAACACTTTCCTCGGCCCGCTCTGGCAGCAGCCGCTTCGCCACGGCGCCGACCTGTCGGTCTATTCCCTGACCAAATATGCCGGCGGCCATTCCGACCTCGTCGCGGGCGGAATCACCGGCGCGAAGGGCCACATCAACACCATCCGCATGCTCCGCAACACGATCGGCACGATCACCGATCCCAACACCGCCTGGATGCTGCTGCGCTCCCTCGAAACGCTTGAGCTGCGCATGGAAAAAGCCGGCCGCAATGCCGAGCAGGTCTGCGCGTTCCTGAAGGACCACGCGAAGGTCGAAAGCGTCGGCTATCTGGGCTTCCTGGAAGGCGGCGACGACGCCCGCCAGGCCGACATTTACCGCCGCCACTGCACCGGCGCCGGCTCGACCTTCTCGCTTTACCTGAAGGGCGGCGAGAAGGAGGCTTTTGCCTTCCTCGATTCGCTCAAGATTGCCCACCTCGCGGTCAGCCTCGGCGGCACCGAGACCCTCGCCAGCGCGCCCGCGGCGATGACCCACCTGTCCGTGCCCGAGGAGCGCAAGCAGGCGCTCGGCATCACCGACAATCTGGTGCGCATCTCGATCGGCGTCGAGGACCCGGACGACCTCATCGCCGACTTCGACCAGGCGCTAAAGGCGGTTTGACGAGCGCCAGCGTAACTCCCCTCCCTGTTTAGGGAGGGGTAGGGGTGGGTAAGCGCTGAGTGGGCTCGATGCCCGCGAAGCGCTACCCGGAGGCAGCAAGGCCGCTTCGCCCCCATCGAGGGGGCTGCGCGGCTACCCACCCCCGGCCCCTCCCATGCAGGGAGGGGAGTCACGTAGCGCGACCAACCATCAAGCAACTCCCCTCCCTGTTTAGGGAGGGGTGGGGTGGGTAAGCGCTGAGTGGGCTCGATGCCCGCGAAGCGCTACTCTGACGCCGCAAGGCCGCTTCGCCCCCATCGAGGGGGCTCAGCGGCTACCCGCCCCCGGCCCCTCCCTTGCAGGGAGGGGAGTTCACTCGGCGGACCCAAGCATCGCGCAGTTCCCCCCCCCTTGCTGGGAGGGGAGTCCGCGCGTTTCAGCCGTCCTTGCCCCAGTCGACCACTTCCCAGCCTTCCAGGCGGGCGAGCTTCACCAGCCGCGCATGCGCGTTGGCGGCGACCGCTTCGTCCGCCCAGCGGTGGACGTATTGGTCGGAGACATGGTCCGAATAAAAACGGATGTGCACCGCGTCTCGGGTGAGGCCCTCGCGCACCATCCATTGCTCGATCATGTCGAGCTTGGCCGGGCCGTAGCAATTGCTCCCCGAGATCCGCGCCACCACCCGGCCTTCCGTGTCGAGGCCCGTTTCGGTCGCGATCACATCGTCGAAGCCCATCCGCCGCGCGATCGACGCGGCGTAGAGCCGGTAGGACGCGGTCGCCATCACCAGCCGCCGCCCGGCCGCGCGGTCGGCGGCGATGTTGCGCCGCGCCCCGGGCATGATGTTGCCGGCGACCTGCTTCTCGGCAAAGCTTTCGATCACCGGCTCCAGCCGCGCCGCGGTCACGTTGCGGCCGACGAGCAGGTTGTAGTTGATCTCCTTGAGGCGCCCCCGGTCGATCAGCTTGGCAAGGTAGGCGAGCATCCACAACAGCACGAAAGGGAAGAAAACCAGCCGCCACGGGGCAAGCGAAAGCGCGGCGTGGATCAGGAACGGCGTATAGGTCGCGCGGCGCGTAACCGTTCGGTCCATGTCGTAAATGGCGAGCTGTGCCTTCATGGCTCGGGCCCAAGCAGAGCCAATCTTCCTTGTCCAGCTTGCCGGGCGCCGGAAATACAAGCTATGTCGCGGCAATGAGCAGTGTCGCCCGTTTCACCGAAGGGTCCGAAGCCGGGCGCCGCGTCCTGCGCTTCGAGGGCGATCTGACGCTGTCGCGCCTCGGCGTGCTCCCTGCCAAGCTTGAGCGCCTCAAGGGCAGCGGCTTCCTGATCGACCTCAGCCAGGTCGGCCACATGGACACGATCGGCGCGTGGATCGTCCACCGCACGGTGCGCGACCGCGGCGGCGAGCTGACCGGCGCTTCGCCCGGTGTGGCGCGCCTGCTCAGCCGAATCCAGGAGGTCGACGAGCCGGTCAAGGTGCGGCCCGATCCGCCCTCGCCCTTCGCCCGTGTGCTGGACCAGCTCGGCAGCGCGGCCATCGAGGCGGGCCGAACCTTTGTCGGCCTGATCACCTTTTTCGGCGCCATGCTGGTCGCGATCACCCGCGTCGTCCGCGAGCCGCGCCGCTTCCGGATCAACGCCGTCGTCCAGCGGTTCGAAGTGGTCGGCGTTCACGCTTTCGCGATCATCGGCCTGATGAGCTTCCTGGTCGGAATCGTCATCGCCCAGCAGGGCGCGGTGCAGCTTCGCCAGTTCGGGGCCGAAGTCTTCACGGTGAACCTGATCGGCCGAAGCTCGATCAAGGAACTGGGCGTGCTGATGACGGCGATCATGGTCGCCGGCCGCTCCGGCTCTTCCTTTGCCGCCCAGCTCGGATCGATGAAACTGGCCGAGGAAGTGGATGCGATGCGCACCATCGGCGTCTCTCCGATGGAAGCCCTGGTGCTGCCCCGCGTCCTTGCCACCGTGATGATGATGCCTTTGCTCGGCTTCTACGCCGCCTTGGTGTCGATCGTCGGTGGCGCGGTGTTCTGCTGGGTCGGCCTCGACATTCCGCCCGTCACCTTCGTGCAGCGCATCCGCGAGGTCGTGCCGATCACCGATCTTTGGCAGCTCCTGATCAAGGCGCCGTTCTTTGGCCTGATCATCGCCATGGCCGGCTGCTTCCAGGGCATGCAGGTCGAGTCTTCGGCCGAGGAGGTCGGCCTCAGGACCACCACGGCCGTCGTCCAGGGAATTTTCCTGGTGATCGTTCTCGACGCCTTTTTCGCCGTATTCTTCACCGAAGTGGGCTGGCTGTGAACGACGACCAACCCATCATCTCGGTCCGCGGCCTCAAGAATGCGTTTGGCGACCAGATCATCCACGAGGGCCTCGATCTCGATGTCCGGCGCGGCGAAATCATCGGCGTGGTCGGCGGATCCGGCACCGGCAAGTCGGTGCTGATGCGCTCGATCATCGGCCTCCAGCAGCCCGTTGAAGGCGAGATCTACGTCTTCGGTCAGCCGATGCTCACCGCCGACGACAAGTGCCTGCAAGGCGTGCGCAAGCGCTGGGGGATCATGTTCCAGGGCGCCGCTCTGTTCTCGACGCTGACCGTGGCCGAGAACGTCCAGGTGCCGCTGCGCGAATTCTATCCGCGATTGTCGGAAAAGCTGCTCAACGAGATCGCCGCCTTCAAGATCGTCATGGTCGGGCTGCCCACCAATGCCGGGCCCAAATACCCGTCGGAGCTGTCGGGCGGCATGAAGAAGCGCGCCGGCATTTCCCGCGCGCTCGCGCTTGACCCGGAGCTGTTGTTCCTTGACGAGCCGACCGCCGGCCTCGACCCGATCGGCGCCGCGGCCTTCGACGAGCTGATCGTGGAGCTTCGCGACCAGCTCGGCCTTACCGTGTTCATCATCACCCACGATCTCGACACGCTCTACACCATCTGCGACCGTGTCGCGGTGCTTGCCGACCGCAAGGTCGTCGCGGTCGGAACGATCCCGGAATTATTGGCATTGGACCACGCGTGGATTCAGGAATATTTCAGAGGCCCGCGCGGTCGCGCGGCGGAAGAAGCGGTCGAGGCGGCGGAGGCGGAAGCCTCAGGGTCGCCCGGCGCGCAGAGCGGGAACGGTAAAGCCTGATGGAAACGCGTTCGAACCACCTGCTCGTCGGCAGCGTCGTACTGGCGGCGATCATCGCCCTTGTCGGCTTCATTATCTGGATCTCCCAAGCCGGCGGCGACCAGAACAAGCATTACGACATTTTCTTCAAGCAAGCGGTGGACGGCCTTGCCAAAGGCAGCGCCGTGACCTTCTCAGGCGTGCCGGTGGGACAGGTGGACTCGATCAATCTGGAGCCCAAGACGCCCGAATTCGTGCGGGTTCGGATCACCGTCAACGACGCGACGCCGATTCTGGTCGGCACCTTCGCGACGATCAAGGGCGTCGGCTTCACCGGCGTTTCGCAGATTCAGCTCGATCCGCCGGAGCGCAATGCCAACCGCCCCGCCGCTGCCCGCGAGTTGGCCTGCCCGGAGGGGCCGAACCGCCGCTCGCTCTGCCCCTATGACGTGCCGGTGATTCCCACCAAGCCAGGCGGAATCGCCCAGCTGCTGAGCAGCGCGCCGGAGCTGCTCGAGCGGGTCTCCACCCTGACGTTGCGGCTTACCGAATTGCTGTCCGACCAGAACCAGACGTCGATCGCCGCCATCCTCGGCAACGTCCAGGAGATCAGCCGCAACCTTGCCGAACGTTCGGACGAGATCGCCGCCACCATGGCGGAAGCGCGAATCGCCATCCGCCAGGCCGGCGCCGCCGCCGAGGAGTTCGGCCAGCTTGCCGACACGTCGGATGCGCTTCTCCAGCGCGACGCGCGGCCGCTGATCTCCGACCTTCGCCAGACGGTTCGCGCCGCCGAGGGCAGCATGCAGAATCTCGACGCCTTGCTGTCCGATGCAAAGCCCGGCGTGCAGGCCTTTTCCAAGCAGACCATTCCCGAAGTCGGCCAGCTCGTACGCGATCTTCGCGAAGTTTCGACCAGCCTCAGCGCCGTTTCCCAGCGGCTCGACACCCAGGGCGCGCTTGGCGTGATCAGCGGCCCAAGCCTTCCGAATTATAAAGGGCAAAAGAAGTGATGGCCTATCGCACGCTCCTTCCCGTCGCGGCGGCGCTTTTGCTGTCCGCCTGCAGCTTCGGCCCGAAGACGCCGCCGGTGCTGATGCGCCTGACCGCCGAGCAGGCGCGGCCCGCCGGTACCACCCAGACCTCCACCGCCGCCCAGACGATGACGGTGGTCCCGCCCGCAATCCCGCAGGAGCTGCGCACCGCCCGCGTGCCGGTGCGCACCGGCGGCACGGCGGTCGCCTACCTCAAGAACGCGCAATGGGTCGAGAATCCGGACGCGCTGTTTGCCCGCCTGATCGGCGAGACGATTTCCGCCCGCTCGGGCCGGGTCGTCCTCGACGCACGCCAGTTCACGCTCGATCCCGGCCTGCGCCTCACCGGCACCCTGCAAAGCTTCGGCGTCGATGCCGACACCAGCGAAGCGGTGGTGATCTATGACGGCGTCCTCGCCCGCGGCAGCGATGGGATTGAAAGCCGCCGCTTCGAGGCGCGTGTACCGATGCCCCTGATCGATGCGGCAAGCGCCGGCCCGGCCCTCAACCAGGCGGCCAACCGAGTCGCCGCAGAAGTCGCCGCCTGGGTGGGGTGAGGGCGGTTTAGCCGGCGCCCCACTTCCTCCCGCCGAGCGATAGCTCGGTGGGGAGGGGAACCAGCGAAGCTGGTGGAGGGGTGATTGGCGCCGGCTTGGGCGGTTCGCGCGTGAGCCGCCAATCTCCACGGCAGGTTACCCCTCCACCACACTTCGTGTGCTTCCCCTCCCCATCTTCGATGGGGAGGAACATAGGGGCGCCGCTCGCTGCACCGCCGGCCCGACTGAACCCGCCGCCCGGCGGTTCGTTACGCCCGCGATGCGCGAATTCTCACAGCTCCTCGACAGCCTCGTCTACACCCGTTCGCGCAACGGCAAGCTCAAGCTGATCGGCGACTATCTGCGCCGCACCCCCGACCCCGACCGCGGCTATGCGCTTGCCGCTCTGACCGGTGAGCTCGACCTCCCCGGCGCCAAACCCGCCGCGATCCGCGCGTTGGTCGAGGAGCGGGTCGATCCCACCTTGTTCAACATGAGCTGGGACTATGTCGGCGACATGGCCGAGACCGTGTCCCTGCTCTGGCCCAAGCCGCTGGGCGAGCCGGCGGAACTCGACGACGGCTCGCTGCGCATCGGCGCGGTGGTGGAGCGGCTGCGCGGGCTTGGACGCGTCGAGGCGCCGGGCGCGCTTGTCGGCATGCTCGACCATCTCGACGCCTCCGGCCGCTACGCCCTCCTCAAGCTTGCCACCGGCGAGCTGCGCATCGGGGTCTCCGCGCGTCTCGCCAAGACGGCGCTGGCGCAGGCCTTCGGGCTAGACGTCGATGCGGTGGAGGAGGTGTGGCACGGCATCGGGGCGCCGTACCTGCCGCTGTTCGATTGGGCGGAAGGCCGCGGCGCCCAGCCGACGTCCGAGAACGTCCCCGTCTTCCGCCCCTTCATGCTTGCCCACCCGCTTGAAGAGCTGCGCGTATCGATGGCCGAATACGCCGCCGAGTGGAAATGGGACGGCATCCGGGTGCAGATCGTCGGTGTCGCGGGCCAGACCCGGCTCTACAGCCGGGCGGGCGACGACATCACCCACAGCTTCCCGGAAGTCGCCGAAGCCTTTCGCGTCGATGGCGTCGTCGACGGCGAGCTCTTGGTCAAAGGCGAGTTCCAGGGGGCCGACGCCCATGGCGGGGCCGCGGCAAGCTTCAACGCGCTCCAGCAAAGGCTTGGGCGCAAGGTCGTCTCGCCCAAGACGCTGCGCGAATATCCGGCCTTTGTCCGCCTCTACGACATCCTGTTCGACGGCAGGGAGGACGTCCGCGCCCTTCCCTGGTCGGAGCGCCGAACCCGCCTGGAGCCCTTCGTCGCGCGCCTCGACCCGGACCGCTTCGACCTTTCCGCCCTGATCGAGGCCGACAGCTTCGATGCGCTTGAGGAAATCCGCGCCGGCAGCCGCGACGCCTCGATTGAAGGCGTGATGCTGAAGCGCCGCGACAGCCCCTATGTCCCCGGCCGCAAGACCGGCCTCTGGTACAAATGGAAGCGCGATCCGCTCACCGCCGACTGCGTGCTGATGTATGCGGCGCGCGGCAGCGGGAAGCGCTCGTCATATTATTCGGATTTCACCTTCGGCTGCTGGACTGGCGAAGGCGAGCTGCTGCCCGTCGGCAAGGCCTATTTCGGCTTCACCGACGAGGAGCTGATGTGGCTGGATCGTTTCGTGCGCAACAACACCCTTCAGCGCTTCGGCCCGGTGCGCGAGGTGCAGAAGACGCTGGTGCTCGAAGTCGCCTTCGACTCCATCCACCAGTCGAAACGCCACAAATCCGGCCTGGCGATGCGCTTTCCGCGCGTTTCCCGGATCCGCCGCGACAAGCCCGCCGCGGAGGCCGACACGATCGACGGCCTCACGCGGCTGGTGAGCTAGTTCAGAACGGCAGCCAGCGGGTCTTCTCGGAAAAGCGCATATAGCCGCCGTTGACGCCGAGCCGCGCGCCGACGCCCAGGCGGATCGGGATCAGCACCACGTCGCCGCGCCTCAGATAGCTGGCGGTGAGGCCGCCCACCACATAGGCGTTGCCCTCCGCCGCCGGATAACGGCGGAAGATGCGCTGCGCATCGTGGAGGTTGTAGACCAGAACGAACACCTTGGCGGCATCGGCGCCGAAATCGAAGCCGAGCGAGGGGCCCGTCCAGTAGATCGGCCGGTCGCCTTCCACCTGGTGGTGAAGCGTGCCCGAGCCGTAGCGGACGCCGGCGATAAACGCGCCGCCCGCCTCGCGGCCGGTGATGTAGGCATTGGGCTCGCCCTGATCGCGCAAGAGTTTCTCGATCATGTCGGCGAGCCCTTCCGCGCCCTTGCCGAACACGCCTTCCGCCGCGGTGAACACGTCGCGGCGGGCAACCGTCTCGTTTCCGGCGGCGGCGCTTGCGCGGCTGGATGCGCTGGACGGCGCGTCGGCCTCATAGCCCCGATCGCCCGGCGCTTCTTGCGTTCCCTGCGTACCCGGATCGGTGGCGACCCACTCGCTCTCGGCGGGCGCCTGCTCCTCTTCCTGATCGGGCGCGGTCTGGGCACCCCGCGCATAAGCATCGTTCGGATCCACCGTGCCGACCTGCGCGCCCGCGGCGCTGCCCATCGCCAGCGCGGCCACGGCGGCGAGCCTCATCAAGCTGTTGCGGAACATTCCCCATTCCCCCCTAAGCGTTACAAAGAGGAAGGTTAATCCCGCCGCGGCTTTCCCCGCAATGAACGAACGGTGGGGAGAGTCGATAATAAGCCAGGCCGCCGCCCAAGCGCCGCTTGAACAGCCCCCAAGGCCCCGCTATAGCCCGCCGCTCAGCGCAACCGGAGACGTGGGTGAGTGGCTGAAACCAACGGTTTGCTAAACCGTCGTAGGGGGATTACTCCTACCGAGGGTTCGAATCCCTCCGTCTCCGCCACGCTGCCTTTCCAAGGTGTTGATGCAGCCGGGTGAATGCGATCCCGGCCCTTGCCGCTCCCACCAAGGTTCCCGCTTCCGTGGCCGCTTATCAGCGTTGCTCCCTGCTGTCCTGTCACGGCGGCGGCCGGCTCCCTTGTCCCATCCTGGACGGCCCGGAAGAGTCCGGCGGGTGACCGCCGCCGTTGCAACCAGCGGGTCCGGCGCTTATCTCGCGTCCATGACGGCGTCCCGCCTCCTCCGCCTCCTTGCCATGTTCGCGCTGCTGCTGATGCCGCTCGCCATGGCCGGGCAGGGCCATGCCGTTGCCGCCGCGCCGCACGGCGAGATGGCGTCGGCCGAGGCCGGCCATTGCGCGGATATGGACGGCAAGGCGGACAAGAAGGACCAGGGTGGCTCCTCCGCCGCGGACTGCCTGATGGCCTGCGCGGCTCTTCCGGCCGCCGAGGCTCCGCTGGCGGCCGAGCAGATCGTTCTGCGCCCGACGCTGGTGGCAGTGCTCGTTCCGGTCATTACCGGCCTTTCCCCCGAAGCCGAGACGCCTCCTCCCCGAATCGCCTGAATATCCGATCCACATCAGATTTTCAGGAGATACCGAGATGAAGCTTATCCTCAGCGCATTTGCGCTCGCCTTCGCCGTTCCCGCCGCCGCCCAGACCGCCCCGGCGACCGATCACAGCCAGCACGGCCAGATGGACCATTCCAAGATGGGCCATGGCCAGATGGAGCACGGCAAGATGAGCCCCGCCGAGCACGCCGCGCACATGGCCGGCGAAGCGAAGAAGCACGATTGCCCGATGGCGCAGGACGGCAAGAAGATGGCCTGCTGCGATCACCAATCGCACAAGGCCGAGGCCAAGCCCGCCGCGCACGGCGATCACGGCGGCCATTAAGCACTGACGGGCGGAGGCGCGGGCCCGGCCTGCGCCTCCCCTTCAAAGGAATACCCATGACCATCGACACGCGCGCCATCGAGCGCCGCGCCTTGCTGCGCGCCGCCGCTCTGGGGGGGGCCGGGCTCGGCCTCGCGCCGCTCTTTCCCGCCTGGGCGCAGAGCGGCACTCCGGGCACCGTCCGGCAGAACGAAACGCTGACCGGCGAGGATATTCGCCTGACGGTGGACCACGGCCCGTTCTCGACCGGCGGCCGAAGCGGCCATTCGGTGACTGTAAACGGCACGGTCCCCGGTCCGCTGATCCGCCTGGAGGAAGGCCAGAACGTGCGCCTGCACGTCGACAACCGGCTGGACGAGGACACCTCGATCCACTGGCACGGCCTGATCGTGCCGTTTCAGATGGACGGCGTTCCGGGCGTCAGCTTCCCCGGCATCAAGGCGCGCTCCACCTTCACCTACGAATTCCCGATCCGCCAGTCGGGGACTTACTGGTATCACAGCCATTCGGGCCACCAGGAGCAGTCCGGCCTCTACGGCCCTCTGGTGATCGATCCCGCCGGCGCCGATCCGGTCGCCTACGACCGCGAGCACGTGATCGTCCTTTCCGACTGGACGTTCATGCACCCGCACCAACTCATGCAGCGGCTCAAGCAAGAAGCGGGCTTCTTCAACCGCCAGCGCACCACCCTGCTCCGCCGGCTGCAGGGCAAGGACAAGATGTCCGCCGCCGACCGCGCGATGTTCGCGCAGATGCGCATGGACCCGACCGACATCCTGGACGTCACCGGCGCCGCCTACACCTACCTGATCAACGGCCACGGGCCGGACGAGAACTGGACCGGCCTGTTCAAGCCCGGCGAGCGGGTGCGGCTGCGCATCGTCAACGCGGCGGCGATGACCATCTTCAACGTCCGTATTCCGGGTCTGGCGATGGAGGTGGTCGCCTCCGACGGCCAGCACGTCCGGCCCGTTACGGTGGACGAAATCCAGATCGGCAATGCGGAGACCTACGACGTGATCGTCACCCCCGGCGAGGGCGCTTACAGCTTCGTGGCCGAGGCGATGGACCGATCGGGCATGGGCGTCGCCACCCTCGCCCCGCGCCGGGGCATGCGCGCGCCGGTGCCCCCGCTTCGGGAACGCCCGATCCTGACGATGAAGGACATGGGCATGGGTGGCATGGGGGACATGGCCGGGATGGATCATGGCGCCCAGGACGGCGGCGCCGGCATGGCCATGGACCACGGCAAGATGGACATGCGCGACGAGACGGAGGTGCCGTTCAAGGTTGGGGTCGGCGTCGACATGATCGCGCCGATGCCGACCGACCGCTCGGGCGAGCCTGGCCTTGGGCTCGAGAATGCCGGCCACCGCGTACTCACCTACCGCGATCTGATCTCGGCCGTGCCGAACCCGGACACCCGCACGCCGACCCGCACCGTGGAGGTCCACCTCACCGGCAACATGGAGCGCTTCATGTGGTCGATGGACGGCAAGAAGCTGTCGGAAGCGCCCGAGCCGATCCGCTTCGAGCGGAACGAGCGGGTGCGCGTCACCATGATCAACCACACCATGATGACCCACCCGATGCACCTTCACGGCCACTTCTTCGAGGTGGTGAACGGCCAATCCGGCAACCATCCGGTGAAGCACACGGTGCGGGTGCTGCCGGGCGCGGCGCAGAGCTTCGACCTCACCGCCGACGCGCCGGGCGACTGGGCCTTTCACTGTCACCTGATGCTGCACATGCATGCGGGGATGATGCGTGTCGTCACCGTGCGCCCCATGGATGGAGAGACGGCATGAAGCAGCTGCTCCTTGTCCTTCTGCTTGGAGCCTCGGCACCGGCGCTTGCCCAGCATGCCGGTCACGCCGGCCACGCCATGCCCGCGGCGAAGCCCGCGGACCCCCATGCAGGGCACGTGATGCCGGAGGCAGAGCCTGCGCCCGCTGCCGACCCGCACGCCGGCCACGATATGCCGCAAACGGCGCCGGCCGATCCCCACGCCGGGCACACCATGCCCGCGCCTG
>DASVUV010000095.1:0-33230 GCA_036386875.1 Allosphingosinicella sp.
GCGCGCGCGCTCCTTCTGGGGCATGCACCGCACGCTGGTGCAGAACCTCGTGACCGGCGTCACCGACGGCTTCACCAAGACGCTCGAGATCACCGGCGTCGGTTACCGCGCGGCGATGCAGGGCAAGAATTTGCGCCTGCAGCTTGGCTACAGCCACGACGTCAACGTCGCGGTGCCGGCCGATCTCACCGTGGCGACGCCCGACACCACCACCGTCGTGATCTCCGGCAACGACCGCCAGCGCGTCGGTCAGCTCGCCGCCGAGATCCGCCGCTGGCGCAAGCCCGAACCCTATAAGGGCAAGGGCATCAAATATCGCGGCGAGTTCATCTTCCGCAAAGAAGGCAAGAAGAAGTAAGCCATGGCGAAACTCTCCCTCTTTGAGCGGCGCCGTCAGCGCGTCCGCACCTCGCTCCGCAAACGCGGCGGCGTCCGTCCCCGGCTTTCGATCCACCGGTCGGGCCGTCACATCTATGCGCAGGTCATCGACGATGTCCAAGGCCGCACCGTGGCCTCGGCCTCGACGCTGGAAAAGGACGTGCGCGACACGACTGGCGCCACCGTTGGCTCCGCCCAGGATGTCGGCCGCCGGGTCGCCGAGCGCGCCAAGGAAGCGGGCGTCACCCAGGTGGTGTTCGACCGTGGCGGTTTCCTGTTTCACGGCCGCGTCAAGGCGCTGGCCGATGCCGCCCGCGAAGGCGGATTGGAGTTCTAAATGGCTGACGAAAACAACATCGAAACGTCGCAGCAGTCCCCGACGCAGCCGGCCGAGAATGTGGCCGTTGCCGAAGGCGCTCCCTCCGAGGCACGCGGCGAAGGCCGTGGTCCGGGCGGCGGTCGCGGCGGCCGTGGCGGTCGTGGCGGCGGCGGCGGCGGCGGCCGTGACGGCAATCGCGGCGGTGGTCCGGGCGGCAATCGTGGCCGGCGCGACGAGCGCGGCGGCCGTGGCGGCAACCGCGACGACGACGGCGGCGAAGAGCTGATCGAAAAGCTGGTCCACATCAACCGCGTCTCCAAGACGGTGAAGGGCGGCAAGCGCTTCGGCTTTGCGGCTTTGGTCGTGGTCGGCGACGGCAAGGGCCGCGCCGGCTTCGGCAAGGGCAAGGCACGCGAAGTGCCGGAAGCCATCACCAAGGCGACCGCTGCGGCCAAGAAGGCCATGATCCGCGTTCCGCTGAAGGAAGGCCGCACGCTTCACCATGACGGCAACGGCCATTTCGGCGCCGGCCTGGTGACGTTGCGGACCGCGCCTGCCGGTACCGGCATCATCGCCGGCGGCCCGATGCGCGCCGTGTTCGAAAGCCTTGGCGTTGCCGACGTGGTGACCAAGTCCGTCGGCACCAGCAATCCCTACAACATGATCCGGGCGACTTTCGAGGCGCTCACCGATCAGACCAGCCCCAAATCGGTGGCGCAGCGTCGCGGCAAGAAGATTGCGGACCTGCTCGGCCGCGGCGGCTCGCAGACTGCCGAGGCTGATGCCCTGGCAGTGACGGAGTAAGCACATGGCGACCATCAAGATCACCCAGACGGGTTCGCCGATCCGGCGCACCTCCAGCCAGCGCCAGACGCTGGTCGGCCTCGGCCTCAACAAGATGCACAAAACGGTGGAGCTGACGGATACCCCGGAGGTCCGCGGCATGATCCGCCGGGTGCACCACATGATTTCGGTCGAGGGTTGAGCCCTTCTTCCCTCTCCCCTTCGCGGGAGAGGGACAGCCGGCGCAAGCCGGCAGGGAGAGGGCCCGAGGTAGGTGACTGTCACGACCCTCATTCCCTCTCCCTACCATCGCTGACGCGATGGGCCCCTCCCTCTCCCGAAATGGGAGAGGGGCTAACAGGGAGCTCCGGCTCCCAGCGCGACAAAAGCGAAAGCGAGTGCAATGACCATCAAACTCAACGATCTTCGTGACAATCAGGGCGCCCGCAAGTCGCGCGTCCGCGTCGGCCGCGGCATCGGTTCCGGCCTCGGCAAGACCGCCGGGCGCGGCCAGAAGGGCCAGACCAGCCGTTCGGGCGTGTCGATCTTCGGCTTCGAAGGCGGCCAGATGCCGCTCCACATGCGGTTGCCGAAGCGCGGCTTCAACAACATCTTCGCCAAGGATTATGCCGAGGTGAACCTTGGCGCGATCCAGAAGCTGATCGACAACGGCAAGCTCGCCGCCGACGGCACGATCGACCACGCAGCGCTCAAGGCCGCCGGCCTGGCCCGCGGCGGCAAGGACGGCGTCCGCCTGCTCGGCAAGGGCACCTTCTCCGCCAAGCTCGCCTTCCGCGTCGCCGGTGCCTCCAAGGGCGCCCGTGAGGCCGTGGAAGCCGCGGGCGGTTCGGTCGACGTGATCGAGGTTGTCTCGGCTGCCGACAAGGCGAAGGCCAAGAAGAACAGCATCAAGAAGCGCAAGGACGCCTGAGCGGACCTGACATTGCGCGCGGAGGCTCTATATACAGGGCCTCTACCGTGATCCCGCTCAAACCGAGCGGGACTGAGGGTGCTTCGAGACGGCATTTCGCCAAGCTCAATGCCTCCTCAGCATGAGCGAACTTCCTATCCGCTCATCCTGAGGAGCGGCTGAGCTTGGCGAAGACGCGTCTCGAAGGACGGCTCAGCCGCTATTCAGACGGGCGGACCCTGGATTTGATGTAAAGGCGAACGACGAATGGCATCCGCAGCCGACCAGATGGCAGCCAATCTCTCCATGGCGAGCTTCGCCAAGGCGACCGATCTCAAAAAAAGGCTGTGGTTCACCCTCGGCGCGCTGATCGTCTTCCGCCTGCTGAGCTTCGTGCCGCTGCCCGGCCTTGATCCGGGCGCGCTCGGCGCGTTGTTCGACACGACCCGCGGCACCGTGCTCGATTTCTTCAACACCTTTTCGGGCGGCAGCCTTGAGCGGATGAGCCTCATCGCGCTCGGCGTAATGCCCTACATCACCTCGTCCATCGTGGTGCAGCTCGCCTCCTCCATGTCGCCGTCCCTCGCGGCGCTGAAGAAGGAAGGTGAAACCGGCCGCAAGAAGATCAACCAATACACCCGCTACGGCGCCGTCCTGCTCTGCCTCATCCAGGGCTATTTCATTGCCGTCGGCCTTGAAGGCTGGGGCGCGAACTCGGGCGGTTCCGCCGTCGTCAATCCCGGCCTGATGTTCCGGATCAGCGCAGTGGTCAGCCTGACCGGCGGCACGCTGTTCCTGATGTGGCTTGGCGAGCAGATCACCAGCCGCGGCATCGGCAACGGCGTGTCTCTCATCATCATGGCCGGCATTGTCGCCCAGCTTCCCACCGCCCTTGCCCAGGTGTTCGAAGGCGGCCGCACCGGCAGCATGCAGCTGACCACCATTCTGATGGTGGTTGCCCTGGTGATCGCGATCACGCTCGGCATCTGCTTCATGGAGCGGGCCCAGCGCCGCGTGCTGATCCAATATCCCAAGCGCCAGACCGCGCGCGGCCAGATGCAGGCGGAGCGTTCGCACCTTCCCCTGAAGATCAACACCGCGGGCGTGATTCCCCCGATTTTCGCCTCGTCGCTGCTGCTGATGCCGCTGACCATCGCGCAGTTCGCGGGCAACCGCACGGAAGGCGACAGCAATTGGGGCGACATGCTGATCACGGTCACCGCCGCGCTCCAGCACGGCCAGCCGCTCTACATGTTCCTCTACGCCGCCGGCATCATCTTCTTCTGTTTCTTCTACACCGCGGTTGTCTTCAACCCGGAGGAGACCGCGGAGAATCTGAAGCGCTACGGCGGCTTCATTCCCGGCATCCGGCCCGGCAAGCGCACCGAGGAATATCTCGATTACGTGCTGACCCGGATCACCGTGATCGGCGCGGCCTACCTGACGATCATCTGCCTGGTGCCGGAGTTCCTGATGGCCAAGGCCGGGGTGCCCTTCTACCTGGGCGGCACATCGCTGCTGATCGTCGTCAACGTGACGATGGATACGGTAACCCAGATCCAGAGCCATCTCATCGCCCACCAATATGGCGATCTGATCAAGAAGGCGAAGCTGAAGGGCGGACGCGCCCGCTAAAGAGGCGCGCCGCGGCAAGGGAGAGCAAGCAAGCCATGAACATCATCCTGCTTGGCCCTCCGGGCGCCGGAAAAGGAACCCAGGCCGAGCGGCTGATGGCCCAGCGCGGCCTGGTTCAGCTCTCGACCGGCGACATGCTGCGCTATGCGATGAAGATCGGCAGCCCCACCGGCCTGCAGGCGAAGTCGATCATGGAAGCGGGCGACCTCGTTCCCGACGACCTGGTCAACGCCCTGATCCGCGACCGGCTCGATTATCCGGACGGCCATTACCCGCCCGGCTTCATCTTCGACGGCTATCCCCGCACCGACGCCCAGGCCCGCTCGCTCGACGCGATCCTGGCGGAGAAGGGCATGAAGCTCGACCATGTCATCGAGCTGCAGGTCAACGAGGACGCGCTGGTCGATCGCATCACCGGCCGCTTCAGCTGCGCAAGCTGCGGCGCAAGCTACCACGACCGCTACAAGCTGCCGCTGATCGGCGGGCGCTGCGACCAATGCGGCTCCGACGCCTTCAAGCGCCGCCCCGACGACAATGAAGCAACCGTTCGCAACCGCATGGCCGAATACCGCGCCAAGACCGCGCCGATCCTCCCGTATTACGAGGAACGCGGCCTGGTGCGCCGGGTAGACGGCATGGCCCCGATCCTGGAGGTCGAAGCGGCGATCGAGGCGATTCTGGGCGGCGGCTGAAGCGCTCCGACGCCGAATGTCCGCTTGCGACCCATTGCGGACATTCCTGCTTGAAGTGTCACCCCTGCACTTTCACCACAAGTGCTTCTGCTTCCCTTACGAGGGAACGGCTAAAAGTGAATCGCTCCCGCATCCAACCGTAGTCGGCCTCCCGGAGGAGGCGCGCGGCATCCGGGTCATGGGCGGCGATTTCTTCAAAGGCCTGGAGGGCTGCCATAGTCAGGTCGCCCGGATAAAAAGTGACCTCGGCAGCAGGATACATTTCCACGAACTGCGCCACAGGTCGGCCCAGCCACTTCAGTCCGAACTGCTGGCCGGTAAGCAAGCGAACGTGCTCGCAAGTGAGGCGGCCGATAGGCTGCTCCCATGCCGCCACTGCGGTCGTCGTTACATATGACTTGAAGTCCGGGGGAGACTTAAACCTCTCGCCGCTCAGGTCGGCGAGGGACGCGCCAGGTCGCTTGAATGAACCCTTAGGAAGCCAATCGAGGAAGATGGTATCGCCGAGCAGTTCGTCCATGCGCTCAGCATCGCGAGATGGGCATTGGCCTGCAAGCGCAATGTCGACTCTCCACCCGAACCGGGCGTTCGCCGCCTCCTCTGCTACGTGGGAGGAGCAGCCTGACTGGCGCAAACGGAGTCGGGTTTGGATACAGCTCGATACTTGGGATCACCCACCCCGTTCGGCTCGAGCGAAGTCGAGAGACGCTGCACGGGCATTGGGGCGGGTTTCTCGACTTCGCTCGAAACGAGCGGTGTTGGGGTGGCGCCCCCCAGGCGAGGAGTGCCTACCGCCGGCTCAACTTGACCAGCGCCACATCCAACGCTTGCAGGAACCTTGACCTGTCCGTCTTCGAGAATGGCGCGGGGCCGCCGACCGCGTCGCCCATTCCGGCGCGCAGGTCGGCCATGATCGCGCGGGTGGCGACCGCCCCGCCGATCGAGGCATCCGTGAAGGGCTTGCCCGTCGGGGAAATCACCGCCGCCGCGCCGGCTTTCAGGCAGCGGTCGGCGAGGAGGATGTCGGTGGTGACCACCACCGCATCCGCGGCCGTGGCCTCGGCAATCCAGTCGTCGGCCGCGTCGAAACCCGCGCCTACCGTGATCCGCTCGATCAGCGGGTGGGGCGGCACGCGCAAGTGCTGGTTGGTGACCAGCGTCACCTTCACCTCGTGGCGGAAGGCGACCTTGTAGATCTCCTCCTTCACCGGGCAGGCGTCGGCGTCGACCAGGATGCGCGGTGCAATCACCACCGCAGCTCAGCCCTTGGGCCGGCCCTTGGCCTTCCACGGCGTCGGCATCGCTTTGTGACGCGGGCCGCCGGCATTGTCGCCGCCGCTGCTGCGGGGGCCGCCGGGACCGGGGCGCGGTCCGCCGGCACCTGTGCGCGGACCCGAAGGCGGGCCCTCGCGGCGGTTCTGGCGGGCGGTGTCGCGCGGCTTGCCTTCTACGGCTTCGATGCGGACGCTGCCTTCGCCGTCATCGTCGGTCGAGGTGCGTTTCACCGCCTGGGCGAAGCGGGTGGCGGCGGCGCGCGGGATTTCGAACATCGTCTCGTTGGCGGCGATTCGGATCGCGCCGATGTCGTTGCGGGTGATGTGGCCGCGGCGGCAGAGCAAGGGCAGCAGCCAGCGCGGATCGGCATTGTGCTGGCGGCCGATGTTCATCCGGAACCAGATCGTGTCCTCGAAGCCCTGGCGCGGGCCCTGCGGCCGCTCCTGGCCGCCGTCGGAGGAATTGCCGTCGACCATTTCCTCGGGCGCCGGCATGCGGGCGCGGTGGACGCGGACCAGCGCAGCGGCGATCTCCTCGGGGGTCTTCTGCTCGAGCAGGCGCTGGGCGAGCTCGCGGTCGTCCTCGTCCATCTCCACCGGCTCAAGCAAGGCGGCGAGCAGGCGATCGTGGTCGCTTTTGCGGATGTCCTCGGGCGTCGGCGGCTTCATCCACTCGGCTTCGATGCGGGCGCCGCGAAGCACCATCTCGACGCGCTTGCGGCGCGGATAGGGGACGAGCAGGATCGCCGTGCCCTTCTTGCCCGCGCGGCCGGTGCGGCCGGAGCGGTGCTGAAGGGTCTCGGCATCGCGCGGCAGCTCGACGTGGATGACGAGGGTGAGGTTGGGCAGATCGATGCCGCGGGCGGCGACGTCGGTTGCGACCAGCACCCGGGCGCGGCCGTCGCGCAGCGCCTGAAGGGCCTGGTTGCGCTCGTTCTGGCTATGCTCGCCGGAAAGGGCGACGGCGCTGAAGCCGCGCTCGGTGAGGCTGGAGTGGAGGCGGCGCACATTCTCGCGGGTGGCGCAGAAACAGAGCGCGCTTTCCGCCTCGTGAAGGCGAAGCAGGTTCACCACCGCATTTTCGATGTCGTTCGGGGCAACCGTCACCGCCTGGTAGGCGATGTCACCATGGCCGCGATTCTCGCCAACGGTGGAGATGCGCAGCGCGTCCTTCTGGTAGCGCTTGGCAAGCGCCACGATCGGCTTGGGCATGGTCGCCGAGAACAGAAGCGTGCGGCGGCCTTCGGGGGTCGCATCGAGGATTTCCTCCAGGTCCTCGCGGAAGCCCATGTCGAGCATCTCGTCGGCCTCGTCGAGCACGGCGACGCGGAGCGCGCTGAGATCGAGCGCGCCGCGTTCGAGGTGGTCGCGGAGGCGGCCTGGCGTTCCCACGACGATGTGGGCGCCCTGGCTCAGCGCGCGGCGCTCCTTGGCGGCGTCCATGCCGCCGACGCAGGTGGCGATGCGGCCGCCGGCTTTCTCGTACAGCCAGATCAGCTCGCGGCTGACCTGAAGCGCGAGTTCGCGGGTCGGCGCGATGACGAGGGCGAGCGGCTCGCGGATGAAGGGCAGCACGCCGGTCGGTTCAAGCATCTGCGGCGCCATGGCGAGGCCGAAGGCGACGGTCTTGCCCGATCCGGTCTGGGCGGAGACGACCAGATCGCGCCCCTCGGCTTCGGGCTCGAGCACGGCGGCCTGAACGGGTGTGGGGGCGGCATAGCCGCGCGCGGAGAGCGCTTCGGAAAGAAGCGGAGGCAATTGTGAAAAAGGCATGGCTGCCACATGGGGGCGAAACACGGCGAGAGCAAGGCGCGACGCGATGCGTGCCCCGCTCAGCCTTGCACCTTGTCCCAGTCGAGGCCGAAGCGGAGGAGGTATTTGCGGAGGCGGTCGGCGTCGTTCGAGGTGGCGCGGCGGGTGCGCGACGCGCTGAACAGGAGGCGGCCGGCTTCGGAAAGGGAGCGGCTTCGGCGGCAGATGCGGATTGTCTCGGCAAGCTGGACGCGGTCGAACGGGTCGATTTGGGCGAGCTTTTCCTCGCCCAGCAGGGCGGCGAGGCCGTCCGGCTCGGTGCCGGCGGCGCCCGACCAGAGGCGGCGGAGGCGCACGGCTTCGGCGTCCACGGTGGCGGTGTCGATCCGGCCGGCGGGCGCGAAGGTCGCCATTCGGGTGACGCTTGCGGCGAGGTCGCGGAAGTTGCCGCTCCACAGCGCGTCGGGGGCGGTTGCGAAATCGAGCCAGGCGGCGCGCGCTTCCTTGTTGAAACTCACCCGGCTGCCCTCGCGCTCGGCGAAGCGGTCGAGCTCGTAATCGAGGTTGGGCTCGATATCCTCGATTCGGTCGCGCAGGGCGGGGAGGGTGAAGGTCCACAGGTTGAGGCGGGCGTAGAGATCGTCGCGGAAGAGGCCGGCGGCGACGGCGGCGCCGAGATCGCGGTTGGTGCCGGCGATGAGCTGGAAATCGGAGGAGGATTCCTTGTCCGCGCCGACGGGGAGGAAGCGCTTCTCCTCGACCGCGCGCAGGATCATGGCCTGTTCGTCGAGGCCGAGTTCGCCGATCTCGTCGAGGAAGAGGAGGCCCTTGTCGGCGGTGCGGAGCAGGCCGGGGCGATCGGCGGCGGCGCCGGTGAAGGCGCCCTTCCTGTGGCCGAACAGAGCGGACATCGCGCTGTCGCCTTTCAGGGTGGCGCAGTTCACTTCGACGAAGCCGCCCGAGACCTGGTGCTTGAGGCGCTTGAGTTCAAAGATGCGGCGGGCGAGCTGGGACTTGCCGGCGCCGGTCGGGCCCATCAGCAGAACGGGGGAGCGGGAGCGGATCGCGACCTGCTCGATCTCGTCGACCATATGGTTGAAGGCGGGGTTGCGGGTCTCGATGCCGGATTTGAGGAAGGAGGAGCCTTCCGCGGCGGCGGCCTGGAAGCGGGTGGCGATGCTGTCGTAGCGGGAGAGATCGAGGTCGATCACGCTCCAGCCGCCGGCGACGCCCTGCTTGTCGCGGAGGCGGGGCGGGTGGCTTTGCAGCAGCCGGGCGGGCAGAAAACGCGCCTCGGTGAGCAGAAACAGGCAGATCTGGGCGACGTGGGTGCCGGTTGTGATGTGGACGAGGTAATCCTCGGCCTCCGGATCGAAGGGGTAGGCGCGGGCGAAATCGAGCAGCTTGGTGTAGACTTCCTCGAAGTCCCACGGATCGCCGAAGTCCATCAGGCGCGGGCGCACTTCGGTTTCGGGCGAGACTCCGGCGATATCCTCGGCAACCGCCGCGGCGATCCCTTCATGGACGCCGCCGTGGATCAGCTCCAGCCGGTCGATGCGCAGATCGTCCTGCATGCACATCGCGACGGTAGGCCGCCACTTGTTCCAGCGCGCTG
This sequence comes from Allosphingosinicella sp., assembly GCA_036386875.1. GTDB lineage: Bacteria > Pseudomonadota > Alphaproteobacteria > Sphingomonadales > Sphingomonadaceae > Allosphingosinicella. The sequence goes on from DASVUV010000095.1 coordinate 9,359, forward strand.
GTCCGGGCTGGGCGGAATCGAGGGTGGAGCCGACGAAGCCCAGGACGACGAGAGGTTTCATGGCTTAGACTGTGATCTAAGATACTAGCCTTGTCTATATGCAACCGCTCAAGCGCAAACCCACGCGGATTCGCCAGTGAGGAATATTATGAGCCAAAAACAACTATTTGGCGAAAAATAGCGCCCGCTCCCGCAGTTTGGCACGGCTCATGCTGTACTGATCTTCGCCGGGCAGGTCGAACAGCCCGGCAAGGCGGAAGGATGGGGCGGCCGGAATGGGCCGGTCGCCCCTGAAACCTAAGATCAGGGCGTAGCTCAGTTGCGCAGAGTGCCGGTTTTGGAAACCGGAGGATGATCCGGCCGCCGCGCCCCCCAGGCGCGGCTGTGGATTGCCGGGGGCAATCCACACCGGATCATGGTTCGAGTCCAGCCGCCCTGACCAAGTTTTGAAAAACGAGCGAGGCCCTCAGCGTCGCGCGGGTGTTGTAAATGTGTAGAAGTGAAGATGAAGGAGGCTCCGATGACCGAGCATGGATTTGAACTGATGGAGGTCCCGGGCGGGGCGCCGGTGAAGATGTGGACCAAGGGGGTCCCCGTCGAGCCGATGGCGCGCGAGCAGCTCGCCAGCGCGGCCCGGATGCCGTTCATCTTCAAGCATGTCGCCGTGATGCCCGACGTCCATGTCGGGATCGGCGCAACCGTGGGATCGGTGATCCCGACCAAGGGCGCGGTGATCCCCGCGGCGGTGGGCGTCGATATCGGCTGCGGGATGATGGCGGCGCGGACCTCGCTTCATGCGTCGGACCTGCCGGACAATCTGGAAGGCGTGCGCAGCGCGATCGAGAAGGCGGTGCCGCATGGCCGCGCCGTCGGGCGGAGCAAGCGCGACACGGGAAGCTGGGGCGATCCCCCGGCCGAGATCGTCGCCGCCTGGATGACGCTTGCCGAACGGTTCAAGCGGATCGTCGCCAAGTATCCCAAGCTCGAGAAGACCAACAACCTGGTTCACCTGGGGACGCTGGGCACCGGCAACCACTTCATCGAGCTGTGCCTCGACGAGGACGACCGGGTGTGGGTGATGCTGCATTCGGGCTCGCGCGGGGTGGGGAATGCGATCGGCACCTACTTCATCGAGCTCGCCAAAAAGGATGCGCGGCGCTGGCACCTGAACCTGCCGGACGAGAACCTTGCCTATTTCCCGGAAGGGACCGATCATTTCGACGATTATGTCGAAGCGGTCGGCTGGGCGCAGGATTATGCGGCGCTGAACCGGCGGATGATGATGACGAACTCGATCCGCGCGCTTCGGAGCGTGATCTTGAAGCCCTTCGACGCGGAGCTGGAGGCGATCAACTGCCACCATAACTACGTGCGACGCGAGAACCATTTCGGCGAGAACGTCCTCATCACCCGCAAGGGCGCGGTGCGGGCGGCCGAAGGGGTGATGGGCATCATCCCGGGCTCGATGGGCGCGAAATCGTTCATTGTGCGCGGCCGCGGCAACAAGGACAGCTTCGACAGCTGCAGCCACGGGGCAGGGCGCCTGATGTCCCGCCACGAGGCCAAGCGCCGCTTCACGGTGGAGGACCATGTCCTCGCCACCGCGGGCGTCGAATGCCGCAAGGATGTGAACGTGATCGACGAAACGCCGGCAGCCTACAAGCCGATCGAAAAGGTGATGGCCGCGCAGGCCGATCTGGTCGAGATCGTCCACACGCTGAAGCAGGTGGTGTGCGTGAAGGGGTGAGCGCGCGAGGCATGGCGGGGCCATGCCTCGCGGGCGAACCACCCTCCCGAAGAGGAGGGACGGAAGGAAGAACAATGATCGTTATCGACGGTGCGGAAGGAGAGGGCGGCGGGCAGGTGCTTCGGACCGCCCTGTCGCTCTCGCTTGTCACGGGCCAGGCGTTCCGGATCGACAATATCCGGGGCGGGCGGTCGCGGCCGGGGGTGCTTCGCCAGCATGTGACGGCGGTGGAGGCCGCCTGCGCGATCGGCGGCGCGGACTGCCCGGAGCTGCAGGTCGGGGCGGCGAGCCTGAGCTTTACGCCAGGGGCGGTGAAGGCGGGGGAGCATCGCTTCGCCGTCGGGACGGCGGGGAGCGCCGTGCTGGTGCTGCAGACGGTGCTTCCGGCGCTGATCCTTGCCGAGGGCCCGTCGCGGCTGGTGGTGGAGGGCGGCACGCACAATCCCGCCGCGCCGCCGTTCGAATTCCTCGCCGAGACCTTTCTGCCGCTGCTGGAGCGGATGGGGCCGCGCGTCTCGGCGCGCCTCGTCCGCCACGGTTTCTACCCCGCGGGCGGCGGGCGGATCGAGGTGGATGTCGAGCCGGTGCGGGCGCTTGAGCCGCTTGAGCTTGTCCAGCGCGGCGCATTGCAGGAGGTCGGCGCCCGGGCGTTGATCGCGGCTTTGCCGGTCGAGATCGCCAATCGCGAGCTCGCCGAGGTGAAGAAGCGGCTGGATTGGCCGCGCGAGGCGCTGCGCGTCGAGGAGCTGCCCGAGGCGGCCGGCCCGGGCAATATCCTGATGCTCAGCGCGCGCTTCGAGCAGGTGACGGAGATCGTCAGCGGCTTCGGCCAGATGGGCGTTCTTGCCGAAGGCGTCGCCAAGAAGGCGGCGCAGCGCATGCGCGGCTTCCTGGAAGCGGGCGCCGCGGCGGCCGGGCCTTATCTCGCCGACCAGCTCCTGCTGCCGCTTGCGCTGGCCGGCGGCGGCTGCTTCACCACGGTGAAGCCGAGCGGCCATGCCCGCACCGGCGCGTCGGTGATCGAGCGCTTCCTGCCGCTCTCGGTCACCTTCGAGGAGCGCGACGAGGGCTGCTGGCTGGTGTCGGTTTCGGGCTGAGGGCGGGCTTCACGCTGCTTAGCGGCCGCCCAGTCCATATTTTTGAAGTACACGCTCAACCGGCCACCGCCATTGGAAAATGAGGGGTCCGTTCTCAGCGCCTTGAACCGGTGAAGAGGAGCCTGCCCATCGGAAATTTGCTGTTGCGAATATACGCCAAGGGCGAACCGGCAGTACGTTCGGTCACGGGGCCGTCCGACCCGTTCAAAAAGGTCGCCTGCCGACCACCCGATGTGCGGACTTAAACCCACCGAGGCCGTGATCACTTCGGCACGGATGGAATTGTGCCAAACCGCGCATGCGACGTCGAAACCGCTCAATAGTTATCTCCCGGGTTTCTCCTGCCTCTGGCGCCGTCGCGGCCTCTTTCCACGTCGTGATCGCTTATGTTGCCGCGATCCTCCGCTTCCCCGGTTTGTGGATCGCTTGTGATAATCGTCCCGTCCGGGCTGCTAGCGACCTTCATCCTTTCGGGTTAGCGCCGCCGATACGGCTAACAGAAGAAAGCCAAGGCGGTCCGCAACGGTATCGGCCAGATCGACTCCTTCTGCCAATACCCCGAGCCGGGCGAAGTCCATTTCGTCCGCTAGCGACCCATAGAAAGTCCAATCGACCGGCTCCTCTTTGAAAACATCCTCCGCATTCTCGGGGCGGCGATACAAATCAAAGGGGAGGATCATGGTGTCACCGAGAGACTCGCGCGTCCTCTCTACAATCCAGCCGAGCATTCTCTGCAGTTCGTCCACGGTCAATACTGTTTCCGGAGTCGCCATCCGGTCCGACACGTTCTTCATTTTCCAGCAGCCTCTTCCAGTATTCTAACCTGCTCAAGCTTTTTGACGATTTCATTTTTGTGTTTATCAATCGTCTTTTGCAAAAACTTTTCCCGGCCGTTGATTATAGCTTCTCGTCTGACTGTGTCATTTCCAGCTTTGGCGAGCGTCCCCTGGTTATCATAAGCATCTGGATCGTTTTTGTATTCTCGCAATTTCTCTTCGTGTTCACGTATCCGTTCTTTGTGAGTTTCTATGCCGTCCTTGAGCCGTTTGATGCTCTCGTCCCGCATCGAGGCCGTAACCCAACTGCCGGTTCGGACGGCCTGAAAGAGCCGGTACCCCGCTCGCACCCCGGACACCACACCTGTTCGACAGGCGGCGTTAACGGCGCACCGACCGGCGATGATGATTGGGATCGCGATGGGAATGTTGCCGGTGGGATCCTGCATGTTGAGGGGATCGTTCCCGACATAAGCATACAGATTGTTCCCCCCCTCATAGCCGATCGGATCCGTCTGCAGGAACCGCCCCAGTGTCGGCGAATAGATCCTCGCCTTGTAGTGGTACATGCCGAGCTCGGGGAGCCAGGCCTGCCCGGTATATTGAAAGCGGCCGAGGTTCGCGGCGTTGGGGATGCCCCACGCGTCGTAGGCGTTGATCGCCAGGCTGTTTCCCGTTCCGTCGGCGACGGCGATAACGGAGCCCTGGTGATTGGAATGGAGGCTGCGCCGCTGGGTGAGGCCGGAGCCTTCGTACCAGACGACGGGATCGTCCACGGCCGCCCCATGGACGTAACGGCGCAGCAGGGTGCGGGCGCCGTCATATTCCGCAACCAGCTCGTCGCCGTCGTACAGGAACCGCAGGGTCGGCGGCGTTCACAGGCTTAGTCAAAGAAGGGTAATAGAAGGGCCTTCAACCGAGATTACCTCGACGCATTCTTGAACGCTAATTATTACTATAGACTTAAGTCCACTCTCAAGGCGATATTCGGGCGTGTATGTACAATATTCCGTTAGATATCCGCTCGAGGTGCTCTCGTTCATGGAGCATCCTTGGTTGGAATCCAGCAAGTTTGGACCATCGTAAGTTTCCAAATAAGAGAAACTATCTGATTCATTAAAAAACCGAAACGCCCGGGGTACTTCGAATTCTACTAAGGCCCATGGGCCTCGCAATCTATGTAATGGAACTCTTAGAACTCCTTCAGTGAAGGACATTTCAGAAAAGAAGAATGGTTCACTCACGGCCAATTCCTATATGAGTTAATCATCTATATATCGAATTTTATCTGCTTCCCGGTACTTGCCATCTCTTATATATTCTACAGTTGGCGGACCCTTTTTGTCGCGGCCGCCGCTGTTAGGACGGACGGTGACCTTAATTCCGTCAGGGGTCTTACCTGTTCTTCCGCCGTCGGGGATCTCCCTGACAGTGTCCGGATCCACGCTTTTGTCGAAGTCGGAATTGGCATCGTCTACATCGCCGTGATTGATATAGATATCGTCCGATCCCCTCGTTCCGACCCTGAAAGGTACGGCTCCGTCGCGCGCCGGCGATCCATCTGACGGCCTGTCGTTGAAGACCGTATTTATAAGTGACATTAAGGTGTTCGCGACGCAACCCGAGCTTAACGCGCAGACCGTGACCCCCACTCCAATGCCCACAGAGGGCGGAACGCGAGGCAGCTGCGGAGTTCTTGTCGGCCGGTTGGTAGTGTGGCAGCTGCCGCAGACCCCAATCGGCATGGTTTGCCGACCCTTCGGGTCGATCTTGTTTGCAGGATCATTTTCGACATACGCATAGAGGTTGACCTGATCCTTATAGCCGATCGGGTCCGTCTGCAGGAACCGCCCTAGCGTCGGCGAATAGATCCTCGCCTTGTAGTGGTACATGCCGAGCTCGGGGAGCCAGGCCTGGCCGGTATATTGAAAGCGGCCGAGGTTCGCGGCGTTGGGGATGCCCCACGCGTCGTAGGCGTTGATCGCCAGGCTGTTTCCCGTTCCGTCGGCGACGGCGATCACGGAGCCCTGGTGATCGGAATGGAGGCCGCGCCGCTGGGCGAGGCCGGAGCCTTCGTACCAGACGACGGGATCGTCCACGGCCGCCCCATGGACGTAACGGCGCAGCAGGGTGCCGGCGCCGTCATATTCCGCAACCAGCTCGTCGCCGTCGTACAGGAACTGGGTGGTGAGGCCCGAACCGGCGATATGGAAGAGCCGCCCGTTGGGGTCGTAGCTCAGGCTCGCAGACCTGGCGCCGGACGCGGAGACCAGGCGGTTTTCCGCGTCGTAGAGGAAGGATGTCGAGCCGTCGGCGGTCAAATTGCCGTTGGCATCGTAGGCGAACGCGGCCGGACCCGCGGCGGTATATTGGTTGAGGCCGTTGACGGTGTAGCCGCGGGAAACCGCGTAGGCGGTGTTCGCTGCGTAGGCGTCGTTCGCGCTGGTCTTCTGCGCCATCTGCGAGGCGGGATTGTATAAGGGGAAGCCGAGCGTCTGGTCGGCGGTAGTTCCCCCCACGTCGATGCCGAGGCTGGCGAGATTGCCCGCCGGATCGAAGCCGTATGTCGCGGCCGTGCCGTTCTGCGAGCGTGCCGCGGTGCGCCCGGCCGCGTCGTAACTGAACCCCGTGATCTGCGCCCCGCCGTTCTCGCGGATTGCGACGGCACGGTTCATGCCGTCAAATTCGTACTCGAAATAGGTTCCGTCGGGGTGGGTGACGCGGGTGCGGTTTCCGTTCCTGTCATACAGGTAGCTGAGCGTGCGGCTCGCCCCGCCGGTGTTGTTGGCCGAGCTCAAGAGCTGGCCGAAACCGTTATAAGTGTTGGTGATCCCGGGTCCCGCCGCCGACTGGAAGCGGGCATAGGTTTGGAGGTTGCGCAGGTCGTAGCCGCTGTGAACCGTGTAGCCCGCGGCGCCGCCCGCAGAGGTCGGTACGGTTTTCACGCCCTGCCGATTGAGGGCGTCGTAGGTGAATGCGATGGTGGTGCCGTCGCGCTTGCGCAACGCGGTGCGGTTGTTGTTCGCGTCCCAGGCATATTGCTCGTAGTCGGCCGGATCGCTCTGGCCGGTGGCGGTCTTGGACGGAAAGGTCCAGCGGATCAGCCGGTCGAACCCGTCATAAGTGTAGGCTGCGCGGTTGCCGTTCGCGTCGGTGACGCTCGTCTGCTTGCCGTTCGGGCTGTATGTATAGCTTGCATAATCCTGCTGAATGAGGGTCCCAAGGGCCTTCTGCACCTTGAGCAGCTGCCCGGCATCGTCGTAAAGGTTGCGGGTAATACGGTCCGGGCCGAAGCTGCCCTGAGTTCCCGGAGTGCAGGCCGAAGCCGGCAGGGCGCCGAAAGCGGCAGGGTTCATCCGGATCGCGGTGCACTCGAGATGACCGAGTACATTATAGCTATATTGAGTCAGTGCATGGGCGCCGCTGCCGGATGATATCGTCTCCCGCACCTTGCGATCGGCCGCATCGTAGGCGAGGTCCACCGTCCTGGAAATTGTGAATCCGGTCCAGTCCAAAGGCCGGATGCCCTCATTCTGCCAGGCGGAAAGCTCGCCCGTTTCAATCTTTATCAGCCGCCCGGCCGGGTCGTATCCATTGCGTACGGCTGCATGCCGGAGCGGCCCGGCGCCATCGGGATCGGGTGCGATCGTGCCGGTCACCTGTCTCGCGGCGTTGAAGCGCGTCGCGCTGGTGAACGGGCTGGATCCACTTTGCGCCCGTGCCGCGATATTCGGCCACAGCAGTGCCGCCGCCAGTGCGGCAGCCAGGGCTAGCGGCCCGCTAAACTCGGCGCGGCGGCTCACGAGCAGCCCGCGAGGTTGGCGCTCGGCTGGGCTTCGGCGATCTTGCGGTGCATCTGCTCGAACCTGAAGCAGGTCCGCCGCATGATCAGGCGCCCATCAGAAAGGTTGACGCCGCTGGAGTCGACAAAACGGGGGATCGTGGCACGCTTCGACGCGGCCACAAGAAAACCGCCGCGCGCTTTTACTTCCAACATCTTTCAAGCCCCCTTGAACCTGGGCCTGAATTGATCGGGGTTTTCGTCGCCTGTCAAACTGGTTGTTCCGAGTTTTTCTGCACGAAATCTGTTCACTGCACCCTTGCCCCCGGGCACTTTTCCGCGTCTTCGCCTGGACATCGAACAGCGTGCGTTTCGAACCCGGCCAGCGCGCCGTTCAGCGGCAGGTGGAGCCTTGACTCGCCCGGCCCTCCAACCTATTTGCGCACCTATCCCGATAACCGGTTGCCCGGCGGCGCTTGCGCGCGCGTCGGATTTGCTTGTTTTAGGGCCCATTCAAGCTTTGAGATGGAACGGTGGCCAGCCGATCCGTGGAGCAGGAGATTTAAACCCCATGGCACGTATTGCGGGCGTCAACATCCCGACCAACAAGCGCGTCGAGATCGCGCTTACCTACATTCACGGAATCGGCCGTACCAAGGCCCGTGAACTCACCGCCAAGATCGGCATCGCGCCCGAACGCCGCGTGCAGGACCTGTCCGACCAGGAAGTGCTGCAGATCCGCGAAGCGATCGACGCCGGCTACACGGTGGAAGGCGATCTTCGCCGCGAAGTTTCGATGAACATCAAGCGCTTGATGGACCTCGCTTCCTATCGCGGGCTTCGCCATCGCCGCGGCCTGCCGGTGCGCGGGCAGCGCACCCACACCAATGCCCGCACCCGCAAGGGCAAGGCCAAGCCGATCGCCGGCAAGAAGAAGTAAGGGGTAGATCGACATGGCTCAGGCACCGCAGCGCGTCCGCAGGCGCGAGCGCAAGAACATCACCGCCGGCGTCGCCCACGTGAACGCCAGCTTCAACAACACCATGATCACCATCACCGACGCGCAGGGCAATGCCATTTCCTGGTCGTCCGCCGGCACGATGGGCTTCAAGGGGTCGCGCAAGTCGACGCCTTATGCCGCCCAGGTCGCCGCCGAGGACGCCGGCAAGAAGGCCGCCGAGCACGGCGTCCGCACCCTCGAGGTCGAAGTGAAGGGTCCCGGTTCGGGCCGCGAGTCGGCGCTTCGCGCGCTGCAGTCGGTGGGCTTCACCATCACGTCCATCCGCGACGTGACCCCGATTCCGCACAACGGCGTGCGCCCTTCGAAGCGCCGCCGGGTCTAACAAGATTTCGGCACCCCGCTTCGGCGGGGCGCCGGCTTCAAATACCAAAACCATCCTGCGATGGTTTTGAAAACTTTGGGAGGCGGACGCGTCTCCCCAACGCCAGAGGAATCACATGGCCGTCAACGCAAAAAACTGGCAGGAAATGAAGAAGCCCAACGCCCTTGAAAAGCGCGCCGCCGGCGATGCGCGCCGCAAGGCGACGTTTGTCGCCGAGCCGCTCGAGCGCGGCTTCGGCCTGACGCTCGGCAACTCGCTGCGCCGCGTTCTGCTCTCGTCCCTGCAGGGCGCCGCGGTGACTTCGCTGCGCATCGAGGGCGTGCTTCACGAATTCTCCTCGCTGGCGGGCGTCCGCGAGGACATCACCGATCTCGTCCTGAACGTGAAGCAGATCGCGCTTCGCATGGAAGGCGACCAGCCCAAGCGGCTCCAGCTTTCGGCCACCGGCCCGGGCGAAGTGACCGCCGGCCAGATCGCCGCCACCGGCGACATCGAAGTGATGAACCCGGGCCTGGTGCTCTGCCACCTCGACGAGGGCGCGAACCTCAATGCCGAATTCACCGTTGAAGTCGGCAAGGGCTATGTCGCCGCCGCCTCCAACCGCCCCGTCGATGCGCCGATCGGCGTGATCCCGGTCGACGCGCTGTACAGCCCGGTCCGCCAGGTCAGCTACAAGGTAGAAAACACCCGCGTCGGCCAGGAGCTCGACTACGACAAGCTCACCATCACCGTCGAGACCGACGGCACGCTGACCCCCGACGATGCGCTCGCTTATGCGGCGCGCATCCTTCAGGACCAGCTGCAGCTGTTCGTCCACTTCGACGAGGGCATGACGATGACGTCGGTGCCGACCGGCAGCGGCGGCGCGTCGCAGAGCAGCTCGGGCGATGCCGACCAGGACGCCAACCAGCTCAACCGCTACCTTCTCAAGAAGGTCGACGAGCTGGAGCTTTCGGTGCGTTCGGCCAACTGCCTGAAGAACGACAACATCATCTACATCGGCGATCTGGTCCAGAAGACCGAAGCCGAGATGCTGCGCACCCCGAACTTCGGCCGCAAGAGCCTGAACGAGATCAAGGAAGTGCTGTCCAGCATGGGCCTTCGCCTCGGCATGGACATCCCCGGCTGGCCGCCCGAGAACATCGAGGAAATGGCCAAGAAGCTCGAGCAGGAGCTGATGGGGTAAAGGCTTCGTCTCGAAGTGGTACTTCGAGACGGTTCAAGACAAGACAAAGGGCTGCTCCTTGCGGGGGCGGCCCTTTTCTTATTTGGCCTTGGTCAGCGGTAGGCGCGGTAGGCTTTGAATTCGGCGTTGCTGATGTCGAATGGGAAGCAACCGTCGGGCTAGTGCCGTGGCGCTGGAGCTCAACGGGGGAGCGGCCCCTTGGCCGTACCCCCTTTTATCCGCGCCGGGCTGTTGCGCTTACTTCAGCGACGAGATCTCACGCGAAAAATCGGGCAGTGCCATTCTCGCGCGCTGCTCTTCGAACTGCGCTTGGCTGAACGGCCCTCTTACCGCGTCCGCCGGGTCCTTTCGCGGTCCGTCCAGAGCCCGAACGATGTAGAAATATTCCGTGCGCGACCGGTCAATCGTTGCGCCGCCGGCCGCGGCCGGATGCCGGGCCGCGACGACAAACGCGTCGTTGGAACCGACGGCGAACACCGCGGGCCCGACGCGCTCCACGCAATCCTGTTCCTTGAGCTCGAAGCAAACGTTGGCATCCTCCACGACATCGGTGATGTCATGCCGGTAGGGACCGTCGATGGGGCCGCCCGAGCCGCATCCCGCAAGTGCGCAGGCGAGCATGAGCGGGAATGGCCGGGCACGAAGGCGCTTCGCCGGAACAACGGCGTTCCGGCCGGCGCAAGCCCGGTTGATCAACGCCTTACCGGTTCCCACCATTCGTACACTTGCCTTATGTTGGAGAAGGGCAGCCCCTGGAAGTGGCGCTGATAACTGGGCCCTATGCCATACAGAAAGGAGCGGAGGCTGGAAACATTGGTTGCGCGGAACCGGATGTTGTTGCCCTCCACCTTCATGTCGATCCGGAACTTGCCAACGAACTGCTCCGCCTGGGTCCGGGTGGTGAACAAGCCGCGCAGGCCGAACTTGGCTTTGAAGCCGGTCACGGTATCGCCGTTGCGTAGCGGACGATCATACTTGTCGTACAGATACCCACGGGCGCGGTCCACTTCCTGGGAGCCGCGTAATTCCTTCGTGTTGCGGCTGTCCGGTCCGAAATAGAGCTCGGAAGGGCCGGTGCCCGCCGCCCAGTCGGCCGTCATCTGCGGGGGCCGGGGCTGATCCTCGGTGCCCCAGAAGCTCTCAATGGCACCATTTATCATGTCCTTGAGGAACTCGCCTCGCTCGCAGCCCTCCGGCTCGGACCAGCAGCCGTCCGTTCCTTTCGGATCGGCCTTGTTGACCGGATCGTTGCCTACATAGGCATACAGATTCAGTTGATCCTGATACCCGATCGGGTCCGTTTGCAGGAACCGGCCGAGCGTCGGTGAGTAGAGCCGCGCTTTGTAATAGTAGACCCCGATCTCCGGAAGCCAGACTTGGCCGGTGAACTGAAAGCGTCCCAGGTTCGCGCTTCCTGGAATGCCGTAGGAATCGTAGGTGTTAATGGCGACCGGATTTCCCGACGAGTCGCCAACGGCCATGGTTGAGCCTTGATGGCTGGCATAAAGATAACGCCGGTTGCCGCTGCCCACGCCGGCCCCTTCGAACCAGAGGAGGGGCTCATCGGCGCCGGCACCGTGGACGTACCGCCGCAGCAGCGCGCCATTGCCGTCATATTCGGCGATCAGCGCATCGCCGTCATACAGGAAAGTGGTCGCGCCGGCGGAGCCCGTTACCGATGAAAGCCGGCCAACCGTATCATAAGCAAGGCCCGCACTTCGCGCGCCCGATGCCGAGGTGAGCCGGTTCTCCGTGTCGTACTGAAAAGTCACCGAACCATCGGAGGTGAGATTGCCGTTCGCGTCGTAGGTAAAGGTTGCCGCGCCCGCGCTGGTATATTGGTTGAGGCCGTTTCGCGCATAGCTGCGGGAAACGGCATAAGCCTCCGTATAGGCATAGCTGTCGTTGGAGCGGGTCTGTGCCGTTACCTGGCCGGCCGGATTGTAGACGGGAAAGCCGATTGAAACATCCGCGGCGGTGCCTCCCAAGTCGTGAGAAAGGCTGTTCAGGCGGGTCGCCGTGTTGAACCCGAAGGCGGTCGAACCAGCGCCGCCGCGCGTAACGAGGTCGCGGCGCCCCGCGGAGTCGTAGCGCCAGGCCACAACCTCCGCGGCTCCGTTCTCAAGGGCGCGCACAATGCGGCCCAATCCGTCGTAGTCGTAGGTGAAGAAATTCCCGTCCGGGTGGGAAATCCGGGTGCGCCGTCCGGCCGAATCGTACTGGAAGCCGATGGTTCGGCTGACCCCGCCCGTGTTTGCCGTGGTCGAGACACGGCGTTCCAGCGCGTCATATTGGTTCGTCACGCCGGGGCCGGAATGCGAACCGAACCGGGCATAGAGTTCCAGATCGCGCGCGTCGTAACCGTAATAAACGTCGCCGGAGGTCGTGTTCGGAAGATCCTTGAGCACCACCCGGTCTGCGGCGTCGTAGGTAAAGGAAATTACTGCCCCGTCGCGCTTGCGCAGCGAACTGCGGTTGCCGTTCGCGTCATAACCATATTCCTCGTAATCCGACGAAGACACCGTGCCGGGCGAGGTGGCCGAGGGGAAGTTCCACCGGATCTGCCGGTCGAGTCCATCGTAGGTGAGGCTCGCGACATTGCCGTTGGCGTCGGTAACGGTCGCGCGCTTGCCGTTCTGCGTGTAAGTGTAGCGGGCATAAGCCTGCTCGAGCTGATCGCCCTGGGCCTGGCGCTCCTCCAGCAACTGGCCCGCATTGTCATAGATCATCTTGGTGATCCGGTCGGCACCGAAGTCCCCGGGCGTACCCATCGTACAGGCGGAGGCCGGCAGGGAATTAAAGGCCGCAGGATTCATGCGAATGGCCGTGCATTGCGGCCGGTCCAGATTGTCGTAGCTTGTCTGCACCAGGCGATGAACCACTCCGCCCGCGAGCTGCTTTTCAACCGTCTTGTTCCCCGCCGCGTCGTAGCTTGTCTCGATACTCTCGACCACGGTGAAGCCGGTCCAAAAAGCCGGCGCAACGGTTGCCGGCTGGGCCGCGGCGAGAAAGCCTTTTTCGATCCGCACCAGCAAGCCATCACTGTCGAACGTTGAGCGGGTCGCCGGCTGGCCGAGGGGGCCGCCGCCGTCGGGGTCGGGCAGGATCTCTCCCGTCACGCGCCGCTTCTGATCGTAGCGGTATTCGGCGCCGAGGGTCTGGGCCTGCGCGGCCGTCCCGGTCACGGCCGCCAGGGCGGCACTCGTGAGCAGGAATATCCGCAAGGTGGCGCGGCACGCATTTCTGGACATCAGGCAGGCTCCCCTTGGAATTGGGACAGGTTTCATGAGCAGGTCACCGCGCCGGCTTTCGGTTCGTCCTTGCGCAGCAGATTGCCCGCCGAATCGTATTTCAAGCAGGACGTAAGGTTCAGCCCTCCGACGTCCGCGACGACCTGACGCAAGGTGAAGCCGGCGGCGGGGTCGTAGCTGTAGGAAGTGCGGGTGGAGGCCCCGCCCGAAATCTGCTCTATCTCCGCGGTCGGCAGATAGAAGGTTGCGCCGTCAACACCGGTGAAGGCGCTGTATTCATAGCTTTTACCGGGACACCCGCCGGCAAACGTGCAGTTCCCCGCCGCATCGAGGCCGCTGGTTTGGGAGACAAGGCCGCCGTGCAGATCGCTCCACACATAATTGGTTCGCCAGCCTTTCGGATCGACAAGTGAAGTGCCCCGGTTGCAGCTCTTGAAATTGGTCAAGGTGCAGGCGGGGAAAACAACCGTCGTTTTCGCTGCCGGCAGCGGCGATCCGGGTTTCGGGATCTGCACGGTCTCGACGGCGTTGCCGCGCTCGTCGAGCTTGTAGGAGATTGAATCGCCTTCCGGATTGGTTTGTCCGGCAACCCGCTGGAAATAATCGAGCTTATTTACGAACGTCCGACCAAGAGCGTCCGTGTAAGATTTCACGCGATCAACCGTACCGATCCCGTATGGATTGTATGGCCAGGGATGGGAAAGCTCCGAATAGCGCGCCTGCTGTTCAGCAAGACTTGGCCGATCGAATAAATAGGTTTCCACCTTGCCGTCCGGATTGACAACCTCGCGGCCGATCATCGCGGCATAAGGAGGAGTGGAAACAGGAACGGTCTTTTCGCGAAACTGCGTGACCTTTCCGGCACCGTCCGCAACCGACCCGGTGAGGTAAACGAAACCGACCCCGTGGTAATAACTGACGTTCGAGATCTGCGCCCGCCCGCTGGTGCTCGTTACGGCCGTCAGTGCGAAGTCCGAGGCGGCGGCGGTGTAGGTCTGGCTGGCCCCGGTCGGATCGGTAACCGAAGACAGGAGATAAGCGCCTGCGCCGTTCGGCAGAGTTTTGTAGAAGTAGCCATACGTGGCGCTTGCCACGTCCGTAGAGGCGCAGCCGGCGCAGGGCCGCTGGTAGGAATCGACTCTTGAAATCAGATAATGCTGCGATCCCACTGTGCCGCCGGTGCGAACGTATGAGAAGCGCAGGCCATAGCCCCTGGAGTTTTCAACCGTGCTGACCCGGCCTTGCGGATAAGCCTGGCTGGGTGTCTGCCCGACAAGTTGGTAGGTTATCTTGGTCCGCTCTCCATTGGGATGCAGTATCAGGGAGGCGTCGATGCCCCCAACCGTGTGATTGTAAGTAACCCCGGTTTGCCCGAAAAGGACACGGGTCCCGTCAGCTGCCACAAATGCCAGATAGATCTTGCCGTCCGTATCGGTCAGGCGGGTGATATAACTTCCGTCCGCCAGCGCCGAGACGAGCTTTCCGTTTGGCGGAACCGTGCCTGCAAAGCTGTAGGATTTGTGATCGTACACGACGACCGCGTCAACATCGGTCCCGGGCATAAGACTACAATATCCGGCCTCGCAACGTATGTTCAACTCGTAGTTATGGCTGGTGTCTGCGCCGAATTTACCAGCAAGATGGCTGGTTGTGCTGTCGCTATAGGGGTTATGCATGCGCGCCAATTTAAGCGAGGACGGTGCATTCTCCGGGCCGATGGCGATATCCTCGGCGACCCAGGCGAGCAACCCACTGGATATATTTACCGCGTTGCGAATCCCGATTTCCTTGTGCGGCAGGGGCGCGGTACCGGCTAGCGCAAAGGCGGGCGAGGCACTGGCAAGCGCAAGCGCTACCGCGCCGGGGAAAAGCAGGTATTTCATTGTTTTCGGGATCCTTCTCGGGCGGTGCGCGCCGGTTATTGGACGGCGCCGCCGGCTGTTCTCGGGCGGAGCGGCACCGGGCCGCGCCTGCGGGCAAATCCGGTTCCCGCACGGGTCATGAAGGCGGGATCTTAGGGTGAGCGCTCCGTGCGATGCGGCACCGCGCGCATCCCGACCCGTGCCGGCTGAGCACCCGCTGGGCGGCGATTATTGTTCACGCCGGTCAACCGACCCAAGCTGTTACAGCTATAAGTAATCGTTTCGGCTGCCTTGACCGCTGCCGCGATCATTGCAGCCGAGGCGGCCAGGAAATACCCGGCGCTTCGGTTTATCACGAGTACTTGCCCCTAGCCCCTGTTATCCGCCGTTTTATTCAGCCGGATCCCGCCCGGTCAACCAGAATATTCAACTCCTTTCGCCAGCGGCACGTCGCCGCCCGCGCTGCGGGCCTGCACGAAATATCCATCGGCCGGGCGCTTGACCGGCGGCTTCGAGCAAGCGAGGTTCGGGCCCTGCCGCGTGGTTTCGCGCGTGCGCCAAGGTGGGAAGTTTTTGATGAAAAAGGCTTTGTTTGCGGTTTTGCTGGGATCGGCCGCGGCGGCGCAGGCGGGGGACAAGGTGCTGTATCAGCCGGTCCCGGCGTGGGTGAAGCCGGCGCCCGCAATCGGTGCGGCGAAGCCGGGCGCGGCCGTTCCGGAACTGCTGCTGTTCGACCTGCAGCAGCGGCTGGAAGGCGGCGAGACCTGGGCGTTCGTGGATATGGCGCGAAAGGCGGATTCGCCTGAATCGCTCGGCGAAATCGGCTCGGTGCAGCTCCCCTGGCAGCCCGCGCATGGCGACCTCATCATCCACCATGCCGAGATTCTGCGCGGGCCTGAGCGGATCGACGTGCTGAAGAACAAGACGGCGTTTTCGGTGCTTCGGCGCGAACAGGCGCTTGAGCAGCAGATGCTCGACGGCGTGCTGACCGCGACCATGCAGATCGAAGGACTGAGGATCGGCGATGTGGTGCGGATCGCCTATTCGACGACCAGCAAGGACCCGACGCTGAAGGGGTATAGCGAGACGCTGGCGCCGCTCATTTCCGAGCCGGTGACGCTTGGCTTCGGGCGCGTGCGGCTGCTTTGGCCGGCGGAGTCCAAGCTGGCCTGGAAGGCGCTGAGCGGCGGCCCCGCGCCGACGCCGGTGCGCAGCGGGGCGTATCAGGAGGTGATCTTCGCGCTGCCGCTCCCCAAGCCGCCCGAGATGCCGGGCGACGCGCCGGTGCGGTTCCAGAACGTGCCGCTCGTGGAAGCCTCCACCTTTCCCGATTGGGGGACGCTGGCCGGGGTGATGGCGCCGCTTTATGCAACCGGCGGCCTGATCCCCGCCGGATCGCCGCTGGCCGCGGAAGCGGCGAAGATCAAGGCGGCAAGCGCCGATCCGATGCGCCGGGCGGCAATGGCGCTGCAGCTGGTCCAGGACGAGATCCGCTATCAATTGATGGGCATGGACAGCGGCAATTACGTGCCGCAGAAGCCGGCCGACACCTGGTCGCTGCGCTATGGCGACTGCAAGGCCAAGACCTTGATGCTGCTTGCCCTTTTGCACGAGGTGGGCGTCGAGGCCGAGCCGGTGCTGGCCAGCCTGCAGTTTGGCGGACTGGTGGAAAAGCGCCTGCCGTCGGCGGCGGCGTTCGACCATGTGCTGGTGCGCGCGACCGTGAACGGCGAGACTTTGTGGCTGGACGGAACGGGAAGCGGGACCCGGTTGGCCGACCTGAAGGACGTTCCGGGGTTCGGCCATGTGCTTCCGGTTCGCGCCGGCGCGGCGCTGGTGGCGCTGGCGCCCCGTGCGCCGGCGCGGCCGGAATATGCCGCCGAAGTGGAGCTCGACCACAAGGCCGGGCTCAAATTGCCGGGTCTTTTCAAGGCGAAGATGGTGGTGCGCGGCGGCGGCGCGGCAATGCTCAAGGCATTGGCCGCGCAGGGCGACAAGGCCGCGCAGCAAGAGATGGTCGAAGGCCTGCTCGGCTCCGCAACGTCGCTCAAGAATATCGCGCTGTCCGGTCACACGATCAGCTTCGACGCCGGGCAAGCCACGGCGACCGTGGAAGCGAACGGCATCGCGTCATCGAACTGGAGCAGCGACAACCAGCGCTGGGGCCACCCGCTCGACCCGTTGGCCGACACGCTCAGCTTTTCGGCCGACCGGACGCGGGCCGCGTGGCGCGCCATTCCGGTCAACACCGGCGCACCTTCGAACAAGAGCCTGAGCGTCCGGATCAGGCTGCCCGGCAAGGGCGAAGGCTATGCGCTGGACGGCGCGGCGGCGCTGAACGAGCAGATCGGCCCGCTGGCGCTGACCCGCAAAGCCGCGGTCGCCGACGGCTGGGCGAGCGCGGAAATGCGGCTGACGGAAAGCGGCGGCGAGGTTGCGGCGGCCGACATCGGCGAAATCCGGCGGCGCGCGGCGCAAATCAAGGCGCGGCAGCTTCGCGTGCTTGCCCCGGCGGGGCAGGTAAGCCGCTACACCGAGGTGGAGGCGGCGCGCCGGGCCAAGGCGCTGGCCCCGCTGATGGCCGTGTTCGACGCGCGGATTGCGGCCATGCCGAAGGAGGCGCAGCCTTATATGGAGCGCGCCGCGTTCCGCGAGCAAGTGTTCGACTGGCCGGAAGCCCTGGCGGATTTGAGCCGGGCGATCGCGATCGAGCCCACCGCCGACCGGCTGCTCGACCGCGCCTCGCTCCACTTCGCGCTGGGCAATATCAAGGCCGCGGCGGCGGACGCGGATGAAGCGTTCGGGCTGGACTCCGCATCCGACCGGGCCCTGGCCTCGGTGGCCACCTACAAGGCGGCATTGGGCGACCTTGCCGGCGGCCTGGCGATGCTCGACGAGCGGATCGAAATCGGCGGCAAGGAAAGCATGGGGTTTATCGCCGCCAAGGCCGAACTGCAGGCAGAGGGTGGCGACAAGGATGGCGCGCTCGCCACCCTGGACGCGGCGGTGGCGAGCCGTCCGGGCGACGCGGGGCTGCTCAACAGCCGCTGCTGGATCAAGGGCACGCTCAACGTGGCTGTCGACACGGCGGTGAAGGATTGCACAAAGGCGATCGAACTCAGCGAAAGCCCGGTCGCCGCGCTGGACAGCCGGGCAATGGCCTATTTCCGGCTGAACCGGCGGGAGGAGGCGCTTGCCGACATCGAAGCGGCGCTTGCGCTTGCGCCCGATCTGGCGGCCAGCCTGTTCCTGCGCGGCGTGATGCACAAGCAAGCGGGCGAAGGCACGGCGGCCGCGGCCGATCTTGCCGCCGCAACGGCCCTGTCGCCGGGGATCGCCAGGAAATATGCGGCTTACGGCATCAAGCCGTAGGGGGGGCACCGGGGCGGAAGCGGCGGAGACGACGCGTCTGGCCGGCGCGCGCGGTCAGCGGGCGAGGGCGCTTGCCACCAGGTTCGGGTCGATGCGCTCGGCCGGCAGGCGCTCAATGGTGCCGGAGACGCGGTCCACGGCGGCGAGCTGATCGGGCAGGGCCTTTCGGTCGGGCGCGTTGGCTTCGCGGGCCTCGCTGTCGAGGTGCTGGACGAGGCGGTCGAGCTCCGCCGCGTCGGGAGAGCGCAGCGGCTCCGGCGCTTCCGCGCAGGCGCCGGTGAGCAGGCCGAAGCTGCAAAAAACGAACAGGGTGAGGCGTTTGGTCATGGCGGCGATAACGAAGCCGCGGGGGAATGGATGCGGGCGGGCGACTCGATGGGACGGGAGAGTGCCGGATCGGGCCGTTTCCCGCGCCCCAAAATAAAGATGGCGCGCATATTCGGCCGGTTTGGCGGCTGGAAATAGGATTTGCGCGGGAGGCGTGCGTGGCGGTTTTCCGCGGCTGAAGGAGGCGAAGCGTAGGAGTTATCCTATCTGGTACAAAGCGCTTGACAGCGTCACGCTCATGTGGTACCTTTACGACAAGCTGAAGAATTGTAGCTGGCGCCGGCGGGGCGGTTTTTCCCCGCCGGCAGGTGGCCTGGCTCAGGTCTTCGTACCCTTCATAAATCGTCACTCGCTCCAAGGCGGGAGTCTCCGACCCTCGGTTGGAAGAAGAAGCGGGATTCCCGCTTTCGCGGGAATGACGGGGAAGGGATAAGCGTTTCGGAACGGTGGCCTTGCGGGGGCGGGCCGGGATTGCTGGAGAGTGCGGGTGGCCGTCATGCTTTGGGAGCGTGGCGGCTTTTTTCATTGGGGAAGGAGAAAATCGTGGCGAGCGGGACGGGGCAGCGGAGCAAGGGGACGTGCAGGCGGGCGGATCGGAAGGAAGGGTGGACGGAGGCGAAAAAGGCGGCGTTTCTGGAGGTGCTGGGGGCGACGTGCAACATCGCGGCCGGGCTTCGCGCGGTGGAGATGAGCCGGCCGGGGCTTGAGCGATTGCGGGCGCGGGATGGGTCGTTCCGGGCGGCGATGACGGAGGTGCGGCGGCGGGCCTATCTGGACCTGGAATTCTTCGCGCTCGAGAAAATGATGAACGGCACGGTGAAGACCGTGACCAAGGCCGATGGCGCGGTGGAGACGGTGCACGAGTATCCGCTCACCCAGGCGATGCACCTGCTGCGGCTGCACCGCGACGTGGCGGGAGGCGCCGGCATGCCCGAGGCGGAGAGCGAGGAGGCGGGCGAGGAGCAGAAAGCGGAGGTCGTCGAACGGCTGATGCGCAAGATGCGGGCGCTAAGGGCACGGATGGACCGCGAGGAGGCGGCGGCGCTCAAGGCAAAGGGCGGCGAGGTCGGAGCGGATGGCGGCGCCGGTGCGGGGGAGGCGGGTGCGCCCGCCGCCGCCGCCGGCGAAGCGGCGGGCGGAGGCGTGCCGGGGGCTGGCGGCGCGGCGGAGGAAGGCGGTGCGGGGTGAAGGTCAAGACCATGCAGCAAATGGCGCGCCGGCTGTCCAACCTGCGCGACGAGGCTTTGTGGAAGAAGCTTTTCGAAAGCATGAATTGGGAGGAGATGCTGGAGTTCGACGCTTGTTTCGAAGCGTGGGCGCATGAGGGTCAAGTAGAGCCGGGCGGCCTCGGCTGGCGCAACTGGTTCGTGAACGCCGGGCGCGGCTACGGCAAGACGCGGGCCGGGGCGGAGTGGATCAACCGGCTGGCGACCCAGAAGGGGCCGCCGGTGCGGATCGCCCTGGTGGCCGCGAACGAGGCGGAGGCGCGGGCGGTGATGGTGGAAGGGGAGAGCGGGATCCTGTCGTGCGCGAAGCCGGGGCGGCGGCCGCGGTGGGAGCCGAGTTTGGGGCGGCTGACCTGGCCGAACGGAAGCGTGGCGACGATCTATTCGGGCGAGAATCCGGACGGGCTTCGCGGCGGCAACAACCATTTCGCCTGGGCCGACGAGTTCGCCAAATATGCGCATCCGCAGGAGACCTGGGACAATCTGCAGATGAGCCTGCGGCTGGGCGCTCGGCCGCGGGCGCTGGTGACGACGACGCCGAGGCCGATCCCGGCGCTGAAGCGGATCCTTGCCGATCCGCGCACGGTGGTGACCGGCGGGCGGACGGGGGACAATCCGCAGCATTCGGAGCAGTTCATCGCCACCATGATGGCGACCTATGGCGGAACGCGGCTTGGCCGGCAGGAGCTGGACGGCGAGCTGATCGAGGATGTGGCGGGGAGCCTTTGGCCGCGCGACCTGATCGAGCGGTGCCGGTCGCGCGGCGCCGAGGCGGAAGGGATGCGCCGGATCGTGGTGGGCGTCGACCCGCCGATCTCGGTGGGCGGCGATGCGTGCGGCATCGTGGTGTGCGGGGTGGACGCAGGCGGCGTCGGCCATGTGCTGGAGGATGCGAGCGTATCGGGCTTGCGGCCGGAAGGCTGGGCGCGGGCGGTGATCGCGGCGGCGGAGCGCTGGCAGGCGGACAAGGTGGTGGCGGAAGGCAACCAGGGCGGCGCGATGGTGGAAAGCGTGCTGCGCGCCGCCGATGCCCGGGTGCCGGTGCGGATGGTATGGGCGAAGCGCGGCAAGACGGTGCGCGCCGAGCCGGTGGCGTATCTGTTCGAGAAAGGCGAGGCGAAGTTCGCCGGAGCGTTCGCGGCGCTGGAGGACGAGCTTGCCGGGCTGACGATCGGCGGCGGGTATGAGGGGCCTGGACGGAGCCCGGATCGGGCGGATGCGTGCGTGTGGGCGATGACGGAGTTGATGCTGAGAAGGGAGCAGGCGGAGCCAAGGGTGCGGAGGTTGTGAGAGAGGCACATAGCCATGCGCCTCCCGAGGCCGCTTCCGATCCCGTGCGGACATTGGAGATTGTAAGGCACGGCCTAAGCTGCCACTCTGGCACTGCCGGAAATAGAGTAGCAGGTCGGTAGCTCCTGCGCCCGCATTGAGCGGGTTCTTCCCAGCCACGGCGTCGAACCGAACACTTTCGGGGAGGCGCAGTGGGCTTGGCGTCCCGCGCTTCCTCGCAAGCAACCGAGGACACAAGATGATCGCATTGCAATTAGCTGCCCTTGTCGCCGCGACCCTTTTCACGGGAGCGGCCCTTTACATCAGCCTCGTCGAGCATCCGGCGCGGCTTGGGCTCGAAGACCGGCCTCTCCTTGCCCAGTGGCAACCCAGCTACAAGCGGGCGCTGCCGCTCCAGTCGGGCCTGGCTGTTGTCGGCGGGGTGGCGGGTCTCTGGGCGTGGTTTTCCTTATCGGAGTGGCAGTGGCTCGCGGGAAGCATAACGCTCCTTGCGAACTGGCCGTTCACGCTGATCGTTATCATGCCCGTGAACAAGCGCCTGATGGCAATGGAACAGCGTGAGGCGGGGCTCGACAGCCGCAACATGCTGTTGCGCTGGGGCAACCTCCACAACGTCAGGAGCGGCCTTGGTTCGCTGTCGATGCTTCTCTTCATCTGGGCGGCAGCGACTGCTCCGTGATGTGAGATGGTGAGCTTGAGAACCTGGGGGTCTCAGGTCCAGCTTCGCGGGAGCGAGATCCAGATCAGGGCGATCATGAACGCAGCCGCGAGGGTAAGGAGCAGCCAATATCGCAGAGGCTGCCCGGCGCGGGAAAAGCAGGCCGGGTTGTAGAAGGGCGCGCGCCCGCGGCGAAGGCTGCGAACCAGCCAGAAGGCAAGTTGCGGGCCAAGCAGGAGGGGGATGGGATTGAACCGAGAAAGCTCATCCTCGCCGTGGCCGACGGGCCGCCAGATCAGCCACCCGAAGGCCAGGACGAGAAGCCCAAGGTGCGCGAGCTCGAACCAGTAGCGGGCGGGATCTTCGGCGCGGCGCACTGCGGCGGCGCCGAAGCCGACCGCGCCGGTCAGCAGCCCGCGGCACAGGAAGACGCCGGCAAGCAGCACCAATAGGCCGAAGGAGTAGACTTCGAACCTCACCGCGCGGGCATTTCGAAGTGGGAGCCGAGGGAAGCCGAAAGCGTGCCCCGGAAAGTAGCGGGCGGAACGGCGGATTTGGGCAACCTCGGGCGGCGCATGCGTGGAGATTAGCAGAACAACCGGGCGCGGGGGAGGGGCGGCTGTGTGCCCTCACCCTCCCAAGCCTTCGGCTTGGACCCCTCCCTCTCCCCTGCAGGGGGAGGGGTGGAATGAGAGGAGAGAACAACATGAAATGGTGGTTTGGGCGGAAGGCCGGGCGGGATGCCCGGCCTTTTTTGTTTCGGTGGGGGCAGGGTGGGGCTGCCGTGGCCGGGGGTGAGTGGCCGCGGTCTTATGAGGCGCAGGTTCGCGAGGCTTATCTGGGCAATCCGGTGGCGCAGCGCGCGGTGCGGCTGGTGGCGGAGAGTGCGGCTCGGCCAGCATTTATTCGGAAACGAGTGGGGACGTGGAGACGCCTACCGCGGCTGGCGCCGCGGCCCCTCCACCGCGCTACGCGCGGTCATGCTCAGGTGAGAACTGCCCCCGGCAGTCCTCAGCCCTTTCAAAGAAAGGGCGACCTGAGCATTCCCCGTTCCGGGGAGGACTTTTGACGCCGGCGCTTTTGGAGACGGCGGTTACGCATCTGTTGCTGCATGGGAATGCCTACCTGCAGGTGCTGCTGGACGCGGATGGGGTGCCGGCGGAGCTGTTTGCGCTTCGACCCGAGCGGGTGTCGGTTGAGGCGGATTCGGGCGGGTGGCCGGCGGCGTATCTCTACAAGGCCGGCGAGGCGCGGAGCCGGGTGGCGGCGCGGGACGGGCTCGGGCGCCCCGGGCTGGTGCATCTGAAATCGGTGCATCCGCTGGACGATCATTATGGGCTTGGCTGCCTGGGCGCGGCGGCGGGGGCGGTGGCGATCCACAATGCGGCGTCGCGCTGGAACAAGGCGCTGCTCGACAATGCGGCGCGCCCTTCGGGAGCTTTGGTCCATGCGGCTTCCGACGGGGCGGCGCTGTCGGGGGACCAGTATGAGCGGCTGAAGGCCGAGCTCGAGCTGCAGTTCCAGGGGGCGGACAATGCGGGGCGGCCGATGCTCCTCGAAGGGGGGCTGAGTTGGCAGGCGCTGAGCCTGTCGCCTGCCGACATGGATTTCGTGGGGCTGAAGGCGGCGGCGGCGCGGGAGATCGCGCTGGCGTTCGGAGTGCCGCCGATGCTGCTCGGGCTGCCGGGGGATTCGACCTACGCCAATTACCGCGAGGCCAACCGGGCGCTGTGGCGGCTGACGGTGCTGCCGCTGGCGGGCGCGATCCTGGACGGGTTGGCGCACGGGCTGGCGGGGTGGTTCGCGGACCCCTGGCTACGCATCGATCCCGATCGCGTGTCGGCGCTGAGCGAGGATCGCGAGCGGCTGTGGGCGAGCGTGACCGCGGCGGATTTCCTGACCCGCGAAGAGAAGCGCGGCATGGTGGGGTGGGGCGATGAGTGAGACGGTGCTGGC
>DASVUV010000096.1:0-38147 GCA_036386875.1 Allosphingosinicella sp.
GCCGTCGATGACGCGCACCAGGATCACGACGCCGAGATAGGGGTCGTACCAGCTGTCGACGAGCATGACCTTGAGCGGAGCGTCGCGTTCGCCCTTGGGGTGAGGGATGTGCTTGACGATCGCCTCGAGCACGTCGTCGATGCCGATCCCCGACTTGGCGCTCGCGAGCACCGCGTTCGAGGTGTCGAGGCCGATGACCTCCTCGATCTGCGCCTTCACCCGCTCGGGTTCGGCGGCGGGCAGGTCGATCTTGTTGATGACGGGCACGATCTCATGGTCGTGCTCGATCGACTGGTAGACGTTGGCGAGGGTCTGCGCCTCCACGCCCTGGGCGGCGTCGACCACGAGGAGCGCGCCTTCGCATGCGGCGAGGGAGCGGGAGACTTCGTAGGCGAAATCGACGTGGCCGGGCGTGTCCATCAGGTTCAGGACATAGGTGAGGCCGTCCTTGGCGAGGTAATCGAGGCGCACCGTCTGCGCCTTGATGGTGATGCCGCGCTCCTGCTCGATCTCCATGTTGTCGAGCATCTGGCCGTGGGTCATCTCCCGGTCGGTAAGCGCGCCGGTGCGCTGGATCAGCCGGTCGGCGAGCGTCGACTTGCCATGGTCGATATGGGCAATGATCGAGAAATTGCGGATTCGGGAAAGGTCGGTCATTTCGCTCATTTGTAAGGGGTTTCGCGGGCCCTAGCATTCCGGCGCGGGGAGGCAAAGGGCGGCGGCGGGTGCCGGGGGGGGCCGGGGGCGCGGGGATGCGAAAGGGCCGGCGCGCTTCTCCCCCACCCCCGCGGGAAGAAACGCGCCGGCCCCGAGTGTCTCCCGCCGGTCCGTTAGTGAAACCGGCCCGCTTCTCGCCCTTAAAGGAAGAAGTCGCTGGCCGTTACCGGCTGGGAGAAGGTCGTCACCGTGATGTACAGATCGGCGTTGCCGTCGCCGTTCGTGTCGCCCGCCACGATCCACAGGCCGTTTTCCTGATAGGCGCGCAACTGGCCGGCGACTTCGGTGAACGGACCCGCGCCGATGAAGGTGAACTGGTCGTTCGCCGCCGTGCCGGCGATCGCGTCGATCGCGGACAGGTCGATCTTGTCGTTGTTATGCTGGAAATCTTCAATGTGGTCGAAGGCCGCCACGGTGGAGTCGCTCGCCTGGCGGTAGAGGAAGTAATCGCCGCCGTTGCCGCCGCGCAGCAGATCCGCGCCGGCATCGCCGAACAGGGTGTCGCGTCCGTTCAGGCCGTACAGCTTGTCGGCGCCGGCGGCGCCGTCGAGGTAATCGGCGCCGGCACCGCCCGCGATGATGTCGTCACCGGCGCCCGCGCGGACGGTGAAGGTGCCGTTGGTTTCCGCGATGCCGTTGAAGATAAAGGTCTCATCGGCCTGCAGCGACGCCGCCGTGACAAACAGATTGGCGCCGGCCGCGACATTCGCATCGATCGCGGTGATCGTGTAATTGTTGGCCGGGCCATCGCTGCCCGTATATAAAGCGAGCCGCTCGACACCGGCCAGACTGCTGGCGGTCAAGGTGAGATCGTAGGAGCCGAGCAGGCCCACCGTATCGGTGCCGGCGCCGCCGTTCACTACATCGGCAGCGGTGAAGGCGCCCCCGAAGTAGATGAAGTCGGCGCCGCCGCCCGAGTTGGCGGTGTCGTTGCCGCCGCCGTCGAGCACGATCAGATCGCCGCCCGCGCCCGTGGTGACCACATTGTCGAGCGCATTGCCGTAGACACCCTGACCCGTTGCCGACGTGCCGACCATATTTTCCACATTGTCCGGTAAGTGGTAGAGCTTGGTGAAATCGGTGCGGCTGCCGATTGCGGTGCGGACCGTGTCAGTTCCTTGCCCGCCGGCCTCCGTTACGGTGTCGCCGAAGTCATCGACGATGTAGATGTCGTTGCCCAGGCCGCCGATCAGCGTGTCCGCGCCCGCGCCACCGTCGAGCGTGTCGTTGCCGCTGTTGCCGGTGATCCTGTTAGCGAGCGAATTTCCGGTCAGGCTTTGCCCCTCGGTGTTGAGCCCTTCCAGATTCTCAAGGTTGGCGCCCACCGTGTAGCTGAGGAAGGATGTGCGAACCGTATCGGTGCCGCCGCCAGCGTCTTCAACGATCGTGTTGGCGGCCGCGTTGTAGATGTAGACGTCATCGCCCGCCCCACCGATCAGCTGGTCGTTGCCGAGGCTGCCGGTGATGGTGTCGGCAAAGGCCGTGCCGCGGATGATATTGGTAAGGCTGTTGCCTTCCAGCGCCTGCCCGCCATCGATGCGCGTGCCCGTCAGGTTCTCGACGTTCGCAATCAGCGCCAGGCTGAAGGCGGACAATGCGGTGCGGATTTCGTCGGTGCCGGCGCCGGGGGCTTCGTCGACGATGTCGCCGGGAACGGTCTCCAAACCATTGGGCCCCATCACGATGGAGGCCGCTTCATCGACGAGGTAGGTGTCGTCGCCGGCACCGCCTTGCATCCTGTCGCGGCCTGCGCCCCCGTCCAACATGTCCTTGCCAGCGTCGCCGATCAGCGTGTCGTCGCCAGTGCCGCCATTAAGCGCATCGCCGGCCGTGTCGATGCCCGGCACGATGGCGTTGAGCGTAATCGCATCGAGCGACGTGCCCTGCGCATCGTTGCCGCCGCCGACTTCGCGGAACTCCAGCCGGTCGGTGCCGGTGCCCGATGCAGTCACCAGGTAAGCGTGTTGCGTTTGCACCTTCTCCGTGGATGTAACCGTATCGATCAGCGCGCCGTTCCAATAAACCTCGAGAACCGCGGTGGGATCGGCGCTGTAGCTGCCGCCCGTCGGCTCGGCCGCGGTGAAGCTCAGCAGGAGCTGCGTCCCCGCGGGAATGCCCTGAATTATCTGGGTTAGAGCAAGGTTTTCAGCGAGCCCGGCCTCCATGTCGATGGTGGAATCACCCTCGCCGCGTTCGTAATTGGGGTTGCCGTAGGCCGTGGCGCCGTAGGTATTCAGTTCGAAGCCGCGGCCGCCGGTCTGCTGCCAGCCCAAAAGCGTTTCGGCCGTGCGGTAGCGGACTCCGTTGTAATCGCCCGCTTCCACCCCGCCGGGGCCGTTCAGCACATAATCGCGCGCGTCGTTGGTGCCGTTCTGCGTTTCGAAGCTGCCGTTGACGATGAGGTTCGTGGGATCGACGACGCTGCTGATCAGGATGTCGTCCCCCTCGCCGCCGTTCAGGGTATCCATACCGCCCATGCCGGCCAGCACATCGTCGCCAGCGAGACCCGCAAGGGAATCGCCGCCCGCTGTGCCGACCACGCCGTTGTTGAGAGCGTTGCCGGTCAACGTCTGATCGACGCCGGAGCCCAGCAGGTTCTCGAAATTGTCGCCGAGTGTGTAGCTCGCCAGGCCGGTTTCCACCCGGTCGATGCCTTGGCCGGCGAATTCGATGATATTCTCCCCAGCGTCATCGACCAGGTAGGTGTCGCTGCCGCGCCCGCCGGCCATTGCGTCGGCGCCCAGGCCGCCGTCGATTACATTGTCGCGGTCGTTGCCGGTGAGCGAATCGTTGTAGATCGAGCCCTGGATGTTCTCGAAGTTGCTGAGGGTGTCGGTGCCGGCGCCAAGCGTGTTCTGCGGCCCGGCCTGGGCCAGCGACACCGTTACCGCCGAAGCCGCGAAGGCATAGCTTAGGGTGTCGTAACCCAGGCCGCCGTTCAGCACGTCGTTGCCGGCGCCGCCTTCGACGAAATCATCGCCCTCCGCCGCGTTGACCGTGTCGTCGCCGGCACCGGTGCGGATTTCGTCGTCGCCGCCGGCGGTCGTGATGTTGTCCGCCCCGGTTCCGGTGGTGATGATGAAGCGCTCGATGGCGCTGAACCGCACGCTGCGAAAGTTGGAGTTATTCGTGCTGAAGCCGCCTTCATAGCCGGCAAAGCCCTGGTTGCCGACGCCGCCGGTGTCGGAGCTGTAGTCGATGATCAGCGTGTCCATCCCCGCGCCGCCCTCGACCGCGTCGGCGCCGCCGTTGACCCCGGCGATGTCATCGCCGTTGCCCAGGTTAATCACTTCGCCCCGCGCCGCCGCGGTTCCGATCAACACGTCGTCCAGGGCCGTACCGGTCACCGTGCCGAAATATTCGAAATTGGAGTAGGAGCCGAAGGCGCCAATGTTCACGGGGTTGCGCAGATCGATCGTGACCGGGCTGGCAAGCGCGCTGAAGTTGGCGCTGAAACGGTCGATGTTCGCGCCGCCGTCGGCCGTGTTGATCCCGGCGCCGAGATCGACGAAGTCGTCGCCGCTGCCCAGAACAACCGTGTCGTTTCCGGCCCCCGTGGTGATATTGTCGCTGCCGGTGCCGGTGGTAACGACGAAGCGCTCGATCCCGCTGAACCGCACGCTGCGCACATTGGCATTGTTGCTGCTGAAGCCGGCCTCGTAGCCAGCGAAGCCCTGGTTGCCGATACCTCCGGTATCGGTGCTGTAATCAACGGTCAGGGTGTCGACGCCGAGGCCGCCATCAATCGCATCGACCCCGTTGACGACGGTTGCGGCGTCGTCGCCCAGGCCGAGGTTCAGCACCTCGCTGCGAACCTGGCCGGTGGAGACGAAGACGTCGTTATACGCCGTTCCGGTGATCGTGCCGAAATATTCAAAGTTGGTGATGCCGTTACCGGTGCTCGTTCCGGTCTGCAGATTGACGCTCATTCCGGTCGCGCGGCCGGAGTAATCGGCCGAGAAACCATCGATGTTGGCGCCGCCGTCTGCCTGGTCGTTCCCGGACACGAGGTTGACGAAATCGTCGCCGCCGCCGAGGCTGAGGATGTCGTCGCCGGCGCCCGTCGTGATGCTGTCCGAGCCGCTGCCGGTGGTGACGTTGAACTTCTCGATTTCGGTGAACCGCACGCTTCGGACATTCGAGTTGTTGCTGCCGAAGCCGCGATCGTAGCCGGCGAAACCCTGGTCGTAGATGCCGCCGGTATCGGCGCTGTAATTGACGACCAGGGTATCGGTGCCGGCTCCGCCCTCCACCGCGTCCGCGCCATTCAGAACGGTGGCGCTGTCATCGCCGCCGCCGAGGCTGAATACCTCGTTATATTGAACGTTGGTGCCGACCAGGACATCGTTCTGCGCGCTGCCGACGACCGTGCCGAAATATTCGAAATTGGAATAGGAGCCGAAGGCGCCGCTGCTGACCGCATTCTGCAGGTTGATCGAAACGCCTGCGGACTGGGCGGAGAAGTTGGCGGAGAAACCGTCGATGTTCGCGCCGCCGTCGGCGATGTTGTTGCCAAGGCCGAGGTTCGCGAAATCGTCGCCGCTGCCCAGGTTGACGATGTCGTTGCCGGCGCCGGTGGTGATGTTGTCGTAGCCGCTGCCGGTGGTGACGATGAAACGCTCGATCTCGCTGAAGCGGACGCTTCGGACGTTGGAATTGTTGCTTCCAAACCCGCCTTCGTATCCAGAAAAGCCTTGATTGTAGATCCCGCCGGAATCGGCGCTGTAATCCACGATCAGCGTGTCGGTGCCGGCGCCGCCTTCGACGGCATCGGCGCCGTTCAGAACGGTTGCGCTGTCATCGCCCAGGCCGAGAACCAGGTTCTCGCTATATTGGAGGTTGGTGCCTACGAAGACATCGTTGTGGGCGCTGCCCGCGATCGTCCCGAAATATTCGAAATTCGAGTAGGAGCCGAACGCGCCGCTGCTGACCGCATTCTGAAGGTTGATGGAAACGCCCGCCGTCTGACCGGAAAAGTTTGCGGAGAAACCGTCGATGTTCGCGCCGCCGTCGGCAATGTTGTTGCCGAGGCCAAGGGAGACGAAATCGTCGTTGCTGCCGAGGGAGACGATGTCGTCCGCCGCTCCGGTGAGGAGATTGTCGCTGCCGCTGCCGGTGGTGATGACGAAACGCTCGATGCCGTTGAAGCGGACACTTCGAACGTTGTAGTTGTTGGTGGTGATGAAGCCTTCGTAGCCGGCGAAGCCCCCATTGCTGACACCCCCGGTATCGCTGCCATATTGAACCACGAGCGTGTCGAAGTCCGCCCCGCCGTCCACCTCGTCGGGCCCCCCGGTCACGGTGATGGTGTCGTTGCCCGCGCCACCGGAAATGGAATCGTCGGCCGCAGTATCGTTAAGGTTGTCGTTCCCTGCCGTCCCGTTGATGATCGCCATGATTTCGCTCCCCAAGTCCGAACCGGTTCTATCCGACTCGATTGGGAGGGAGACTTATCAGCGCTCCAAACCTCGTAATTGTACGAATCGGCAGGCTCGGGTAGAAAGGCCCGGATTGGAACGGGAAGGCGTTCGATGACCCAGTCGCCGCTTACGCCGATAACCGGGCGCACCCATGGCGGGCAGCCGCTATCGCTTCACACCGCGCCGAGCGCCGACCTTGCGCCCTACATCGCCCGCATCTTCGTCACGATCATCGATCAGCCGGCCGAGCACACCACGACCGATTTCCTGCTCAACGATACCCCCTTCATTCGCCTCCTGCCGCGCGGCTATTGGGAGGGGGAGGTCGCGCCAGGCGTTTGGCGCCATTACGCCTGCCCGCTGCTGTTCGGGGCGCAAAGCAAGCCGCTGCGGATTCGGGTGCGGGGGCCGATGGCGACCCTTGGCTGCGCTATTCGGCCGGCAGGTTATCTTGCCTTGTTCGACCGGCCGGCGAGCAGTCATGCCGACGCGCTGGCGCCGCTCTCCGAAATATGGAGCGGCCCCGGCGAGGAGATTGCCGACGCCGGTGCGCTTTGCGACCAACCGGCACGCGCGATCGCCGTCATCGAGGATGGGCTGCGGCGCCGCCTTGCCGTCCGCCCCCATCGGCAAATTGACACCAGAATGGATGCTTTCGAGCGAATCGCGTGGAGCGATCCCGCAATGCCGGTCGGGCAGATCGCCGATCGGCTGCACCTGTCCGCCAGGCAGCTCCAGCACCGGACGCTTTGCCATTTCGGCCACCCTCCGAAAACGGTGCTAAGCCGGAGCCGCTTCCTCAACTTCGCGGCAAGCGTGCGCGGGATCGTGATGCCGAGTCAGGAGGAGCTTGCCGCCCTGCACTATTTCGATCAGTCGCACGTCACCCGCGAGGTGCGCAGGTTCACCGGCATGACGCCCGTGAAATTCCTGCGCACGTCGACCCCCATCCTGACACTCGGCATCGAAGCGCGCCAGGCGCGCAGGGCCGAGGAAGAGGCGCTGCTCGGCGCCGGCACCGCGCCGCCGTGGCGGGCGCCGGCCAGCGCGCCTCTTCTGGGCTAGGCGGCACGCCGCTTACTCGGACGTACGGCCGTCGAAATGGTCGTTTTCGTGGTCGCGCTCGGCCTGCTCCTTGGTTGTGTGGACGGTGCCCTCCTTGTGCTCGGGCGGGGCGTAGAGGGTGTAGAGCTTCAACGGCCCGGAGCCGGTGTTGACCACATTGTGGCGGGCGCCGGCGGGCACGATCACCGCGAAATCGTCCTCCACCGTGTTGACGGCGCCGTCGATGTGGACCTCTCCCGTCCCTTCTTCGATCCGGAAGAACTGGTCGTGGTCTTCATGCACCTCCGCGCCGATGTCGCAGCCCGGCGGCAGCGTCATTAATACGAGCTGGAGGTTCTTGCCGGTGTAGACGACGCGGCGGAAATTCTCGTTCGACAGCGTCTCCCGTTCGATATTCTCGACATAGCCCTTCTTCACGCGTGCTTGCTCCCTTCGCTATCCTGGTTCGCACCCATGAACAGCGAAGGGCGCGTTGCGTTCCGGATCATGGCGGAGGGAATGTACCTGTTCCTCCCCGTCGAAAGATGGGGAGGTGAACCACCCGCAGGGTGGTGGAGGGGTAGATAGCACTAAAGTCTGTGGGTCCGGCGCGGGAGCCTATTAAGTTACGGCCGCTACCCCTCCACCATGCTTCGCATGGTTCCCCTCCCCACGCTTCGCGCGGGGAGGAATGCGAGCAGCGCCGCGACGGCTTAGTTGTTCTTGACGACTTGACCGCCCTTGAGAACGACATCGACATCCTCAAGCGCGCGCACGTCGCGCAGCGGATCGCCGTCCACCGCGATGATGTCGCCGTACCTCCCGACGGCGATCGCCCCGACATCCTTTTCGCGGCCAAGCGCCTGCGCGCCGTTGCGGGTGGCGGCCTGGATCGCCTCCATCGGAGTCATTCCATATTGCACCATCCAGCGGAACTGGCCGCCCGCGGTGCCGTGCGGCATCACGCCGGCATCGGTGCCGAACAGCATTTTGACGCCGGCCTTGTGCGCGGCGCGGAAATTGTCGCGCTGGATCTGGGCGACTTCGCGGTCCTTGCGGAGGTTGTCCTCGAGTACGCCGTTCTTCGCGCCTTCGGCCTGGGTGTACTCGGTGTTGAAGATGTCCATGTCGAGCCAGGTGCCGCGTTCCCTGGCGAGCCTGATGCCTTCGGCGTCGATCAGGGAGGCATGTTCGATCGTGTCGATGCCGGCGCGGATCGCGGCCTTGATGCCGCTTGCGCCATGGGCGTGGGCGGCGACCTTGAGGCCCCATTGGTGCGCTTCGTCGGCAATGGCGCGAAGCTCGTCTTCGGAAAGCTGCTGCTGGCCAGGCTCGGTGTTGCGCGAGAAGACGCCGCCGGTCGCGCAGACCTTGATCACTTCGGCGCCGTATTTGCGCTGCTCGCGCACCTTGGCGCGAAGCGCCTGCGGGCCGTCGCCGACGCCTTCGCTGCGCGCCCTGAAGGAGGGGGGAAGATAGGTCTGGTCGCAATGTCCGCCGGTGGCGCCGAGCGCATAAGCCGCCGGAACGATGCGTGGCCCTTCGATCAGCCCTTCGTCGATCGCCTGCTTGTAGCCGACGTCCGAATAGTTTTCCGAGCCGACGTTGCGCACGGTGGTGAAGCCGGCCTGCAGCATGTCGCGGGCGTTCTGCACGCCCTGCGCGGTCCAGAAGGAATCGGTGAACTGAAGCCCCGAATAGCCGCCGTAGCGCGGGTTCGAGTCGAGATGGACGTGCATGTCGATCAGGCCGGGCAGAAGCGTCTTGCCGGGCAGGTCGATGCGCCGGGCGTCCGCCGGAATGTTGGGCCGGCCGCCGCCCCGCCCGACAACCGAGGCGATGCGGCCGTCGGTGATCACCACCACAGGCTCCTCGACGACGCGGCCGGTGAGCACGTCGATCATCCGGTCGGCGGTGACCACCACGCTTTCCGCGGCCGCAGGCGCTGCACTGGCGAGGAGAAGGGCGGCGGCGAGGGTTTTGCGCATGGGTTGGCTCCGGCGAAGGTGTGCCGCGTTCCTAGCCGCCGCCGCGCCGCGCTGTCGAGCATGGCCTTGCCCCGGCGCATCGGCGCGCGCATGTCGGTGGGAAGGAGACCGACATGTCCGAGCTGCGCAGCCTTTATCCGCCCATCGAACCTTACCAGAGCGGCACCCTCGACGTCGGCGACGGGCACAGCCTCTACTGGGAACGCTGCGGAACGCCGGGCGCGAAGCCCGCCGTGTTCCTGCACGGCGGCCCGGGGGCGGGGTGCAGCCCCGCGCACCGGCGTCAATTCGATCCAGCCGCGTACGACGTCCTGCTGTTCGACCAGCGCGGCTGCGGCCGCTCGACGCCGCACGCCGGTTTGGAGGCCAACACCACCTGGCACCTGGTGGACGACATCGAGCGGCTGCGCGCAATGGCGGGGGTAGAGAAGTGGCTGGTGTTCGGCGGCTCCTGGGGCTCGACGCTGGCGCTTGCCTACGCGCAGGCGCATGCCGAGCGGGTCAGCGAACTGGTGCTGCGCGGTATCTTCACCTTCCGCCAGCGCGAGGTGGACTGGCTGTACTTGTACGGCGCGGCCGAGGTGTTCCCCGACAAGTGGCAGGAGTTCGTCGGTCTGATCCCGCAAGGAGAGCGCGGCGACCTCGTTGCCGCCTACCAGCGCCGCCTGACCGGCGACGATCCCGCCGTGCGCCTTGCCGCCGCCAAGGCGTGGAGCAAGTGGGAGGCGGAAACCGTGACTCTGCGCCCCAGCCCGGCAACGATCGGCGCACACACCTCCGACGCCTTTGCGATCGCCATCGCGCGGATCGAGAACCACTATATGGTCCACCGCGGCTGGCTCGACGAAGGCCAGCTTCTCGCCAATGCCGGGCGGCTCAAGGACATTCCCGGCGTGATCGTCCAGGGCCGCTACGACATGTGCACGCCCCCCTCCGCCGCCTGGGACCTCCACCAAGCCTGGCCGCAGGCGGACCTCCAGATCGTCCACGGCGGCCACCTGTTCAGCGAACCGGCGGTGCTGGACGGGCTGATGCGCGCCACGGATGGGTTCGCGGGTTTGAACAAGACCCGCTCATCCTGAGGAGCCGGTGAGCAGGGTTCCCGCCAAAGTATTACTTTGGCGGGGTCCCGTGTCGAACCGGCGTCTCGAAGGACGCACAGCATATGTGAATGGTCCTTCGAGACGGGCCTTCGACAAGCTCAGTCCCTCCTCAGGATGAGCGGCTATGGTGAGGGCTGGTGCCGGGCGCAGGGTACGCGCTAAGCTCGCTGGATTCGGGGAGCTTCGAACTTGGCGAGCACAGACGAGAAAACACCGCTTCGGCGGGTGGTGATGGCGAGCCTGATCGGCACCACCGTCGAATGGTACGATTTCTTTCTCTACGGCTCCGCTGCCGCGCTGATCTTCAACAAGCTGTTCTTCCCGTCCTTCGACCCGTTCGTCGGCACCCTGCTTGCGTTTGCCACCTATGCCGTCGGCTTCATCGCCAGGCCGCTCGGCGGGATCATATTCGGCCATTATGGCGACCGGATCGGGCGCAAGCGGCTGCTGATGGTCAGCCTGATCCTGATGGGCACCGCCACCGTGCTGATCGGCCTGCTCCCGACCTATAACCAGATCGGCGTCTCGGCGCCCGCTTTGCTGATCGCGCTTCGCCTGGTTCAGGGCTTCGCGGTCGGCGGCGAATGGGGCGGGGCGGTGCTGATGGCCGCCGAGCATGGCGACAGCGCCCGGCGCGGCTTCTGGGCAAGCTGGCCGCAAGCCGGAGTCGCGGCGGGCAGCCTGCTTTCCGCGGGCGTGCTTGCGCTGATGGCCGCGCTGCAGAGCGAGGCGGACTTCCTGTCCTGGGGCTGGCGCGTGCCGTTTCTGCTCTCCGCGCTGCTGGTGGTCGTCGGCTGGTACATCCGCAACCGCGTGTCGGAGAGCCCGATGTTCGAACATGCGATCGCGGGCGCCGAAGCGCCGCCCAGGCTCCCCGCCATGGAAGTGCTGCGCGAACGCCCGCGCGCACTCGCGCTGGGTGCCGGCCTGCGCGTAGGCGAGAACATCAGCTACTATATCCTCACCGTCTTCTCGCTGACCTACCTGGTCGATGTCGCCACGGAGACCCGCAGTTTGGCGCTCAACGCGCTGCTGATCGGCGCTGCGGTGCAATTCTTCGCAATTCCGCTGTTCGCCTTGCTCTCCGACAAGATCGGCCGCCGGCCGGTCTACGCGGCGGGCGGGCTTGGCCTCGCGGCCTTCGCCTTTGTCTTCTTCCCGATGCTGAGCTCCGGCGACCCGCTTCTGATCGTCGCCGCCATCGTCATCGGCCTCGTCCTGCACAGCGCCATGTACGGGCCGCAAGCCGCCTTCATCACCGAGCTGTTCCCGACCCGGATCCGCTATTCCGGCGTGTCGATCGCCTATCAGCTCACCTCCATCTTCGCGGGGTCGCTGGCGCCGATCGTCGCGCTTTGGCTGTACCGGGAATATGACAGCGCAACCCCGGTCGCGGTCTATGTTGGCCTGACCTGCGCGCTGAGCGGCATCTCCGCTTTGCTCGCCCGCGAGACAAAGGGTGTGGAGCTTTCGGCGATCCGCTAGTTGCTGAGCGGCCGGGCAAGCGCCGGATCGATCTGCCGCCGCTGGACCTGTGGTGCATCGGGGATCCAGGACGGCCTCGGCACCGGCCGCCGCTCGGCCTCATAGCCGGACAGCACGATATCGAGGATTTCGGGCGCCTTTTGGAGCGCATCGCGGGCGCCGTCACCGCAGACCACCGCTTCGGGCACGTCGGGAAAGGTGACGAGCACAAGCCCGCCTTCGCCATCGATGATCTTCGCCGGATAGGTGGGCATGAACAATTCCCGCTGTTCGCGCCACTGACGCACGAGGCGCTGCAGAGTTCCTTTCGTTACGCTCCTGCGGAACCTAACCCAGGTTAGGGGGTTCCGCTTGTGGTCGAGCCGCAATGGTCACGCGCGGCTTCCATTGGACGCCTCAGCTCCCTTTGAGAGGCTGGGGCGTCCTTTTGTGACAAAGAAGAGCAAAACAAGGGGTTCAGTTTATGAAGAAGCTTCTCACAGCCGTTGCCGGGGCCGGCCTCCTCAGCCTCGCCGCTTGCGGCGGTTCGGGCGATGATTCCGCCGGCGACAACGTCGCTCAGGCCGCCGACAACAAGGCTGACATGATGGAAGACCAGGCCGACAACACGTCAAACGAAGCCGCCGAAGACGCGCTCGAATCCAACGCCTCGGCAATCCGCGAAGCGGGCGAGGACAAGGAAGAAGCGATCGACGACGCGGACACCACCAACGCCCAGTAAGGCCGCGTTTCTCCCTTTTACGCGGTCGAGGCGCCCCGGGGGTTGTATTCCTCGGGGCGCTTTCCGTTTGTGTGCGTGTGACGGCAAATAACAAATCCGTTCATCTCGAGCGAAGTCGAGAGACGTGTCCGGGGGTCTGTGCAGGCGTCTCTCGACTTCGCTCGAGACGAACGGGGTTGGTGGGGACTTGGGTTTTGATCCGCCAACGCTGGCGCTCCCCTCCCCCCATCCGCTAAACGCCGCTCATGGCCGATCTTTTCGCCGACGACACACCCCCAGCCAAGCCCGCGCCCGTCCCGGACAGTGGTCCGCTCGCCGACCGCCTCCGCCCGCAGGCGCTTGGCGACGTCGTAGGACAGGATCACCTCACCGGCCCGGCCGGCGCGATCGGGCGGATGGTGGCGGCGGGCAAACTCTCCTCGATGATCCTGTGGGGGCCGCCCGGCACCGGCAAGACCACCATCGCCCGGTTGCTTGCCGACGCGGTGGGCATGCGCTTCACCGCCACCTCCGCAGTCTTCTCCGGCGTCGCCGACTTGAAGAAGGTGTTCGCCGAAGCGCGCGAATATGGCCGCGCCGGCAAGCAGACGCTCCTGTTCGTGGACGAAATCCACCGCTTCAACCGCGCCCAGCAGGACGGTTTCCTGCCCTATGTCGAGGACGGAACGGTGGTGCTGGTCGGCGCCACCACGGAAAACCCATCGTTCGAACTCAACGCCGCGTTGCTCTCCCGCGCCCAGGTGCTGATCCTCAACCGGCTCGATGCCCGCGCCCTGTGCCACCTGCTCGACCGCGCCGAGGCGTTGGCGGGACGCCCGCTCCCCCTCACCCCCGAAGCGCGCGACGCCCTGGTCGCCACCGCCGACGGCGACGGCCGCTTTCTGCTCAACCAGGCCGAGACCTTGTTCTCGGTCGATCTGCCCGAGCCGCTCGATCCGGCCGCGCTCTCCGCCCTGCTTCACCGCCGCATGCCGGTCTACGACAAGGACCGGGAGGGGCATTACAACCTCATTTCCGCGCTTCACAAAGCGATCCGGGGTTCGGACCCGCAGGCGGCGCTTTATTACCTCGCCCGGATGCTGACGGCCGGCGAGCAGCCCTTGTTCCTGCTTCGGCGCCTGATCCGCGCGGCGGTGGAGGATATCGGCCTGGCCGATCCGCAAGCGCTGGTGCAGTGCGTCGCGGCCAAGGACACGTACGATTTCCTGGGCTCCCCCGAGGGCGAGCTCGCCATCGCCCAAGCGTGCCTCTACCTCGCCACCGCGCCCAAATCGAACGCGGTCTACGCAGCGCAGAAAGCGGCCTGGCGTGTCGCCAAGGAGACCGGTTCGCTGATGCCGCCGGCCAACATCCTCAACGCGCCGACCAAGTTGATGAAGGATATCGGCTACGGCAAAGGCTATAGCTACGATCACGACCAGCAAGACGGCTTTTCCGGCGACAATTACTGGCCCGACGAGATGCAGCCCCAGGCCTTTTACGTCCCCACCGACCGCGGCTTCGAAAAGCGCCTTGCCGAACGCCTCGCATGGTGGGACGAGCGGCGAAAGGGGAAGCGCGATGAGTGAGGCGATCACGAACTGGAACGCGGCATTAGCCTTCGCCCTCTCGCTACCCGGCGCCGAGCTCTCGACCAGCTACGGCAAGCCCGCGGTGAAGGTGAACGGCCGCGCCTTTTTGTACACCGGCCGCGAGGAGGAGACCTCGTTCGGCGTCGCCGCCGATCTCGACACGGTGGAGATCCTGAAGGAAAGTGACCCCGCGACCTTCTGGCAAACCCCGCACTACGAGGGGTGGCCCGCGGTCCTGGTCCGTTACGACAGCGCCGATCCGGAGCGGGTGCGATCGGTTATCCGTCGCTCCCACGCCTGGACCGCCGCCCGGCCCAAGCTCAGGACGAAAAAGTGAAGCGGGAGAGGAGCAGCACGCGCGACCTGACAAGCCGGGTGATGATCGCGGGCCTGCTATTCGCCGCCCCCGCGGCCGCCCAGCAGAACCGGCCGGAATATCTTCGCGCGCTTGCGGCCGGCTACAAGGCCGCGTTCCTGTGCAGCGACATCTTCAACGCCGGGCAGACCGAGGCGCAGGTCGAGGCCGACGACCTGCAGCGCACCTACCCGGAACTCGAGCCGCTGATGCCGGCGATGAAGGCCCAGATCGACCGCGCGGCGAAAACGGTAAGCGTGTCGTTCGACGACAAGCTTCCTCCACGCATCGCCGCCTGGCGCCCGCACCTCGGCTGCGCGCAGCTTCCGATCGGCGCCAGCGCCGATGCGGTGAAGCTCCTTCCTCGGCTGGCCGAGACCAGGGACGTAGCGCGCGACGACGGCCTGCGCTGGCCGCAGGGCGACCGCGGCGCCGCCGCTCCGACGCGGGGCTATCCGGCAAAGCTCGGCGCCGCAGTCGGCGCGGCATTCGATCGCCGCACCTACGGCCAGGGCAGCGAGACAACGGCGGTGATCGTTGTTCACCACGGCCGGATCGTCGCCGAGCGCTACCGGCCCGATTTCAACATGCATATGCCGCAGCGCACCTGGTCGGTCGCCAAGAGCATCGCCGGAAGCGTGATCGGAGCCGCGGCCCACCAGGGGCTGATCGACCCTCTTGCGCCCGCGCCCATCCCTGAATGGCAGACGCCCGGCGACCCGCGCGCCGCGATCACCACCGACAATCTGCTGCGCATGGCGAGCGGTCTCCATTCCGACGCCGCCGGCAACCGCACCGATGCGACCTATTTCGGCGGCACCAGCGTCACCGAGAACGCCACGGGCTGGCCGCTTGAAACGACGCCCGGCACCCGCTTCCGCTACGCCAACAACGACATCCTGCTCGCCGTCCGCGGCCTGCGCGCCAAGCTCGGCGGCGGCGAGCGTGCGCTTGCCTTCCCTTACCAGGCGCTGTTCTGGAGAGTCGGCATGAACCGCACCTTCGCGGAGACCGACTGGCAGGGCAATTTCATCCTCTCAAGCCAGGTCTGGACCACGGCGCGCGACCTCGCCCGGCTCGGCCTCCTTTACCAAAATGACGGCGTCTGGAACGGCAAGCGTATCCTGCCGGCCGGCTGGGGCGCCTATGTGTCGCGCAACGGCCCCGCCCAGCCGCCGTCCGGCGATGGGTATGGCGCAAGCTTCTGGACCTTCCCAAAGGACAGCGGGATCCCCGCGGACGCCTATGTCGCGCAGGGTAATCGCGGCCAGTATCTGGCGATCATCCCCTCCGCCGGAATCGTCATCGTTCGGCGCGGCTATGACGGCCCGCAGACGGCGTTCGACCCCGGGCCCTTCGTCCGCGACGTGGTCGAAGCGCTACGCTGACTCAAGCGCGCGGGTTTCCAAGCGCGCGCTTCCTGCGCTAAGGCCGCGCACGATGTCCGACAAAACCGAAACCCCCAAGAGGGATTGGCGCGATACGGTCTTCCTGCCGAAGACCGATTTCCCAATGAAGGCCGGCCTTGCCGCCAAGGAACCGGCGATCCTTGCCCGCTGGGCGGAGGAACGCCTGTACGAGCGCCTGCGCGAGGCCCGCGCCGGGCGGGAGCGGTTCATTCTCCACGACGGCCCGCCTTACGCCAATGGCGACATCCACATGGGCCATGCGATGAACAAGGTTCTGAAGGACATCATCGTCCGCTCGCAATCCTTGCTCGGCAAGGACTCGCCTTATGTGCCCGGCTGGGACTGCCACGGCCTTCCCATCGAGTGGAAGATCGAGGAGCAGTATCGCAAGAAGAAGCAGGACAAGGACCAGGTCCCGCCCCGCGAATTCCGCGCCGAATGCCGCGCTTATGCGGAAAAGTGGGTGGCGGTGCAGGCCGAGCAGTTTCAGCGCCTGGGCGTGATGGGCGAGTGGGACAATCCCTACCTCACCATGAAGTTCGAGGCCGAGGCGAAGATCGTCGAGGAGCTCCTCCAGTTCGCCGAAAGCGGCAAGCTCTACCGCGGCGCCAAGCCGGTGATGTGGTCGCCCGTGGAGAAGACCGCGCTGGCCGAGGCCGAGGTGGAGTATGAGGAGATCATTTCGACCCAGATCGACGTGGCGTTTGAGATCACCGAGAGCCCGATCCCGGAGCTGGTCGGCGCTCACGCGGTGATCTGGACGACGACGCCATGGACGATCCCGGTGAACCAGGCGATCGCCTATGGTCCTGACATTCGATACGTCCTTATCGAATCTGCAGAACGTAACATCCTGATCGCTGAGGACTTGCAAGGCCCGTTCTGGAACAGGCACGCCTTCTCGGATCTCGCGCATCTCACGCAGGTGCGTGAGGGTGGCGGGGTAATCCAAACCTATCTGGGCAGTGAGTTGGCCGGCACCATCGTTCGCCATCCGATGCACCACCTGGGCGGCTTCTTCGCCAAGCCGCGGCCGTTCCTGGCCGGCGATTTCGTCACCACCGATGCGGGCACCGGGCTGGTCCACATGTCGCCCGATCATGGCGAGGACGATTTCCTGCTGTGCAAGGCGAACGGCATCGATCCGGTGTTCGCCGTCACCGACGACGGGCGGTACCGCGAGGATTGGGGCTGGCTCCCCGGCGGGGGCAGCGTCATCAACGCCAGGTTCAACGCGCCGGACGGGCCGATCTGCACGGACCTGCGGGAGAGCGGCGGGCTTTTGGCGGCGTCGGCGGACTTCCGGCACAGCTATCCGCACAGCTGGCGCTCCAAGGCCAAGATCATTTTTCGGTGTACGCCGCAGTGGTTCATTCCGATGGGTCTCTCGACTTCGGATCTCGACAAGCTCGATCCTCCGCTCGAGACGAGCGGAACGGGAGCGGGTCTCGACAAGCTCGATCCTGCGCTCGAGATGAGCGGGGAAGGCGAAAACAATCCGCTCAGCTCGAGCAGCGTTGAGCGCAGTCGAGACGCGGCCGTCGAGAGCCCGGGCCTCCGCGCAACCGCCCTCGCCGCCATCGACCGGACCCGCTGGGTTCCCGAAAAGTCCAAAAACCGCATCCGCGCCATGGTCGAGGGCCGCCCGGACTGGGTGATCAGCCGCCAGCGCGCCTGGGGCGTGCCGATCGCCCTCTACGTCCACCGCGCCTCCGGCGAGTATCTCCGCGACGCCGCGGTCAACAGCCGAATCATCCGCGCATTTCACGAAGGCGGCGCCGACGCCTGGTTCGGGGCCGATCACCAGGGGCTGCTCGGCAACGGCTACAATCTCGACGAGTATGAACCCGTCACCGACATCCTCGACGTCTGGTTCGACAGCGGTGCCACCCACGCCTACGTGATCGAGGCCCGCTACGGCCAGGGCACCCGCGCCGACCTCTATGTCGAAGGCTCCGACCAGCATCGCGGCTGGTTTCAGTCCTCGCTCCTCGAAAGCTGCGGCACCCGCGGCCGCGCGCCCTACGATGCCGTCCTCACCCACGGCTTCGCGCTCGACCGGGACGGCCGCAAGATGTCGAAATCAATCGGCAACACCGTCGATCCGCTCGCCATCATCAAGGAAAGCGGCGCCGACATCCTGCGCCTGTGGGTCGCTTCGACCGATTATTTCGAGGACGTGCGGATCGGCAAGGAAGCGCTTGCCGGCACCGGCGACGCCTATCGCAAGCTCCGGAACACCTTCCGCTACATGCTCGGCGCGCTGGAAGGCTTCTCCGACGCCGAGCGTGTGGCGGCAGCGGACATGCCCGAGCTCGAACGCTGGGTCCTTCACCGCCTCGCCGAACTCGACGGCGAGCTTCGTGAAGCTTCGGCGAACTTCGAGTTCAACCGCTACACGCGCCTGCTCACCGCCTTCGCCAACGAAGACCTCTCCGCCTTCTTCTTCGATATCCGCAAGGACTGCCTGTATTGCGACGCGCCGTCCGATCCCAAGCGGATGGCGTACCGCACGGTGCTCGACACCGTCTTCCACGCCCTTGCCCGCTGGCTCGCCCCTGTGCTGTGCTTCACGACCGAGGAAGTGTGGGGCACGCGCTTCCCGGAAGGCGGCTCCGTCCACCTCCTGGAATGGCCGGAGATCGACGCGGCCTGGCGCGACGACGCTCTCGGCGCCAAGTGGATCAGGCTGCGCGAGGTTCGGGAGCTCGTGACCGGCAACATCGAGCCGATGCGCCGTGAAAAGAAGCTCGGCTCCAGCCTCGAGGCAAAGGTGACGCTCGGCCTTCCGGACTTCGGCTTGCGCGCGGAAATCGAAGGCACCGATTTCGCCGAGGCCTGCATCGTCTCGGAATTGTACCTTCGGGAATTCGAAGGTCTCTCGGTCACCGTCGAGCGGACCGAACAAGAAAAATGCGGCCGCTGCTGGCGGCATTTGCCGGAAGTGACGGAAGAGGGCGCGCTGTGCGCCCGCTGCGAGGGGGTTGTGAATGGCTGATCAGGGCGACGTGTTGCGCCACCGCAAGCTGGGCTTGAGCGTGGCTGCTCTTGTTTTCCTTGCCGACCAGGCGGCGAAGTTCGTGGTCGTCGAGATGCTGCAGCTTCAGCAGCGCCAGGAGATCGGACTTCTCCCGTTCTTCCGGCTGCGCTGGGTCGAGAATCGCGGCGTTTCCATGGGTCTTCTCACCGCCGACAGCCATGTCGCGCGCTGGGGCCTCGTCGCGATGACCGTGGCGATTGCGCTGTTCGTCGCCGTCTGGCTATGGCGGGAGAGAAGCCGCGCCGACGCGCTTGCTCTTTCGCTGGTGCTCGGCGGAGCGCTCGGCAACATCGTCGATCGCGTCCGTTTGGGCTATGTGGTC
Organism: Allosphingosinicella sp.; assembly: GCA_036386875.1. Classification (GTDB taxonomy): domain Bacteria; phylum Pseudomonadota; class Alphaproteobacteria; order Sphingomonadales; family Sphingomonadaceae; genus Allosphingosinicella. Next base: position 19,176 of record DASVUV010000096.1, read on the forward strand.
GATTATGCCGACCTGCATTTCGGGGAGATCAGCCCCTTTTTGGTCTTCAATGTCGGCGACGCAGGCATTACCATCGGGGTATTGCTGTTGCTGGTCCGCGCTTTGCTGACGCGCGACAAAGCGCCCGCGCGAGAGGAATCTGAACATGCGTAACGTAAACACCATTCTGGCCGCCACGGCCGCGAGCCTCCTGCTCGCCGGCTGCGGCACCAGCGGCATCGCAGGGCGCGACCGTCCCGACGAATTCGCCGTCGCCCGCAACGCGCCGCTCGTCATTCCGCCCGATTTCGCGCTGACGCCGCCGGCGCCGGGCAGCCCCACCCCGACCGGCACCGACGCACGCACCCAGGCGCTCGACGCCTTGTTCGGCGGTACCGCGCCACGCAGCGCGGCGGAAACGTCGGTGCTGAACCAGGTCGGCCGCGACCGCGCCGCGCTCGGCGCCCGCTCGGTGGCCGGGGACCCGCAGACCGAAGTGGTCGATAAGGGCGCCGTTACCCAGACGATCATCGCCGCCCCCAGCGGCGCCGGCCGCGACGCCACCGCGACGACGCCGCAGTAACGCGTGAGCTGGGCGGCGTCGGCCGCCCCGCCTGCGGTTTATGGACCTCGACGACCAGCTCCGCCGCTACTTCGGCACCGCGGACTTGTCCGCCATGACCCCGGACGCGCTTGCCGCCGGGACGGAGCGCATCTCGGTCGATCTCGGGCTTGAGACGGACCGCAGCCGCCGCTTCGCCTTGTGGGTGCTGCTCTACATGCTCGGCTCAGGGCCCGATCTCGACGTTGCCTTCAAGGACGAAGCGGACCGCGAGGCGGCACGCAACTTCATGGATGCGGCCGCGGTCGGCGATTAAGCGCCCAGCGGCTCCACCTTCAGCACCTCGATCGCTTCGGCGCGGCCGTTGAAATCGACCAGGTCGCCCGCGCAGGCACCGATCAGCGCCCGAGCGAGCGGGGCGGAGAAGCTCAGGTAGCCCGCCGCGGGTTCGGCCTCGTCGTCGCCGACGATTGCGATCGTCCGCTCCGCGCCATTCATCCGAAACGTTACCCGGGCGCCGAACGCCGCCTCGTCGCCTGCCGCCGCGGGTGCTACCTCTGCGGTGGCGTGGCGGGTCTGCCAGTAGCGCAGGTCGCGCTTGGCTTCGGCCAGCGCCGTTTCGCCTTCCGCTTCGGCAACCTTGCGCTCCGTCTCGGCCAGCCGCACGCGGATCTGCTCCAGCCCGCGCGGGGTCACGAGGTTCGGGCCGGTCGGGATCGGCAGCTCGAAGCGCGGCTCCTTATGCTCCTCGTCGCTCTCGCGGCGGAAGGCGACGCTCATCGGGTCATTGCTTTCTCACCGCGTCGGCCTGCTGGTGAAGCTGCTCGGCTCTCTCCTTGGCCGCGTCCTCGGCCGCCTCGGCTTTTTCGTCGAGGGCGTCGGCGGTGGCTTCCCGCGCTTCGTTGGCGCTCTTGTCGGCCTGGTCCTGGCGCTCGCCCATCGTTTCGGCGGGGCCGCTGCGGATGCTGTCTTCGCCGTCAACCGCGCCCGACGCGTTGTCGGCGATCTCTCCGGCTTGCTCCTTGGGCCCGTCACAGGCGGCGAGGCCGGCGATCAGTGCACTCGCCAAGGCAATCGATACGATCCGCATAGCCACTCTCCTGCGTTACCGAAATGAACTACGCGCCCGCCGGCGGCGCGGTTCCGCTCAGGCGGCGGCGATTAGCCGGTCGCGCTCGCCCATCAGCTCGGCATAAGAGGCGCCCGCGGGACGGGCTGCAATAGCCATTGCGCGATTGAGCCGCTCCTGGCCTTCGCTGGTGAGCGGCGCCGAGCCTTCGGCGACCTCCACCATCTCCTCCATCTTGCCCGAGCAATGCAGCGCCGCGTCGCAGCCCGCCGAGAGTGCAAGCGCGGCGCGGTCGCGGAAGGAGCCGGAAAGGGCGTGCATGCCGATGTCGTCGGACATCAGGAAGCCGGTGAAGCCGATCCGGCCGCGGATGATGTTTTGGATCACCGGGGCGGAGTGGCTTGCCGGCTGCTCCGGGTCCCAGGCGGTGTAGACGACGTGGCTGGTCATCCCCATCGGTGCGGTGGCGAGCGTGCGGAAGGGCGCGATGTCCACCTCCAGCGCCTCCTCGCTCGCGCGGACCACCGGAAGCTCAAGGTGGCTATCCACCATCGAGCGGCCGTGGCCGGGCATATGCTTGACGATTCCGACCACACCGCCCGCCGCAAGCCCGTCGAGCACGGCGCGGCCGAGCGCTGCCACCTGCATCGGCTCGGCGCCGAGCGCACGGTCGCCGATGATGTCGTTGGCCCCTTCTTGGCGGACGTCGAGTAGCGGCAAGGCATCGACGTTGACGCCCGCTTCCCTGAGCATGGCGGCAATCGCCTGGGCGTTGGTGCGGGCCGCCTGGATCGCCGTCATGGGCGCGCGGGCGTAGAGTTCGGCAAAGGTCCAGGCCGGCGGGAAAGCGGGCCAGACCGGCGGGCGCATCCGCGCGACCCGGCCGCCTTCCTGGTCGATCAGGATGGGCAGGTCGTCCCGGCCGTGGAGCGCGCGCAGGTCGTCGGTCAGCGCCTTAAGCTGCGCCAGGTCCGCGATGTTGCGGCGGAACAGGATGTAGCCGGCGGGATCGGCCTCGCGGAAAAAAGCGCGCTCGCCGGCGGTGAGCGCCTCTCCCGCGAGGCCGTAGATTGCGGCTTGCATCGGTGCCGGCAGCCTAGATTCGGACGCAGCTTTCGCCGGCAACCTTCAAGCGGCCGCAGATGTCGGCGGCGTTGGGGCCGCTGGCGCGCAAGCGGTACAGGGTCTTGCCGCCGCTCTGCACCGGCACGACGCTCTGGGTGAGCGGCGCGAGGTAGCCGAAGCGGCCGGACATCGCCTTCCACGCGGCATTGGCGCCGGCCTGGCTGGAGAAGGCGCCGAGCTGGATGGTTGCGCCGCCGGTTGCAGGTGCGGGCGCGGCGGGGGTTGGAGCCTCCGGCTTGGGCTGAGCGTCACTCTGTTGCGCGGGCTGCGTCTGTGCCTGGGCAGGCGGCGCCTTAGTCACCGGCGCTTCGGCGACCGCATCGGTGTTGATCGCGCCCTTGGGATCGGCGCCCTCGCTTGCGGCAAAGGCGGTGTCGCCCTCCCCTTCCACGGTCATGCCGCCGGCGTCGGCCGGCTTGGTCTTGTAATCGCCGCCGGGGGCAGCGATCAGCTCCGGCTCGCCCGAAGCAGTGCCGTCGGACGGACGATTGTTCATCCAGAACAGGCCGCCGACGATCGCGCCGATTGCGACCAAGGCGATCAGAACGCCCATGATCATCTTCATCGGCGAGGGACCTTCGCCCGCATTGTCGTCTTCCACCGCCTCGAGCCAGGGGAGGCGATCCTCCTCAAGCGAGCTGTCATCGGCGCGAATGTCCGTCATCACTGCATCTCCTCGGCCGCCTGGACGCCCATGATGGCGAGGCCGTTGCGGACAATCTGCCCTATTGCGGAGGCGAGTTCCAGACGTGCCCGCGTAAGTTCTCCATTATGTGCCAAGAGGAAACGCCTTGAAGGATCGTCATTACCCTTATTCCACTGCGCATGAAGCGCGGCGGCGAGCTCGTGCAGGTAGAAAGCGATGCGGTGCGGCTCGTGCGCCTGCGCCGCGGCTTCCACGACCCGCGGGAATTGCGCGGCGAGCCTGACCAGCGCCAGCTCCTCGTCGTCGAGCAAGGTGAGGTCGGGCGTGGCGCCGAGATCGATGCCCGCTTCGGCGGCGCGGCGGTGGAGCGAGCGGATTCGGGCGTGCGCATACTGGACGTAGAAGACCGGATTGTCCTTGGACGCTTCCACCACCTTGGCGAAATCGAAGTCCATCTGCGCGTCGTTCTTGCGGGTCAGCATGGTGAAGCGGACGACGTCCTTGCCGACCTCCTCCACCACTTCGGCGAGCGTCACGAAGCTGCCCGAGCGCTTGGACATCTTGACCAGTTCGCCGTTCCTGAGCAGCCGCACCATCTGCACGATCTTGACGTCGAGCGCCGGCCGCCCGGCGAGCGCCTCGACCGCGGCCTGGGTGCGCTTCACCGTGCCGGTATGGTCGGCGCCCCAGACGTTGATCAGCTCGTCCGATTTCTCGAGCTTTTGCATGTGGTAGGCGGTGTCGGCGGCAAAATAGGTCCAGCTTCCGTCCGACTTGCGGATCGGCCGGTCCTGGTCGTCGCCGAAGGCGGTGGAGCGGAACAGGAGCAGCTCCGATGACTCCCAATCGTCCAGGGTCTTGCCCTTGGGCGGCGGCAGGGTGCCGGTGTAGACCAGCCCCTTCTCACCAAGCAGCGCAAAGGCACGGTCGACGGCGCCCGATTGCTGCACCTCCTCTTCGGAGGCGAAGAGATCGTGGTGGACGCCGAGCTTGGCGAGGTCTTCCCGGATCAGGTCGAGCATCGCGGCGACGGTGGAGCGGCGGAAGGTCTTCAGCCACTCCGCCTCGGGCGCGTCGGCGTAGGCCTCGCCAAATTCCGCGGCGAGAGCGTCGCCGACCGGTTTCAGATAGTCGCCCGGGTAAAGCCCCTCCGGGATCTCGCCGATGTCGCGGCCAAGCGCCTCAAGGTAGCGCAGGTGGGCGGAGCGGGCGAGCGTATCGACCTGTCCGCCTGCATCGTTGACGTAATATTCGCGCGTGACGGAATAGCCGGCATGTTCCAGCAAATTGGCGAGCGCATCGCCGACCACCGCGCCGCGGCAATGGCCCATGTGCATCGGCCCGGTCGGATTGGCCGAGACATATTCGACATTGACCCGGTGCCCGGCGCCCATCTGCGAGCGGCCGTAATCGCCGGCCGCTGAGAGGATAGCACGCAGTTCCTCCTGCCAGACGGTCGGGATGAGCCGGATGTTGATAAAGCCTGGCCCGGCAATCTCGGCACCCGCCACGTCCTCCAGCGCCTCGAGGCGGGGCACGATCAAGCCGGCAAGCGCGCGCGGGTTGGTGCCGGCGCGCTTGGCCAGCACCATTGCCGCGTTGGTGGCGAGATCGCCGTGGGAAGCGTCGCGCGGCGGCTCCATCGCCACCGCCTTGCGGTCGAGACCGGGGGTCAGCGCCCCTTCCGCTTCGAGGGCGTCGAGGATCGCATCGAGGTGCGCGGCGAAGCGGGCGTAGAGAGTCACTCTGTTCAACTTCCAATCGGTGGAGCGGGCGCCTTAGCGGATTGGGCGCGCTAAGAACAATCGCCGAGGCTCACGCCCCGGTCGGCCCGGCCGCTTTTTGCGGAAATTGCATCCGAACTGACGATGGGCGCCGCCGTGACGCTGGCGGACCCTTGCTTCAGGAGTCCGTGTCGGCCGCAACCCGCTTCAGGTAAAGTCTGGCGGCGCCGCTTTCGTGGACCAGGGTCAGGATATCGCCCTTGACGCGGTAGTTGAAGACCTCCCCGTCCTCGGGGAAAAAGATCTGCCGGCGGTTGATCTTGTAGGCGCCATAATCCTCCTCCCCGTTCCGGCGGGTGGTGACGACTTCCTCATCCTCGCCGAAGGCCAGGCGGTCGCCGCGTCCGACGTCCTCGATGCCATCGGCACGGAACACCTCCCAGGTTCCCCGTACGGCCAACGGTGCCGGCTGCTCCCCGCCATAGCCCGAGTGGAACGATGCCTGAGCGAGCATTTCGCCGACCAGCTTCTTCTCGTCGCCGAGCTTCGCGATGCCGCTGCTCTCCAGACGCTGAGAAAAACCCGACAGCAAAGCAAACGCCCGCTTTGGATCGTCGTCGCTGTGAAAGGCGGTCGAAGCGCCGTGCAGCGCAAAATATTCGTCGGTCAAGAGGTGGGCCAATCGAAGCCCCGCACTGGGAACGCCGGACGGATTGGACACAATCGACCGATCGGCGCCTGCCACCCCGTCTTTCGCGGAAACGTAGCTCAGCGAAACCTCCATCAGCGGAGTCTCTGGCGTAAGCGCCGCCGCGGGAAGGCTGGCGCGGTCCGCCGCCTTGCCGAGCGAGGCGAAAATGCCGCCGCCGTTGGTGCTGAGAAAGGCGGTCGGAACGGTGATGGTCACCGCGCCGCCTTCGCTTTCCCGCATCAAGCCGTCCGGAACGCCAAAGACGCCCGTCAGCTTATACCCATCGCGCGGCGTCATGGTGATCCGCACGTCGTGGGCGAGTTCGCTCACCATTGTGTCGAGCTTCTCGGCGAAGACGCTTTTCACCTCCTCCGCATTGGCGATGAAGTAGAGATTGCCGCCCCGCACGCTGGAGATGTCGGTGGCGAGTTCGCCGTCGAACTGAATGCCGACGCCGATCGTGGTAAGGCCGATCCCGGCGCGGGACGCGGCCTGCGCCATGCCCATGAAGCTTTCGGGGTCGGTTGCGCCGACATTGGGCTGCTCATCGGTGAACAGCATCAGGCGGGTGGTGCCGGCGAAGCCCGGCTTGGCGGCAAAGGCGGTATCGTAGCCGACCCGCAGCCCGGCTTCCATGTTGGTGGACCCGGCGCTTTCGATCCGGCCGATCGCCGCCAGGGCCTTTGCGCGGTCCGCTCCAATCTCGGTGGGCGCAAGATAAAGGTGCGATTCGTCGCCGTAGAGGACGATGGACAGACGATCCCCGTCGCGCATCTGTTCGACGATCTGCTTCAGGCTCTTGCGCACCAGATCGAGCGGCTCGCCGTCCATCGAGCCCGACTTGTCGACCACCGCAACGAGATGCAGCGGTTCGCGCTTCCAGCTTTCCGCGACGATGTTGCTTGCGAAGCCCAGGCCGACGAACAATTTGTCGTCGGGCCGCAGCGGCAGCCTGGCGGTCATCGCCTCCGTCACCAGGCAGAAGAGCTGCGCACAAGGCCGCGCTTCCGGGAGCGTGAGATCGTGCTCGCCCATCAGGCCCTCAAGCGTCAGCGACTCGGGCCGCGGCATGCCGAGCTCGGCGGCCGCCCGGAAGTGCCCGGCGTCCTGCGCCCCACCCTGGCGGACACGCATGCTGCCGGTAACCACGATCGAGTCGGAACCGTCGCCTGGGTCCTCGACCGCTTCGTCCTCGGGGGGCGGGGGTGCGGTATCCTGGGCGAAAGCGGCCGGCGCGGCGAAGGAGAGGAGAGCGGCGGAAAGCAGCAGGGAAAGCCGAAGGTTCATGGCTGATCACCTCATCTGGAGGCCGCAAGCGAACGCGACTCGTGCGAGCGGGCGCAAGCGTAACACATCAGCGCACGATCCGGCTAGAAAGCCTCGGGCCGCCTAGAAAGCCTCGGGCAAGTCCACCGGGCCGACCAGCGTGCGATACTGCCGGACGGCGTAGCGGTCGGTCATGCCGGCGATGAAGTCGCCGATCGCGCGCAAGGTGGGCACCAGCCCTTCCTGCCGCGGCTGCCACTCCTCCGGAAGCAGGCCCGGATCCGCGCGGTAGGCGGCGGCAAGGCCGGCCACGACCTTCTGCGCCTCTCTTCGCACGGCCGCGACCGGCGGGGCGTTGTACATTCGCGCGTAGAGGAAACGCTTCAGCTCCCGCTCCTCCGCCGCCAGGGCCGGCGAGAAGCCCGCCAAGGAATGGCCGGCGGAGCGCACCTCCTCGACCGAGCCTACGCCCGCGTGCCCCACACGGCGCTGCGTTTCGACCAGCACATCGTTGACCATCAGCCCGATCTGGTCGCGCACCAGTTCCGAGGTAAGCCGCGCCTCCGGCACCTGCGGGTAGCGCACCTTCACCGCCGCCCAGGCCCGCGCGACGAAGGGCACTTCGAGCAGCTCGTCGAGCGTGAACAGGCCGGCGCGAAGGCCATCGTCGATGTCGTGATTGTCGTAGGCGATGTCGTCCGCAATGGCGGCGATCTGCGCCTCGAGGCTCGGCCAGGAGGTGAGGTCGAGCGGATATTCGGCGTCCGCTTCGGCAAGCGCCCAAGACGGCTCGAACACCGGGCCGTTGTGCTTGGCGAGGCCTTCCAGCGTTTCCCAGCTCAGATTGAGGCCGGCGTGCAGCGGGTAGGGCGAATCGAGCTTCGTTAGCGTGCGCAGCGTCTGGGCATTGTGGTCGAAGCCCCCCGCCTCGGCCAGCGCCGCCTCCAGCGCATCCTCACCGCTATGGCCGAACGGCGGGTGGCCGATATCGTGGGCGAGGCAGAGCGCTTCGGTGAGATCCTCGTTGAGGCCGAGAACGCGCGCCAAAGTGCGGCCGATCTGCGCGACTTCAAGGCTGTGGGTGAGGCGCACCCGGAAATGATCCCCGTCGGGCGCCACGAACACCTGGGTCTTGTGGCGCAGGCGGCGGAATGGGACGGAGTGGACGATCCGGTCGCGGTCGCGCTGGAACGCGTCGCGCGGCCCCCGGCTTTCGCCGCCGGCATGGCCATGGAGCCGCCCGCGCGAGCGCGCGGGATCGGCGGCGCAAAAGCCGAGCGGCTTCACTTCGCGGAAAGCTTCTCGATCTTCTGCCCCGCCTCGCTGGTCCAGGCGAACCCGGTGACATTGGACTTCTTGAGCTCGTTGACGAAGGTCTGCGCCTCGCGATCGGTCTTGAACGGGCCGACGAGCAGGCGGTTGGTGGCCTTGAGCGGCGCCGTCCAGGCGGCGCGCGCGGCGAGCAGCTTGGGCGCCTTGGTCTTGATCCGGGCGAATTCGCGCGGAAGCGCCGCCTTGTCGGCGCCGCCCGCGACCTGCACCCAGATCCGCTTCGGCTCAGACGGCGCGGCGGGCTTCTTCGCCTCGACAGCGTCTTTCTTGACCACCGGCTTGGCCGCGACGTCCTTTTTAGACGCGACGACAGGCTTCGGAGGCTCCTTCTTGGCGGGTGCGGCGACGGCGACCTTTACCGGAACGGGCGCGGGCTCGGAAGCCTCTTCGGCGGCGGGCGCTTCCTCGGGAAGCGACGCGATCAGCGACGCGATGCCCGCCAGGCGGCTGGCGCCGCGCTCCTCGACGGGGGCCGAAGCGGGCGAAGGCGCTTCAACCGACGCCAGTTCGGAGACCGGCTTCGGTGCCGCCTGAACCGACGCGAGTTCGGAGACCGGCTCCTGCGGGGCGGCGCTTGCTTGCGATTGCCCCGTGGCGGCGATGGAGAAGCCGGGCACGGCGAGCGCCTGGCTGGGCAACGCCGTGTTGAGCGCAGTCTGCACCGGCGCCTGCGCGAGGGGCAGCGACGGGCCGGAATTTTGCTGGACGGGGGGCAGCGCCGATGTGGACGCCAGATCCGGGCCCTGCCGCTGCGGCTCGACCCTCGCGACGACCACTGGCGATGGCGCCTGCGGCTCGGGCAGAATCACACGCCCGACCGGGATCGCCGAAGCTTGCTGCCGCGCGGGCGAGGACACTGCTCGCGGCGGCTGGGATGCCGCCTGTTGCCGCGGCGGGGACGCCGCGGGCTTGGTCGCGGGGCGCTCGGCCCGGGGCTGAATCGTCTCCCGGTTCGACGCCTCGGAGGTCACCCGGGTCGGCGAAGCCGCGGCCGGGGCCGCACTCGCGATCTGATCCGGCGATGCGGCAATCGGCGTCCGGCCGGCGGCTCGCGGCGCCGGCTTCGGCTTGGCAGCGGGCTGGCGGACGGCAATGCGGGTTTCAGCCTTGGCCGGGGCAGCGGTGCGCGTGCCGAGCGCCGCCTGGCTCCGGTCCGGAGCACCGGCCCGCGTCGGAGTCGGAGACGGCTGATAGGCCGCATAGGTGTTCGGCCGCGGCACCGGCAGGTTGCGGGCGCTGCTCGGGAAATGGCCGAGGTGAACGGCCAGCGCGCGTTCCGACAGCGAAAGCGCCGGCAGCCGATCCAGGAAGGGCGCCAGCGCCGCGCTCTGCGCCGGCATGCTCGCCTGCACGGCCCGCGCGGCGCCGGCCGCATCGCCGGTCAGTGCGAGAACGAAGGCGCGGGTGCGCTCGGCGGCTCGGTCGCGGGTCAGGAGCTGGTCCTCGAGGAGGCGCAAGGCAGGCTCGCGCTCGCCGCTGATCGCAAGCGACAAGGCAAGCTGGCGGGAGACTTCCGCGCTCGGCTTGTTCGAAAGCGCCATGCGGTAATCGCGCTGCGCCCGCCGCGGGTCGCCGAGGAGGTCGAAGGCCAGGCCGCGCTGCGCCGCCACTTCTGCCTCGAGCACGCCCATGCCGGTCGCTTCGGTGAAGAATTTGAGCGCGCCCTGGGGTTGTTCGAGCTGCACAAGCGCGGCGCCGATCCACATCTTGATCCGCCCGTCGCTCGGCGCCTGCTCCTCGGCGCGGCCGAAGAAGGTGATCGCCGCCTGTGGATCGCCAAGTTCAAGCGCCGCCTTGCCCGCGCCCATCAGGGCGGTGATGCTTTTCGGATTTTCGGCCAGGCTGCGCAGGTTGCGGGACAAGGCCTCCCCCGGCCCGTCGAGCGCCGGATTGCCGGTCTGCGCGGCGGCAGGCACGGCGCTCAGCAACATCCCTGCTCCCAGCATGGCGAGGCCAAGCCGGGCACCCAAAATCTGCGCTTTGATCATGGGGACGATTAAGCCCGCTGCGCGCCTGGTCGGCAACGAACCTGCGCCGAGCCGGGCGCTGCAAACGATGGAACGCAGGAACGGTTCCGCGCCCCCATAAAGAAACGGCGGGGAATTACCCCCGCCGCCTCAACAGCTTAGCTGGTTTTCGCCGGCTTACTGGTTGTTCTGGCGGCCCAGGAAGCGGGGAATGTCGAGCGGTTCGCGGCGCAGGCGCGGCTGGGGCTCTTCCTCGACCTGCGCCTTGTCGGCACCGCGGGCGATGTTGGACATGCGCTCGAACAAGGTGCCGCCGCCGGCGCCCTTGGCGGGCTTTGCCGCCGGAGCAGGCGTTTCCTCGCCGGTGATCCAGCTGCGCGTGCCCGGCGCCTTGGCTTCGGGGCCGCTTGCGAAATCGTCTTCGATGAAGCTCTCGCCGCCCTCGTCGCCGCCGACCATGGAGCCGGTGTCGAGCAACAGCTCGTCGCCATCGCCCTCCGCCGGGGTATCGAGTTCGAGCGCGTCGCCCGAAGCCGCCGCCGCGCCGAGATCGAGCTCGGAGCCCGACATCGCTGCTGCTTCAGCCGGGGCCTGCGCGATCGGCTCCTGCGCCGTCAGGTTGACCTTGGGCGCTTCCGGTGCCGCGTTGCGCGAGGCCCCGGGGAAGGTGAACACCTTGGCCGGCATCGGCGGCGCCATGTTCGACACGTCGGCTTCGATGCCGGTGGCGACCACGGAGACGCGGATCTTGCCGTCCAGGTCCGGATTGAAGGCCGAACCCCAGATGATGTTGGCGTCCGGATCGACCAGTTCCTTGATGTGGCTGGCCGCTTCGTCGACTTCCATCAGGCGCATGTCCTCGCCGCCGGTGATCGAGATGATCACGCCGCGGGCGCCCTTCATGCTGACGCCGTCGAGCAGCGGGTTGGCGATCGCCTTTTCGGCCGCTTCGATGGCGCGATTGTCGCCCGAGGCTTCGCCGGTGCCCATCATCGCCTTGCCCATTTCGCCCATCACCGAACGGACGTCGGCGAAATCGAGGTTGATGAGGCCGGGCATGACCATCAGGTCGGTGATCCCGCGCACGCCCTGCTGAAGCACCTCGTCGGCCATCTGGAAGGCTTCGCGGAAGGTGGTGTTCGGGTTGGCGATACGGAACAAATTCTGGTTCGGAATCACGATCAGCGTATCAACATGCTGCTGCAGCTCGTCGATGCCGCTGTCCGCCGAACGGCCGCGGCGATTGCCTTCGAAGCTGAACGGCTTGGTGACCACGCCGACGGTGAGCACGCCCTTGTCGCGGGCGATCTTGGCGATCACCGGCGCGGCGCCCGTGCCGGTGCCGCCGCCCATGCCGGCGGCGATGAAGCACATGTGCGCGCCTTCCAGCGCGGCCTCGATTTCTTCCAGCGCTTCTTCGGCGGCCGCCTTGCCGATTTCCGGCCGGGAGCCGGCGCCGAGGCCCTGCGTGATGCGCAGGCCAAGCTGGATTCGATGGTCCGCCGGGGAGGCGTTGAGCGCCTGCGCATCGGTGTTGGCGACGATGAAATCGACACCCTGGACATCGTTGGCGATCATGTTGGCAACGGCGTTGCCGCCTGCCCCGCCGACGCCGATCACGCTGATGCGCGGGCGAAGCTCGTCCACCTCCGGACGGATGAAGTCGATGCTCATTGCGCTCTCCCCCTTCTACTCAAGGCCTACTTGCCTAAACACGCGTTAACTCCTTTTGCACCAAGCGATTCTCCGGTGCGAGCGAAAAGTTAACGCCTTTGTCATTTTTTGGGCACGCTCCGGCCCGCTCAGTCTCAAAAGCCACTTCGAAACGCAGTAATCAAGCGCCCGACGAGCCCGCCATTGTTCGATTTTGGGGCACTCCGCTCGGGCGACATCGATGCGCGCAGGTCGAGTTCGTCCGAGGCCGCGAACTGGGCCAGTCCCACCAGGGTGGTGAAGGCGGGTCCGCTATGCGCTTCGGGCAGGCCGCGAAGGCTCGGCCGGCCGATGCGGACGGCGCGGCCGAGCACGCCCTGGGCGTAATCGGCGATGCCCTTCAGCTCCGATCCGCCGCCGGTAAGCACCACCTGGCGCCCGAACGGCCCGCCGAAGCCGAGGTCCTTCAGGGCCACCGCGACTTCGCCGGTGAGATGCTCGAGCCGGGCGCGGATCACCGAATTGAGCTGGGCGCGGGTGATGCGCGAAGCTTCGGTGCCTTCTTCCGATCCGGCGATCGGCTTCAGCTCGATCATGTCGTGATTGTCGCGCGGGCTGGTGGTGGCCGAGCCGTAGAAGCATTTCATCCGCTCCGCCTCGACGCGGCGGGTGCCGAACGCGGCGGCGATGTCGTCGGTGATGTCCATTCCGCCCATGCCGATCGACTTCAGGCCGACCAGCATGCCGCCCATGAACACGGACACGTTGGTGACGCCCGCGCCAAGCTCGACCAGCGCGACGCCAAGCTCGCGCTCTTCCTCGCTGAGGCAGGCTTTGCCCGCCGCGACGGGCGAGGCGACGATGGCGTGCACCGCAAGGTGGGCGGAGCGGACGCACAGATCGAGGTTCTGGACCGGTGACGGATCGGCGGCGATGACGTGGATGTCGACGGCAAGACGGCCGGCGTGGAGGCCGAGCGGCTTGCGAACGCCCTCAAGCCCATCGACCGTGTAGAGCGCGGGGAGCGCGTGCAGGATCATCGGCCCGCCTTCGTCCAGCGACGCGCGGCCGGCGCGCAGCAACTGGTCGATATCCTGCTTCTCGATCCGCCGTCCGCCGGTCTGGACTTCGACGCTTGCGACCGTGCTGACCAGCCCGCCGGCGGAGAAGCCGACGAACACGTCGTCGATATTGGTTGCGGCGATGCGTTCGGCCTGTTCCACCGCCTCGCGGATCGCGACTTCGGTTTTCTCCATGTCGGCGATGAAGCCGCGGCGCACGCCCTGGCTCTGGCGCTGGCCGGTGCCGAGAATCTTGAGCTCGCCGCCCTCCCCCGGCTCGGCGATCAGCGCCGAGACCTTGGACGAGCCGACGTCCAGGGCGGTGACGAGCTTGCGGCCCGGTTGCGGGTTGGGGCGCTTCATCAGATCGTCGTCGCCGGATCGATGCGCTCGCGGGCGGGCTGGTGCGGCGCGGCAGTGCCGGGCTCCACCTCAGGCGCGATTGACGGCACCGAGCCGCCCGGCTTGTTCGAGACGCGGACAATGAACTTGTCGGGGATGCGCATGTCGAAGCGCACGAAGCCGCGGCTGAGGAGAGGGGTTGCCTGGTCCATGCGCGCGAAACGAGTCAGTGCCTTGCGGGCTTCCTCCTCCCCTTCGGGAAGCGCGAGAATTTCGCCCGACTGGAAGCGGATGTCCCAGCGGCGCCCGCCAACCCAGCTTGCGCCGGCCATCATCTGCTTGAGGTTCGGCGTGCTTGCGGTCAGCCGGGCAAGCTCCGCGGTGTGGAGATTGGCGGCGGCGCCGAGCAGGATCGGCAAATCGGGCATCGCTTCGAGCTTCACTTGCTCGAGCACGACGCCTTCCATGTCGATCAGCGCAAGGCGGCCCTGGTGCTGCCAGATCGCGGCGGGCCGGCGTTCGACGATGTCGACCACCAACGTGTCGGGGAAACGGCGGGAAACGCGGGCGTCGCGCACCCAGCCGAACTGGAGCAGGCGCTCGCGGGTCGCGGCAACGTCGATCAGCGGCATGGCCGCGGTCGGCTGGTCGAAGGCGATGTTGTAGACCTGGAGCTGCGGCACCTTGTCCGCGCCCTTGATCTCGACATGCTTCATGGTGAAGCCGGCGCTGCCGATCGCCTCGCCCAGGCCGGTGCCGACAAGCTGCGGCACCTTGAGCATGGCGATGACCGCGATGGCGAGCACGGCCAGCATGCCGAGCAGGATATACAAGCTCGCCCGCTTCACCGCTTCGGGAAAATGGCTTGTCGGCGCGGCCTTGCGGCCGTTCTTGCCGCCGCTTTTGGCCGAAGTCTTGGCCCGCGGCCGGCTTCCGGAGGAACCGCCTCGCGCAATTTTCGCGCTCATCCTGCTCCCCCTTTGCCCATGGCCTCGTCCACGATCCGCTGGACCAGCTCGGGATAGGTCATCCCCTTATACCGGCCCTGCTCGGGCACCAGGCTGAGCGGGGTCATGCCCGGCTGGGTGTTGACCTCCAGAAGGTAGAGCCCTTCCACCCCCTGCTCGTCGTCCCAGCGGAAATCGGAGCGCGAGCAGCCCTTGCAGCCCAGAAGGTTGTGCGCGTCGAGCGCCATCTTCAGCGCCGCGTCGCGAACCTCGTCCGGAATTTCCGCGGGGCAGACGTGGCGGGTCAGCCCCTCGGTATATTTGGCATCGAAATCGTAGAAGCCCGCGACCGGCATCAGCTCGGTCACGGCAAGCGCTTCGTCGCCGAGCACCGCCGCGGTCAGCTCGCGGCCCTTGATGAAGGGTTCGGCGAGCAGGCTTTCGAATTCCTGCCACGGCCCCTTGGCATCGCGGGAGATGGGATTGCCGTAGTTGCCCTCGGCCGTGACGATGGCGACGCCCACCGAGGAGCCTTCGTTGACCGGCTTGAGCACATAAGGCCGGGGCAGCGGATCTTCGCGGTAGAGGCTTTCGCTCTGGACGATGCGGCCGCCCGGCATGCGGATGCCGTGGGGCACGAGCCGCTGCTTGGTCAGCTCCTTGTCGATGGCGATCACCGAGGTGACCATGCCGCTGTGGGTGTAGCGGAGGCCCATCAGGTCCATCAGGCCCTGGACGGTGCCGTCCTCCCCGGGCGTGCCGTGGAGGGCGTTGAACACCACGTCGGGCTTCGCGTGGGCGAGCTTGGCCGCGACGTCTTTATCCATATCGATGCGGGTTACCTGGTGGCCGAGGCTTTCCAGCGCGTCGGCAACCCCGGCGCCGCTCATCAGCGACACCGGGCGCTCGGCCGACCAGCCGCCCATCAGCACTGCGACATGAAGCTTCTCGGCCACTTACTCTACCCCCACACGCTGGATTTCCCATTCCAGCAACACGCCGCTTTTCGCCTGGACGCGGCGCCGGACTTCCTCGCCGAGCGCCTCGATCTCGGCTGCGCTAGCATTGCCCAAATTGAGCAGGAAGTTGCAATGCTTTTCAGAGACTTGTGCGTCGCCAACCGTGAGCCCGCGGCAACCCGCCTCGTCTATCAGCCGCCAAGCCTTGTCGCCGGGCGGATTCTTGAAGGTCGAGCCGCCGGTGCGGGAGCGAAGCGGCTGGGATGCTTCGCGCTCGGCGGCGATGCGGTCCATCTCGGCGCCGATGGCGACGGCGTCGCCGGGGACACCCTCGAACAGGGCTTCGACGACGACCGCACCGGCCGGGACTTCGCTGTGGCGGTAGGTGTAGCCGAATCGTTCGCGGCTCCACGTTTCGACTGTGCCGTCGCGCAGGACGAGGGTGGCTTCAACCAGCACGTCGGAGACTTCGCGGCCGTAGGCGCCGGCGTTCATCCGCACGGCGCCGCCGGCCGTGCCCGGGATTCCGCGGAGGAACTCGAGCCCGGCGATGCCGCTGTCGCGCGCCTTGGAGGCGACGGTGATGCCCATCGCCCCGCCGCCGGCGCGGACGCGGTTGCCAGGTTCGACAGAGACTTTGCTCATCGCCTTGGAGAGACGAACGACGACGCCGGGCACGCCGCCGTCGCGCACGATAAGGTTGGAGCCGACGCCGACCGGAAGGACGGGCGTGGCGGGACCGAGCTGGGCGAGGAAGGTCGCGAGATCCTCGGTGCTTTTCGGGCGAACCAGCCATTCGGCCGGGCCTCCGGTGCGGAACCAGATGAAATCGGCGAGGGCGCCTTGGGGCGTCACCTCACCCTGCAGCGCCGGCAGTTCCTCCCCGTGCGAAGCATGGGGAGGGGAACCACCCGAAGGGTGGTGGAGGGGTAATTGGCTGGGCGCCTGCGGATCCGGTGCGCGAAGCCCGGACGTCACGGCACTCACCCCTCCACCATGCTTCGCATGGTTCCCCTCCCCATCTGGCGATGGGGAGGAACTGGAGGCGGCGGCGCGGGGCGCACTCACTTGCTTGCCCTTGCCTGGCAGATGCCGTCGGCGAGGCCCGCGGCCCACTTGGTGATGTCGCCGGCGCCGAGGCAGATCACCATGTCGCCCGCGGCGGCGATGTCGCGCAGCGCCAGGCAAAGGTCGTCGACGTCCGCCACCGCTTTCACCGCCCGGTGGCCGCGTTGCTTCAGGCCTTCGACCAGGGCTTCCGCGTCGACGCCCTCGATCGGCTCCTCGCCGGCGGCATAGACCGGTGCGACGTAGACGATGTCGGCGTCGTTGAAGGCGCCCTGGAACTCCTCCATCAGGTCACGAAGGCGGGTGAAGCGGTGGGGCTGGACGACGGCGATGACCCGTCCCTGCGCGCCTTCGCGGGCGGCGGACAGGACGGCGCGGATCTCGGTCGGGTGGTGGCCGTAATCGTCGATGATCACCGCGCCTTCGATCTCGCCGACGCGGGTGAAGCGGCGCTTGACCCCGCCGAAGCGCTCGAAGCCCCTGGCGATGACCTCGTCGGCAATGCCGAGCTCCGCCGCGACGCCGATGGCGGCAAGCGCGTTCGAGACATTGTGGCGGCCCGGCATAGGCAAGTGAATGTCGTGAATCGTCCGCACATTGCCCTGGCGGTCGCGGATCGAGACGTCGAACAAATTGCCGCCGGCGATCGGGCGGACATTCTCACCGCGCACATCGGCCAACGCGGCGAAGCCGTAGGGCACTACCCGGCGATCGCGCAGCCGCGGGATGATGGTCTGCACTTCGGGGTGGTCGACGCACAGCAACGCCGCGCCGTAAAAGGGCACGTTCTCGACGAATTCGACGAAGGCGTCCTTCACCCGGTCGAACGAGCCGTAATGATCGAGATGCTCGGGATCGATGTTGGTGACCACTGCGATGGTGCCGTCGAGGCGCAGGAAGCTGCCGTCGCTTTCGTCGGCTTCCACCACCATCCATTCCGAATTGCCGAGACGGGCGTTGGAGCCGTAGGCGTTGATGATTCCGCCGTTGATCACTGTGGGATCGATGCCGCCCGCGTCTAGCAGGGTGGCGACCATGGAGGTGGTGGTGGTCTTGCCGTGGGTGCCGGCGACCGCGACGGTGAGCTTGAGACGCATCAGCTCGGCAAGCATTTCGGCGCGACGGACGACCGGGATGCGGCGCTCATAGGCGCAGACCAGCTCGGGATTGTCCTTGCGGATCGCGGTGGAGACAACGACCACCGCCGCGTCGCCGAGATTGTCGGCATCCTGGCCGATGGTCACCGGGATACCGACCTTGCGCAGCCCCTCGACGATATAGCCCTCGGCCACGTCCGAGCCCTGCACCTTGTAGCCGAGGATGTGCATCACCTCGGCGATCCCGGACATGCCGATTCCGCCGATGCCGATGAAGTGGATGGTGCCGATGTCGGTTCCGACGCCCTTCATGCGCCAATCTCCCTCATGCGTAGGCGCCGTTCGGGATGGGCTTCAGGATCAGTTCTTCGGCGGGGAGCGGATCGACGCCCCAGTCGCGGCCGGTGCGTTCGACGAGGTCGGCGAGGTCCAAGGTGGCGTCGGGGCGGCCGACGCTTCGGGCGCGTTCGGCGGCGTTGGCGAGCGCGTCGGGCTCGAGGCCGAGTTTCTGCATCTGCTTGGCGAGTTCGAGCGAGGTGAAGTTCTTCTGCGCGATCACGCGGGCGCCGCCGACCGTGACCATCTCGCGGGCGTTGGAGGTCTGGTGATCGTCGGTCGCGGACGGGAGCGGGATCAGGATCGCGGGGCGGCCGGCGGCGGTCAATTCGGCGATGGTGGAGGCGCCGGCGCGGGCGATGATGAGGTGCGACCAGGCGAGCTTGTCGGGCATGTCCTGGATGTAGGTGGCGAGATCGGCGGGGATACCGAGCGCGGCATAGCGGGCGCGGACCTGCTCGATATCCTCAGCCCGGCATTGCTGCGTGACCTGGAGGCGGCGGCGGAAATGTTCGGGCAGAAGGCCGAGCCCCTCCGGCACCACGCCGGAAAGAACGCTCGCGCCCTGGCTGCCGCCGGTGACGAGCACGCGGAAGACGCCGTCCTCGGGCAGCGGCGGATAGGGCTGGTCGCGCAGCGCCAGCACCTCGTCGCGCACTGGATTGCCGACCAGGTGCGCCTTGGCGGTGTGCCGCGACCGCAGCCGCATGACGTTGGGATAGGCGGTCGCGATCGCGTCGACCCGCCCCGCCATCAGGCGGTTGACGCGGCCGAGCACGGCATTCTGCTCGTGGACGAGGGTTGGGATGCCGTCCTTCTGCGCCGCCAGCAAAGCGGGGAGGGCGGGATAGCCGCCGAAGCCGATCACGGCCGAGGGGCGGAAAGTCTCGTAAAGGCGCGAGGCCATCGCCCGGCCGGTGAGGATCTGGCGTCCAGCCCGCAGCCAGCCGATCGGCCCTCCCGCAAGCCGCCCGGCCGGGAGGATGTGCACCTGCACGCCATCGAACAGCCCCGGGATGCGGGCACCGCGATCGTCGGTGACGAGCGCGCAGCGATGACCGCGCGCGGTCAGCTCCTCGGCCAGCGCATGAGCCGGAATCATATGGCCGCCGGTCCCTCCGGCGGCGAGCACATAGTGGCGGGAAATC
>DASVUV010000097.1:0-2981 GCA_036386875.1 Allosphingosinicella sp.
GCACATCGACGCCGGCAAGACGACGACGACCGAGCGCATCCTGTATTACACCGGCAAGTCCTACAAGATCGGCGAGGTCCATGAGGGCACCGCGACCATGGACTGGATGGAGCAGGAGCAGGAGCGCGGGATCACGATCACCAGCGCCGCGACGACCTGCTTCTGGCAGGCCGAAGAGGGCAAGGGCCCCGAGCACCGCATCAACATCATCGACACGCCCGGCCACGTCGACTTCACCATCGAGGTCGAGCGCTCGCTTCGCGTCCTCGACGGCGCGGTTGCCTGTTTCGACGGCGTTGCCGGCGTTGAGCCGCAGTCCGAAACCGTCTGGCGCCAGGCCGAGAAGTACAAAGTGCCGCGGATGTGCTTCGTCAACAAGCTCGACCGCACGGGCGCGAACTTCGACATGTGCGTCGGCATGATCAAGGACCGCCTGGGCGCCCGCCCGGCCGTTCTGTATCTTCCGATCGGCCTCGAGGGCCAGTTCAAGGGCCTCGTCGACCTGGTCAACAACCGCGCCATCATCTGGCTTGAAGAAAGCCTTGGCGCGAAGTTCGAATATCAGGACATCCCGGCCGACCTGGCCGATGCCGCCGCGGCAGCCCGCACCGAGCTGATCGAAATGGCCGTCGAGCAGGACGACGACCTGATGGAAGCCTATCTCGGCGGCGAAGAGCCCGATGCCGCGACGCTGAAGGCGCTGATCCGCAAGGGTACGCTTAACTTCTCGTTCGTGCCGGTGCTGTGCGGCTCCGCGTTCAAGAACAAGGGCGTCCAGCCCCTGCTCGACGCGGTGGTGGATTACCTGCCGAGCCCGCTCGACGTTCCCGCCATCCAGGGCCTGAAGCTCGATGGGGTTACTCCCGACGAGCGTCCGGCCGACGACAATGCGCCCTTCGCCGCGCTGGCGTTCAAGATCATGAACGATCCCTTCGTCGGCACGCTGACCTTTGCCCGCATCTATTCGGGCAAGCTGGAGACGGCGTCGCAGGTGACCAATTCGGTCAAGGACAAGAAGGAAAAGGTCGGCCGCATGCTGCTCATGCATGCCAACGACCGCGAGGACATCCAGGTGGCTTATGCAGGCGACATCGTCGCTCTCGCCGGCCTCAAGGACACCACCACCGGGGACACGCTCTGCGCCGCCAACGCGCCGATCATCCTTGAGCGGATGGAGTTCCCGGATCCCGTGATCGAGCTTTCCGTTGAGCCCAAGACCAAGGCCGACCAGGAGAAGATGGGCGTGGCGCTCAACCGCCTTGCCCGCGAAGATCCGTCGTTCCGCGTGTCCACGGACAACGAAAGCGGCCAGACCATCATCAAGGGGATGGGCGAGCTCCACCTCGAGATCCTGGTCGATCGCATGAAGCGCGAGTTCAAGGTCGAGGCCAATGTCGGCGCTCCGCAGGTGGCGTATCGCGAGTACCTCAAGAAGCCGGTCGAGCTGACCTACACCCACAAGAAGCAGTCGGGCGGCTCCGGCCAGTTCGCCGAAGTGAAGGTCAAGCTTCAGCCGGGCGAGCGCGGTTCGGGCTTCGTCTTCACCGACAACGTCAAGGGCGGCAACGTTCCGAAGGAATATATCCCTTCGGTCGAAAAGGGCATGCGCGAGACGGCCGAGACGGGTTCGCTGATCGGCTTTCCGATCATCGATTTCGAAGTGCAGCTGATCGACGGCAAGTACCACGACGTCGACTCGTCGGCGCTGGCGTTCGAGATCTGCGCCCGCGGCGCGATGCGCGAAGCGGCCCAGAAGGCCGGCATCACGCTGCTGGAGCCGATCATGAAGGTCGAGGTCGTGACTCCCGAGGATTACCTCGGCGACGTGATCGGCGACATCAACAGCCGGCGCGGCCAGATCCAGGGCACCGACAGCCGGGGCAACGCCCAGGCGGTTGAAGCCATCGTCCCGCTTGCGAATATGTTCGGATACGTTAATGAGCTGCGCTCGTTCACCCAAGGCCGCGCGCAGTACACGATGCAGTTCTCGCATTACGACGAGGTCCCATCGAACGTGGCCGACGAGGTCAAGGCCAAGCTGGCCTAAGCGAAACACACTGATTTAGAACCGAGAAACACGAGGGTCTGGTAAAATGGCGAAAGCTAAGTTCGAGCGGAACAAGCCGCACTGCAACATCGGCACCATCGGTCACGTCGACCACGGCAAGACGTCGCTCACCGCGGCAATCACCAAGGTCCTCGCGGAGACCGGCGGCGCAACCTACACGTCCTACGCCAACATCGACAAGGCGCCGGAAGAGCGCGAGCGCGGGATCACCATTTCGACGGCCCACGTCGAATATGAAACCGAAGCGCGCCACTATGCGCACGTCGATTGCCCGGGCCACGCCGATTATGTGAAGAACATGATCACCGGCGCCGCGCAGATGGACGGCGGCATTCTGGTGGTTTCGGCCGCCGACGGCCCTATGCCGCAGACCCGCGAGCACATCCTGCTCGCCCGTCAGGTCGGCGTTCCGGCGCTGGTCGTGTTCATGAACAAGGTCGACCAGGTCGACGACGAGGAACTGATCGAGCTCGTCGAGCTCGAAATTCGCGAGCTTCTCTCGTCCTACGACTTCCCGGGCGACGACATCCCCATCGTCAAGGGTTCGGCTCTCGCCGCGCTTGAGGACTCGGACACCAAGATCGGCCACGACGCGATCATCGAACTGATGGCCGCCGTCGACAGCTACATCCCGCAGCCGGAGCGTCCGCTGGACCGTCCGTTCCTTATGCCGATCGAAGACGTGTTCTCAATCTCGGGCCGCGGCACGGTCGTCACCGGCCGCGTCGAGACGGGCATCGTCAAGGTTGGCGAGGAAGTCGAGATCGTCGGCATCAAGGACACCCGCAAGACCGTCGTCACCGGCGTCGAGATGTTCCGCAAGCTGCTCGACCAGGGCCAGGCCGGCGACAACATCGGCGCTCTGATCCGCGGCGTCGGCCGTGAGGAAGTTGAGCGCGGGCAGGTTCTCTGC
>DASVUV010000098.1:0-24205 GCA_036386875.1 Allosphingosinicella sp.
GACAGGTTGCCGGCCGTGGCGGCGAAAATCTGACGCTCCGGCTCGTTCACCAGGCAGTGAAGCTTGCGATAGGAATAGACATTGTCGACGCCGGCATTGGTGCGCGTGTCGGCGATCATGATGAGGCCCGCGTCGAGCAGCATCCCCAGGCAATAGGTCATCGTGTCCCCGGTCAGTTCTGCATCTGGCTTTGCGCCTGGGCGCGGGCTTCGCGGACCTGCACCTCGACGGACAGGGCCTCGGTGCCTCCCCCCGATCGCGCGCCCGCGACCGGCGCAGCATCGCGGTAATCGAGGCCGCAGGCAACCCGGACATAGGCGTCGTCGGTGGAAATGCCGTTGGTGGGATCGAAGGCGACCCAGCCGAGATCGTCCAGCCAAGCCTCCACCCAGGCATGGGCGGCGGGCTGGCGGTGGGCGCCGTCGCGGCGGAAGAGGTGGCCGGAAATGTAGCGGGCGCCGATACCGAGATGGCGGCAGACGGCGATGAAGATGTGGGCGAAATCCTGGCAGACGCCGCGGCCCGCTTTGAACGCGGTCGCGGCAGGGGTGGAGGCATCGGAGCTTTCGGTGTCGAACGCGAGGCCCTCGTGAAGTGCCGCGCTCAAGGCGTGGAGCCTGTCGAGCGGGGCCGGCCTTCCCACGGCGATCTCCGCCGCCAGCGCACGCAGCGCGTCGTCGGACGCAGTGAGGTCGGTGGAGCGCATGAACACGGCCGGTGGCAATTCGCCCGGCAGACCGGAGACGATCCCGGCGCGGTCATCCGTCACGACCTGGCCGCTGGCGGTGATCGACAAAGCGATGACCGGCTCATCGACATAGAGAGCGTGGACGACGTTACCGTAGCCGTCGCGCGCCTCGCGGAGGCGGGCGTTGCAATCGACGTCGATCCGCCAGTCGAGCACCGTCTGGTTGAGGCAGCTAAGGGGCGTCAGGCGAAGCATCTGGACGACGTCGGTCAGCGGCCGGCTGAAGCGGTAGAGGGTGCGGTGGGAAATGGTGAGGCGCATCAGGGGAACCGGAACTGGTGGGAGATTGCGGCGTCTAGCCGGTTATTTTGGGCTATGTACTCCTTGAGGAACTCGTGGAGGCCGCCGCGGAAGACGGCATCTATGTTGGTTTCGGCGAGCTGGGTGTGGCGCAGGCGGGCGAGGCGATCGGCCTCGCCCTGTCGGCCGGTGCGCCCGCCGATGTCGGCAAGGAGATCGACCACCTCCGTCGACGTGCCGACGATCGAGCGCGGCAGCTCGCTTCGGAAGAGGAGCATGTCGGCCACCAGCCAGGGCTTGAGCGTATCCTGGTAGAACAAGCGATAGGCGTTGCGCGCGGAGACGGTCTGCAGGATCGCCGTCCACTGATCGCGGTCGAGCACGCCGCCGACCTGCTGGCCCTTGGGCAGCAGCAGATAATATTTCACGTCGAGGAGCCGCGCGGTGTTGTCGCCGCGCTCGATCGCGGAGCCGAGGCGCATGAACCAGAAGCTTTCGTGCCGGAGCATGCGGACCAGCGCGCCCTCGAACCCGCGGCTATCGGCCTTGAGCGCCTCGACAAGGCTGAGCGTGCTCTGCGTGCCGCCGGGGCTGGTGCGGTCGCGGATGTCGAGCCAGGCGCGGTTGATCGCCTGCCAGACCTCCGAGGTGAGCGCGTTGCGCGCCGAGCGGGCGTTGTCGCGGGCGCGCGCCAGGCAGGAGCGCACCGAATTGGGATTGTCCATGTCGAGCGCGAGCGTCCGGCAGACGTTGAAGGCGGTCGCGCCCGGCGGGGCAGGCTCGCCCCGCGCCGGGCCGCGGCCGACCACCGCAAGCGCGCTCTCCCAGGCGGCGCTTGCGGCGTCCGCGCCATAGGACAGGGAACTCAGCCGAAGCGTCGCCTCGATGAGGCGCGTGGTGAATTCGGCACGCTCCATGTAGCGCCCGATCCAGTAGAGGTTAGAGGCGGTACGGGAGAGCATGCTGCCCCTCCGGCTTGGCGAGGATGAGGCTGTCCTTGGTGCCGCCGCCCTGGCTTGAATTGACCACCAGCGAGCCTTGCTGCAGCGCCACCCGGGTAAGGCCGCCGGGCACGATCGCCACCCGATCGGCGCCGCTGAGTACGAAGGGACGAAAATCGACGTGGCGCGGCGCAACCCCGGCGTCGGTCAGCGTCGGCACGGTGGAGAGCGCAAGCGTCGGCTGGGCGATGTAGCGCTGAGGCTCGGCGATCAAGGCGGCGCGGAAGGTCTCGACCTCAGCCTTGGAGGCGGTCGGCCCGATCAGCATCCCGTAGCCGCCCGAGCCGTCGACCAGCTTGACGACGAGCTTCTCCAGGTTGTCGAGCGTGTAGCGAAGCGCATCGGGCTCGCGGCAGCGGAAGGTCTCGACATTGGGCAGGCGCGCCTCTTCGCCCATATAATAGCGGACGATCTCCGGCATGAAGCTGTAGACTGCCTTGTCGTCGGCGATGCCGGTGCCGGGCGCGTTGACGATCGTGACGTTGCCGGCGCGATAGGCCGCCATCAGTCCCGGGACGCCGAGCCCGCTTCGGGGATTGAACACCAGCGGATCGAGATAGGCGTCGTCGATGCGGCGATAGATGACGTCGACCCGCACCCGCCCCTCGATGGTGCGCATGTAGACGATGTCGTCCGCCACCTCGAGATCGCGGCCCTCGACCAGCTCGATGCCCATGCTGTCGGCAAGGAAGCTGTGTTCGTAGAAGGCGCTGTTGTAATGGCCGGGCGTGAGGAGGACGCAGACCGGTGCGTGCGCACCCGTCGGCGCGACCGAGAACAAGGTGTCGCGGAGCAGATCGGGATAGGTATCGATCGGCTCGACGGCGAGGCGGGCGAACAGTTCGGGGCAGAGCCGAAGCATCGCCTCGCGGTTCTCAAGCATGTAGGAAACGCCGGAGGGCGTGCGGGCATTGTCCTCCAGCACGAAGAAATCTTCAGGCCCGGTACGTACGATGTCGATGCCGCAAATGTGGGTGTAGATGCCGTGCGGCGGGGCGGCGCCGGCGGCCGGGATGCAGAATTGCGGATTGGCGAGGATCACCTCCTCCGGCACCACCTTGTCGTTCAGGATGTGGCGCGGCCCGTAGATGTCGGCGACGAAGGCGTTGAGCGCGCGTACCCGCTGTTCCAGCCCCAAGGACAATTTCTCCCACTCGGCCGAGGTGAAGAGACGGGGAATGATGTCGAACGGAATGATCCGCTCGCCGGCCTGCTCGTCGCCATAGACGCTGAAGGTGATGCCGAGGCTTCGAAAGGCGGCTTCGGCGGTGTCCTGGCGGCGCGCCAGCTCGGCGACCGGCGTGTCCTTCAGCCAATCGCCCAATCCTTCGAAGCCCGGCCGCGCATCGGGGCCGGCGCCCTGCCCCCAAAGCTCATCAAAGGCGCGGCGGGCCGGCATCGTCAGGCTAGGCAGCGCGAGCGCAGCAGCGCCGCTTCGTCGGGCGCTCGGCCGCGGAAGGCCATGAAGCTTTCCATCGGGTCGCGCGAATTGCCGGGCCCAAGGACTTCGCGGCGGAGGCGATCGGCGAGATCGGCATCGAACAGGTCGCCCGCCTGCCCGAACGCTTCGAAGACGTCGGCATCCAGCACTTCAGACCACAGATAGCTGTAGTAGGCGCTGGCATAGCCGCCGTCGAAGACGTGGGTGAAATAAGCCAGGCGGTGCCGCATCCCGATTGCGTCGGGCATGGCGAGCGCCGCCAGTGTCTCGCGCTCGAACGCGGCGATGTCGGCGGGCGGCGGATCGGCCTGGTGAAGCGCCAGATCGACCATCGCCGAGGCCAGGAATTCGACCGTTGCGAAGCCCTGCCCGAAGCTTTCGGCGCAGGCGACGGCATCGGCCAGCGCGCCGGGGACGCCGAGCGCGCGCAGCGCCTCCGGCGACGCGACCCAATGCTCCATCAGCTTGCTTGGAAATTCGACGAAGTCGCGGGCGACGGCGGTGCCGGCGAGGCTTGGATAGGTCACGTCCGACAGCAAGGCGTGCAGCGCATGGCCGAATTCATGGAACAGGGTGCGCGCTTCGTCCAGCGACAGCAAGGCGGCGGCTTCAGGCTCGGCCCGGGTGAAGTTGGCGACGGTGTAGACGATCGGAGTCACCGCCCCGTCGAGCTTTTCCTGGACTCGAAGGCTGCCCATCCAGGCGCCGCCATGCTTTTCCGGCCGCGCGAGATAATCGGTGAACAGCAAGCCGACCGGCGCGCCCCGGCGTTCAACCGACCAGGCGATGACGTCCGGATGATAGACCGGCACATCGTCGCGGCGGGTGAAGCTGAGGCCATAGAGCCGCTCGGCGGCGGCAAAGGCGGCGGCGCGAACCTTGCCGAGCGAGAGATGCGCGCGGATCGCGCCGGCATCGAAGGCGAAACGCTCACGCCGGATGCGGTCGGAGAAATAACGCCAGTCCCAAGCGGCGAGCGTGAAGCCGCCGCCGTCGCGATCGACAATCTCCTGCAGCATCGCCGCCTCACGCTGCGCCTGCACCAAACCGGGGCGCCAGACCCGGTCCATCAGCCCGGCGGCGGCGGCCGGGTCCTTTGCCATCGAATCCTCGAGCGCGAATTCGGCATAGGAGGCGTAGCCGAGCAGCCGCGCTTTCTCCTGCCGAAGCGCGACGATCTCGGCGATCACCGGCAGATTGTTATGCGGGCCGGACTGGCAGCGGCCCGTAAAGGCGCGCCATATCCGCTCGCGCACGGCGCGATCGTCGGCGAGGGTCAGCAGGCCTTCGTAGGTGCCGCGGTCGGCGCCGAACACGAACTGGCCGGTGAGGCCGCGCGCGGCGGCGCGTTGGGCGGCGACGGCGCAAAGGTCCGCGGGGATGCCCGAAGCTTCGTCTTGCGCGACGACGATCTCGGTCGCGTTGGTGGCGGCCAGGACGTTCTGTCCGAAGACGACGCCCAAGGCGCCGAGGCGCTCGCTGATCGCACCGAGCCTTTTCTTGCGTTCGGGATCGAGTGCCGCGCCGCCGGCGATGAAGCCTTTATAGCTGTTGTCGACCAGGCGCGCCTGTTCCGGGTTCAGCCGCTCGCAACCCTCCCAGACGGCGGCGATGCGCGCGAACAGCAGCGGGTTGTGGCTGACCTCGGTGCCCCAGGCGGTGAGCTTTGCGGACACGTCCGCCTCGATCGCGTGGATAGCGTCGTCCGCCTGCGCCGAGGACAGCATCCAGAACACGCGCCGCACCCGCGCCAGCTCCGCGCCCGAGCGTTCAAGCGCGGCGATCGTGTTGTCGAAATCGGGGGCGGCGGGATTGCCGGTGATCGCGGCGATTTCGGCGCGGCTCCTCGCAATGGCGACTTCGATCGCCGGCAAAACTTGGGCAGGGTCGAAGGCCGCGAAATCCGGCGATTCCGCGGGCCCGCCCCAAGGCGCAAGCAGGGCCTCAGCCAATGCTGTCCACCACTTCGGTATGAACGTCGAAGCCGGTGAGGATCGCCGAGCCGAAGGCGGTGGTCAGCGCGCAATCGGTCGCGTCGCGGCCCCGCGCCATGAGGATCCGGCCGACCCGAGGCGTGTTGTGGCGCGCGTCGACGGTGTGCCATTCGCCGCCCAGATAGGCATCGAACCACGCTGAGAAATCCATCGGGCTGTCCGAACGCGGAACGCCGATTTCGCCAAGGAAGCCGGTGCAATAGCGCGCCGGAATGTTCATGCAGCGGCACAAGGTGATCGCGAGATGGGCGTAATCGCGGCAGACGCCCTTCCCTTCCTGATGCGCGTCCCAGGCGGTCTTGGTCGGCCGGGCGTGGTGATAGCCGAACTCGATCTGCTTGTGGGTGAAATCGAGGATCGCCTGAAGCCGGGTCCAGCCCGGCTCGATATGGCCGAACAGGCCCCAGGCGGTGTCGGACAGCCGGTCGGTTTCGCAATAGCGGCTGCCCAACAGGTAGACGAGAACGTCGTCGGGCAGATCCTGGACCTCGTGCTGGATTGCGCCCGGGGACAGGCGATCGGGCTCGCCCGAATCCTCGATGACGAAGTTGTTGGACAGCAGGGTTTCGCCCTCCGGCAGGACGAAGCGCGTCGCGACATTGCCGAAGCCGTCGACATAATCGTGCATCGGAATGTCCGGATCGCTGACCAGCTTCGGCTGGGTGCGCAGATCCTGGTGGCGGCTTTCGTGAACGCCGAGAAGCGCCATCATGGGCGTCGGCTGCCGGGTGGTGAAGCGAATGTCGTAGCCGGCGCGGATCAACATCTGTGTTTCTTACTTCCTGCTTGCCGCCGCGCGAGGCGGGGGGGCCGTGAATTGGGCCGGATCGTCGAGGGACACCACGACATCGACCGACATGCCCGCGTCGCTGCCGGGAAAGCCGCTCCACGTCCCCGAAATCGGGATGGCCTGGGCCGGATCGCGGGCCTCGGCGACGCGGATCAGGCCCGCATTGCCGACGATGCCGTTGGTTGGATCGAATTCGACCCACCCCGATCCGGGCAGGAAAATCCGCACCCAGGCGTGGGTGCTGCCTCCGCCGATCCGGCCCGAAGTCCCCTTGGGATTATAAAGATAGCCGGAGATGAAGCGCGCGGCCAGCCCCAGCGCGCGGACCGCCTCCATCATCAGAACGGCGAAATCGCGGCACGTCCCCTGGCGCTTGGCGAGGGTCTCGATCGGCGTCTGCGTGCCCTTTTCGGCGCGCGGCAGATAGGTGAAATCGCGCCGGATCGTCTTGGTCATACTGGTCAGCATTGCCAGCGTGTCGGTTTCGCTGTTCTTTTTGACGAAGCCGCGGGCCCAATGATCGAGGATGCGCTCCGGATCGTGATGCTGGCGCTCGGTTGAGCGCAGAAGATCGGGCATGTCCTCCGGCGCATAGCCGAAAGGATAGCGGCGCGCATAAGGCTCGATCTCGACCTCTTCGGTGAGCAGCGGCTTGTGCTCCATGCGGATCCAGCTCTCGATCCTGAGCTCCTTTGCGCGCCGGTCGAAGGTGGCGAGCGCGAGCGAATTGCCGAACACGTCCTGAGTCCAGCGCAGCTCGGCCGGCTCGGGATCGATGGTCAGCCGCGATTCCAGCAGATGCTGGTCGTAGCTTTCGCGCGGGCGGACAAATATACGGTGCTCCCCGAACGCCACGGGCTGCCGGTAGGCGTAGCGGGTCACATGAGAAATAGTCAGGATCGTCATGCAGAACCGGCCCGCCGTCACAATGTCGCCAGGCGACCCTATACTGGCGGCCGACGAGCCACCACCCGTGGAAACGGTGCGTCCGAGCGCCCCGTCGCCATTCCTGTTGTTAGGCGATCATGCGGGCAATTTGTTCCCGCGGGCCATGGGGATGCTGGGCCTGCCCGAGGCCGAGACGCGGCGGCACATCGCCTGGGACATCGGAGTTTGCGCGCTCGGCACGATGCTCGCCGGGCGGCTGGACGCCACCTTCATCCACCAGCGTTATTCGCGGCTGGTGATCGATTGCAACCGGCGGCCCGGGGCTCCGGATTCGATCCCGCCGGTGAGCGACGGCACGGCGATTGCGCCGAATGCCGCGCTCGACGCGGCCGGTGCGGCGGCTCGGGTGGCGGCGATCCACGCGCCCTATCACGAGGCGATCGCCGCGGAGATCGACCGGCGCAGCGCGGCGGGGCGGGAGACGATCCTGGTCTCGCTGCACAGTTTCACGCCCAGGATGAAGGGAGTCGATCGGCCGTGGCAGGTGGGGATCCTCTACGATGCGGGCGACAACCGCTTCGCGCGGGCGATGCTGGCGGCTTTCGCGGGGGATCCGGCGCTGACCGTCGGCGACAACGAGCCTTATGCGATGGACGTCATCGACTACACCGTGCCGGTTCACGCTTATCCGCGCCGCCTGCCTTATGCGGAAATCGAGATCCGGCAGGATCTGCTGGGCGACGATGCCGGGGTGGCGGACTGGTGCGGCCGCGTTGAGGGTGCGCTGATCGCCGCGCTCCGCTCCTTTGGGTCGTTCGCATAGATCCCGAGGGGCTGACGTCCCTCCCCCCGGGTTCTTGAAAACAGCGGTTGAGGTGAAGGCAACGAAAAAGGGCCGGGAGCGATTGCTCCCGGCCCCTTTCGTTTTCCGGACCGCGTCCGCGGCGACTTCTTAGAAGTTGAAGTCGTTCGCGACGAGCGGCTGGCCGTCGGCCACGTTCACCTGGATGTAGACATCGCCGACCTTGTCGCCGTTGGTGTCGCCGATCACGAACCAGACGCCTTGCAGGGCTTCAAAGGCGCGGAGTTCGCCGGCCGTGCCGGTGAAGCCGCTGTCGCCGATGAAGGTGAATGCGCTGTCCCCATCGGCGGCATTGCCGTTGGCATCGATCGCCGAGAGATCGACCTTATCACCCTTGTTGAAGTCGAGGATGGTGTCGGCCGCCGAGAAGGTGGAGTCGCCAACCGCCTTGTAGGCGAAGGTATCGTTGCCGGTACCGCCCCGCAGCATGTCCGCGCCGGCACCGCCGACGAGGGTGTCGTTGCCGCCCGAGCCCGAAAGCTCGTCCTTGCCGGCATTGCCCGACAGGAAGTCCGCCTTGGCACCGCCGGTGATCCGGTCGGCGCCGGCGCCGCCCTGAACCGAGAATGCGCTCTGGGTCTCGGCGCTGCCGTTGAAGGTCAGCGTCTCGTTGGCGTTCAGCGAGTTGGCAAGAACGGCGAGCTGGTTGGTGACAGCGGCATCGGTGGTGGTGAAGTTGTAGTTCACCGGAGCATCGGGGCCGTTGGTGTACACCTGAAGGCGCTCGATCCCGACGAGATCGTCGGCGTCGAAGGTCATGGTGTAGTTGCCGAGCAGGCCGATCGTGTCCGTGCCGGTACCGCCGTCGGTCGAGTCGGCGTTGGTGAGAGCGGCACCGTAGTAGAAGAAGTCGCTGCCGGCCCCTCCGCTTACCGTGTCGTTCCCGCCGTCGTCCAACACGACCAGGTCGTTGCCCGCACCCATCGCGATGACGTTGTCGAGCGTGTTGCCGCGAACGCCCTGGTCGCCCGCCGCAGTGCCGGTCAGGTTCTCGACGAAGTTCGGCAGGACATAGAGCATCGTGTAGTCGGTCTTGCTGCCGAGCCCCGTCTTGATGGTGTCGGTGCCTTCGCCGTCGAGCTCCGTGAGGGAGTCTCCGGCGTCCGCGACGATGTACGTATCGTCACCGGCTCCACCCTTCATCACGTCGTCGCCGCCGTCACCCGCGAGGGTGTCGTTGCCGTTGCCGCCGAGCAGGGTGTCGATACCCTCCCCGCCGTTCAGCACGTCATTGCCTTCGCCGCCGTCGAGCATGTCGACGCCGTCGCCGCCGTTCAGCGTGTCGGTGCCGCCACGGCCGAAGAGCTGATCGTCGCCGGCGCCGCCGTTGAGCGTATCCGTATCCGCGGCGTTGGGGGCAGTCGGGCTGTTGTTGCCGTCGATCATATCCGCGCCGGCAGTGCCGGTCAGAGTGTCATTGCCCGAGCCGCCGAGGATGAGGACCACGTCGTTGGTGTTACCGACCGTTGTAAGCGTGTCGATCGCAGTGCCCGCGTTGAAGGTCACATCGGCGGTCACGTTGCGGAAGTTGAAGTCGGTACCGACGTTCTTGAGGTCGTTGCCGCTGGCGGTGAGGCCATCGGCGTCGACGCCGACCGAAATGCCGGTGCCGAGGTTCTGCAGCGCGTTGTCCGAAACGTTGGCAGTCGAAGTCCCCGACATGTCGAGGTTGATGCCGGTACGCGCCCATTCAACCGTGTTGCCGGTGACGGTGAGGGCAACGCCGCCGCCGTCGAACCAGATCGCCCGGCCCCAGGAAGCGCTGCCGAACATGCTCTGCATCGTGCCCGAGATGAGGTTGCCGGTGATGGCGATCGCGCCGTCGGCGATGACCTGCGAGAAGATCGCGCGGTTGTCGGAGGCCGCGCCGGACACCGTCGACCAGAAGATCGAGTTGGTGACGAGGTGACCGGTTGAGCCGCCGCCGGTGTTGAACTGCAGCGCAGGGCCGCCGCTCGTGGTGGAGGCGTTGTTGAGGAAGCGGAGGCCGTCGAGAGTGACATTGTCCGCCGCGGTAACCTTTGCGTGACCGATGATGGTGGTCTCGCCGGTGCCGTTCGCAGCATCGCGGCCGGCGACGGGAGTGCCCGCCTCAGCGCCCAGGATGGTGACGCCGTGGTTGATCGTCAGGTCCTCGGTGTAGGTGCCGGCGGCCACGCGGATCGTATAATCGTCGCCCGAAGCGTCGATCGCGCCCTGGATGGTGCCGAACGTGCCGACCAG
Source organism: Allosphingosinicella sp. (assembly GCA_036386875.1). Lineage (GTDB taxonomy): Bacteria > Pseudomonadota > Alphaproteobacteria > Sphingomonadales > Sphingomonadaceae > Allosphingosinicella. Next base: position 10,188 of record DASVUV010000098.1, read on the forward strand.
GTTGCCGTTCTTGTCGAACAGCTGGACCGGTGCGGCGAGGTCGAGAACCTGGCCCCCGAAGCTCAGCTTTTCGATGCTGGTCAGCGTGTCCGCACCCTCGTCCCCGTTCTCGGAAACGTTGTCGGTGACCGAGCTGAAGCCGGTGACGCGACCATCGGAGTCGGTGACGGTCACGATCGTGAAGTCGGAAGCCGGGCCGTCGTAAGTGGCCGTGTCGGTGCCCGTGCCGCCGTCGAGCTTGTCGTCACCCTTGCCGCCCTTCAGCGTGTCGTCACCAGCCAGGCCGATGAGCACGTCGTTGCCGTCGCCGCCGCTAAGAACGTCGTTGCCGGTTGCGCCGGTAAGCGTCTCGTCCAGAGCTTCGATGCCCGTCAGCGTCAGGTTGCCGATGAAGCCGTCGAAGTTGAAGGCCGTGAAGCCGCCCGTGTAGCCGTTGCTGATTGCGAACACGGTGACGAAGCCGTTGGTTGCGCCGTTGCCGTCACGGTCGATCTGCACCAACAGGTCGGTGCCAGACTGGGTGAGGCGAAGATGGCCACTGCCGAACGCATTGCTGTTCGCCGTGTAGCCGGTCAGCCCGAAGTTCAGGAAGCTGGTCATCTCGAACTTGTCGCCGGTATCGCCGCCCTCGAAGTCGGTGACGCGGTTGGTGCGGGCCGTGACCGCAACGTCGGCCGAGTTTGCCGCGTTGCTGCCGACGCCGAGCTGGATGATATCCGCCCCGGTGCCCAGCGTGAGCTGGTAGTTGTTGACGGTGGTTGCGCCGCGCATGCTGATGCTGACGATGTCGTTACCGGATCCGGCGCTGACCGTGGCGCTGGCGACGCCGCTCAGGACGATGCGATCGTTACCTGCGCCGCCATCAACGGTCACCACATCGACGTTGCGATCGTTGGAAGTCGCACCCAGCGCCATATAGGTCGCCGTCGACAGGCCGCTTGTGTTGGTCGCCAAGGCCACCGACAGGGTGCCGCCGCGCAGCTCGATGAAGTCGGCGCCATCGCCGCCGTCCATGTTGACGATGGTCGCAACAGCCGTAGCCGCGCGCGTCACCTGAAGGCTGTCGTTGCCTCCGTACCCGAAGAGCGAGTCCGTCTGGCTGAGCGCCGTCGCTCCGGCGCCGACGCCGGTATCGATGATCAGGTTGAATTCGTCATTGCCCCGCAGAGTGTCGCCAAAGGCGGACCCGGTGAGATATTCGATGCCGCTCAGCGTGTCGGTGCCCAGGCCCGTGTTCTGGGCCACACCCTCCATCCGCAGATCGACGTTCACGCCAACCGTCGAATTGACGTGGGTGACCGTATCCAGGCCCTCGCCGCCGATCAGGGTATCGTTGCCGAGACCACCCTCCAGCGTGTCATTGCCGTACCAGCCGTCGAGAGTATCGTCGCCGGCATTGCCGGTGAGACTGTCGAGCGTGCCGCCGCCCTTGACGACGTCGTTGACGCTCGTGCCGCGGAAGGTAACCCGCTCGATGCTGATCAGCGAACCGACGCTCACCCCGTTAAAGGTGATGTCGCTGTTGCCGGCAAGGCTGCCGATGTCGAAGGCGATGCCGACGGTGCTTGCGCCGACGCCGGCACGGTTCTCATAGGCCATGATCGCGATGTCGGTGCCGTCGCCGCCGTCATACGTGTCGTCGCCGCCGTCGTTGGCGAAGAAGCCGCCATTGGTAGCGCCGATGGTGCCGTTCAGAGTGTCGTCGCCCTCGCCGCCGCGCAGAATGTCGTTGCCGAGGCCGCCGGACAGATAGTCGGAGCCGAGGCCGCCTTCGAGCGTGTCGGCGCTGCCGTCGTCCAACGAGCCGCTCTGGCCGCCCAGCAGGAAGTCGTTCCCGGCGCCGCCGAAGATCACGTCGTTGCCGTTACGGCCTTCGACGATGTCCACCCCGGCGCCGCCGGTGAACCGGTTGGCCGCGGCGTTGCCGGTCAGCGTGTTGGCGAAAACCGCAGAACCGATCACATTCTCGATGTTGCTGATCGTGTCGGTGCCACCGGACGCGCCGGTATTCTGGGCCGTGAGCGTGTTGAGGTTGACCGTAACGGTCGAGGTCGCGGCGGAATAGTCGAGCGTGTCGATACCGCCTGCGCCGTTATAGGCGTCGTTGCCGCCGCCATCGAAGAAGATGTTGTCGTTGGCGTCGCCCGTGACATTGTCGGCGCCCGAACCGGTGCGGACGTTCTCAAAGCCCGTGATGGTGTCGGTGCCCCAGCCAGTGGCCTGGGCCGTCAGAGTGGCCAGATTGACCGTCGCCGGGGTCGAGCCGCTGAAGGAGACCGTGTCGATGCCTGCACCGCCGGTCAGAGCGTCGTCGCCGAGGCCGCCTTCGATGATGTTGGCGTTGTCATCGCCGGTGAGGATGTCGGCGCCTGCGCCGCCGGTCAGGTTCTCGATGCTGCGCAAGGTGGCGATCGCGAGACCGCCGACGGTGGCCGTGCCGTCATTCGCGCCGTTCAGCGTGGCCGTCACGGAAGCCGAGTTGCCCGCGAAGGATGCCGTATCCGACCCGAGGCCGCCGTCCAGCAGGTCAACGGTGCCGCCCGCGTTCAGGCCCGGGTTGAGCGTGTCGTTGCCAGCACCACCCGTCAGGGTGTTCGCGTTGGCATCGCCGGTGAGGCTGTCGTTGAAAGCGGAGCCAAGCAGGTTTTCAAACCCGCTGAGCGTGTCCGTGCCCGCGCCCGTATTCTGCGAAGCACCCTGCGAACCAAGGCTTACCGTTACGCCGGCCGTGGCACCAGCATAGGAGGCGGTGTCGCTGCCGACCCCGCCGACCAAGATGTCGTTGCCCAAACCACCTTCGATGACGTTGTTATTCGCATCGCCCGTCAGGGTGTCGTTCAGGGCCGAGCCGATCAGGTTCTCGAAACCGAGCAGGGTGTCGTTGCCGGCCGCAACCGTGTCCTGGGCCTCGCCCTGCTGCAGATTGAGGTCGACGGTCACACCGGTCGTGGACCCGCCGGTGAACGCGTTGACGAACGACACGGTGTCGTTGCCGTTGCCGCCGATCAGCGTGTCGTTGCCGAGCGTTCCCATCACGAAGTCGTTGCCAGCGCCGCCATTCGCCACCAGGCTGGCGGTGTTGTTGGCGGTGAAGGTGGTCGTTCCCGCGGCGCCCTGCAGCGAGATATTCAGCTGATAGGTCTGCCCAGCAAGCATCGGCTGCGCGACCGCGTTGCTGATGAACCGGCCGACGCGGATGTAATAGGTTCCGGCGGCGGCGAAGGTGTAGGTGATGTAGGCGTCGTCGCCGGTGGTGGTGCCGGGGTCGCCCGGACCGGTGTCGTTGGTGGCCAGCAGGTTACCGGCGCCGTCGACCAGCTCGATGATGCTGTCGTTGAGCGTGCCGGTTCCGTCGATGTCGAAGACCGCCTGCGCACCGGCCGCCGAGACGTCGATACGGTAATATTCGACAGCGCCGCCGGTCGCCGTGGCGTTGATCGTCGCGTGCGGGATCGTGGTCGAATTGGCGATGTTCGGGTTGGAGTCGATATCGTACGCGCCGGCCGTGTTCACGGCGTTCGCGATGCTGTTGTTGTTGGTGGTCGCGGGCTTGACGATGTCGGGCTGCGAGGCCGGGGTGCCGACGATGAAGTTCGTCTGGACCGTGAAGCCGCCGCCGATCAGGCGATCGTCGCCCGCGCCGCCCGACAGGTTGTCCGCGCCGCCGGCGCCGCCGCTCAGCGTGTTGTTCTGGCTGTTGCCGGTGAGCGTGTCGTTGCCGACCGTGCCCTGGACGTTCTCGATGCTGCGCAGGGTATCCGTCTCGCCATCGTGCGTCACGATGACGTCCGCACCCGTGTCATTCAGGGTGACGTTGACGCCGGTGGTGCCGGTGAAGATCACCGTGTCGCTGCCGACGCCGCCGTCGAGGACGTTGTTGGCCGTGTTGCCGACGAAGATGTCGTTGCCGACGCCGCCCGTGGCGTTCTCGATCAACGAACGGCTGTCGTTGTTGTAAAGCAGCGCCATGGCGATGTTGCCGGGCGCCAGGTTGACGAGGTTCTGATAGGCCAGGTTGTTGGCAAGCTGGGCCTGATCAACAGTCGAGAACTCGCCCGGACGCAGATCGATGGTGACGCCGTTGGCGTAATTGCTGGCATCGATCGTGTCGTTGCCGCCGCCATCCCAAAGCGTCAGGAAGATCTTGTTGCCCGACGGGGCGCCCTGGCCGACGCCGTTGATGAACATCTCACCCGTGGTCTGGCTGAACGTGTAGACGCTGTCGCCGGAATTGTGGTTGAAGTTCGCGCCGTACATGTACTGCGTCGCGGCAATATCGTACTGCATGTAGGTTTGCGGCTGGTTGATCTTCTCGCCGGCAAAGTTGCTGTTGGTGAACGGAGCAGGCGTATAGGTCATCAGCGACCAGGCCTGGCCGTCGCGATCCGGGGTCAGCGACTGGCTGCCGAAGCGCGGCGGGGTGCCGAAGTAGAAGGACAGATCGCTGTTGGTATAATCCTGGTGTCCGTGCTTCAGGCCGATGGTGTGGCCGATCTCGTGCATCATGGTGGCGAAGCCCCAGGTGCCCTTGTAGGCGAGATCGTAATAAGGCTGGTTGGTGCGGCCGAACCAGATGTCGCCCGAAAGGCCACGGGTGTCAGACGGGAAGTTGCCGTAAGCGGACGGCGCATCCTGGTCGGCGGTCTGCGAGATCCGGAAGTTGGCGTGAACGGTGTCCGTCTCGGTGATTTCGGTGAAGGTCAGGCCCGAAAAGGTCGAAAGCTGCGCGAACGACGCGCGCGCCGCGGCCTGCTGCTGCGGGCCGAGGTCGATGTGGTAGAGGCTGACGCCGTTGCTGTCATAGCCGGTGCCGCTGTAATTTGTGCCGGAGGTTGGGAAGCTGAAGGTGAGCTCGGTCGTGCCCCACTTGGAGCCGATCAGGATCGCGTCGACGTTGCGGTTGCCCGAGAAAAAGCGGCTGCCGTCGGGGTTGGTGCCCATCGTCAGGAGCTCGCCGATATTGTTGCCGGACGGGTTGGCCGCCGTTGGGTCGAAAGGCTTGCCCGTGTCGTCGCCCTTGGCGTTCGACATGCTTTGGCAAGCTGAGCAGGAACAACCCGCTACAATCGTCTCGTGACCAACCGCTTCCCAAGTGCCGAGACCTTCGACGCTGCCAGCCGAGTCGCCGGAGGGAGCAGTCTGAACCGCAGGCGCGTCGGCCGGGGATACGGGAGCAGTCACCACGTCGCCGGTCGCAACGATGCCGACTTCGAACCCGGGACTGGTCACCCCGCCTCCGACCGCGTCCGGACCGCTTTCAAAGCGATGGAACTGATTGCCGACAATGTCGTTGTTGGTGGTGAGCGAATCGTCGCCGCCCGAGGTGCTGGTGGTGCCGAAGGTGGTGCCGCGCTTGGAAATGGTCATTTGATTTTCCCCCCGGGTGACGCGCTCACTTGCGGCGCGACACCGTTAAAAGTGCCCGCGGACGAATCCGCTTAAGAATTTGCTAACGGTCCGGCTTATTCGCTGGAAATCGCCTGCGGTCAAGCGGCTTGGCGACCAAAATCGTGCGGAGAGCACTGAAAAATCACAAATAATTCAATGAGTACCCGTTTGGGACGATAGCGGACCGGTCTGCGGCGCCCCGCCCCTGTCGAGCCCGCCGCCTGGGGTCCCGGCGCGATCGGCGTGGGCGCCGTGCCCGGTGACTCGCGGGCGCGGTTCCTGTAGAAGAGGGGGGTGTTCAAACTCACCGGGGGCCCGATGCCCCGCCTCCTGCTGCCACCCATCGCAGCGCTCGCCGCCTGCAATCCTCCGCCTCAGGAAGCCACTATGCGCAGCCCCAGCCCGATTTCAGAGACCTCCGCGGAGGGATCGCGAGAGGCAGATACGCAAAGCCCTGGGTCGGCGGCCGGGAGCCCGGCCGGGCGAGTCGCGGGTGAGCCTGTGCAAGCCGCCGGCGAATCACTCCCGCAGCGGCCGTCCCCGGCGGCGAATCCAGCTTCGGCTGCGCGGGCGGACTCACCCGATGAGGCCGAAGGACGCCGAACCTTGTCGACTGCCTTCGTCCGGGTAGGCCCCGACGGCTATTTGACGGTGGAGCTGCGCGACGGCCAGGAGATGGTTCTTCGCAACGTGGTAATGGGGCCGAGGGAATATTGCGGCCAGGTGCTCGGCGCCTCCGGCAAGGCGCGATATTGCGGCGGATATGGAGAGGTCTCGGCGGCCCGGCCCGGCGGCGGGCCGAATCCCGGCACCCCTGATCCACGGACTCTCAACCCGGTCAAAGTGGAGCCGATCTCCCCTGAACGCGACTAGCCGCCCTCCGCGGGCGGGCGGCGGCCTCCCGAGCGGCACGCGCGTAACGTCGCCGAATATAGGGAGGCAGAGCCTCACACCTCCCCTTCGATGTGGTACGGCGAGCCACTGCCGGCCGCCTGTGCGGTTTGGCGCACTATTTGGGAAAGCAGGGATGGATTCGCTGGCTTTGCAATCGATCGCGGACGGCGACTATGATGAGATCCGTGCGATTCTCCAGGAGGTGTGCGCCTCCACCCAGATGGGATTCGCCGCCGTCGCACGCGTGACGGAGGACCGCTGGATCGCCTGCCAGGTGCTCGACAGGATCGGCTTCGGCCTCACGCCCGGCGCCGAGCTGGAGGTGCAGAAGACGATCTGCAACGAAATCCGCCAACACGCCCGGGCCGTCGTGTTCGACGACGCGAACGACGATCCGGCCTGGGAGACCCACCCGGCACCGATCTTCTTCGGGTTCAGAAGCTATGCCTCGTTTCCGGTGTTTCTCGCCGACGGCAGCTTCTTCGGCACCTTGTGCGCGATCGACCCCGCGCCCCGGCAGCTTTCCACGGCGGCCGTCCTCGCCAACCTGCGCGACTGCGCGAACCGGGTTGCCGCGATCCTCAGTGCCAGCAGGGCCGCTGAAATATAGGATTGGCGCTAACAAGGCGAGCAAGTAAACGATAAGTATAATAATACCCTTAATAACATGTTAATACAAAACGCCTACATGTAAATGGACATCGCGGAACCTCTGAACTCCACTGCACGTTATTGCGGCCAGTTGATGTACTGCTCGCAACATTACGGGTATCGGGCTTCGGGGAGCGTGAGATGCATTCATCCGCAATTGACTTGAGCATAAGCGAAGCCGCGGTGCCGGAACACCTGCGCGCCGACGCCTTCCTTCGGGCAAGAAACCCCGACCCTTCGATCCTGGTGATCGACGATGAGCCCATTGTCGCGCGGATGATCGCGCACGTTGCGGAAGAATGCGGCTATCGGGCCAGATTCACGATCAATGCCGCCGCCTTTCGCGCGCAATACGCGCTCGAGCGCTCCGACATCGTGTTGCTGGATCTCTCCCTCCCCGGCGGCGACGGCGTCGAGCTGCTGAGGTTCCTTGCCGAGCAAGGCTCCACATCCGTGATCTTCATCGTCAGCGGCTTCGACCGCCGCGTCCTGGAAGCGGCGCAACGCCTGGGAGAGGGCCTTGGCCTGAATATGGGCGGCACGCTCACCAAGCCCGTTTTCGTCCGCGATCTGGAGGGGGCGCTTGCCGGCGCCAATCATCTGCTCGCCGCCAAAGAAGGGAGCCGCCATGACAGCCGCGTCTGCCTGGGAGCATAAGGTCGCGACGCGCCTGCAGCTTGCGCTGGGCCGGGGCGGCTTGTCCCTGGCCTATCAGCCCAAGATGCACCTGGGCACCGGAACGGTAACCGGCGTCGAGGCCGTCGCCCGCTGGGACGACGCGGAGCTCGGCGTCGTCTCCCCGGCTGAGTTCGTGCCCGTAGCCGAAAGCTGCGGGCTGATCGATGCGCTCACGCAGTGGGTGCTGGAAACGGCGGTGCGGCAGTGGGCCGAATGGCGGGAGCAGGGCGTGCAGACGCACCTTTCCGTCAACGTCTCCGCGCTCAACCTGCGCGATCTGTTTCTGCCCGATCACATTCAGCGGCTTTGCATGGCCGAGGGCATGCCTTGCGAGTTTCTGACGGTGGAGGTGACGGAAAGCGCGACCCAGAACGTGATGCGCCTGCTCGACACCCTCACCCGCTTCCGAATCAAGGGCATCCAGGTTTCGCTCGACGATTTCGGCACCGGCTATTCGTCGCTGCTGCAGCTCAGGCAGCTTCCTTATTCCGAGATCAAGATCGACCAGTGCTTCGTGAAGGATCTCGCGGCTTCGGAGGAGGCACGGCTGATCGTCAAGGCGGTGATCGATCTTGCGCATGGCATGGGGCTGGTCGCCACCGCGGAGGGCGTCGAAGACGTCGAAACGCTTGAGCTGCTGCGCGGCATCGGCTGCGACGACGCCCAGGGCTTCCTGATCGCCGAGCCGATGGAGGGCCGCAGGCTGGTGGAATGGCTGATGCGCTTCACCCCTCCCCTCGCCGCCGCGCCCGCGCCGGCCACGGAGCACGGGCAGATCCTGCGGATGCACCACCACGCCGCGGCCGCCTGAGCAAGGAGGCCGGCACCTCAACCTTCAGGCGCTACTGCGCTGACACGTATGATCATCAGGAGTTTTTCAAAATGACCGAGTCTTCATCAAGCATCATGGCAATCATCCTAGGCCTCGGCGTCTTCGCGATCATCGTCGCGGTGGGATGGCGCAGCGTCCAGAACCGCCGCATCCTGCGCCTTCAGGGCGCCAACGGTGCCGAGACGATCATCGTCGCGCTTGAAGACGACGACATCAGCAGCGTCACCACCACCACCGAGACTTCCGAGCCGGCGCCGGCGCCCGTTCAGCCGGTGGTGGTCGTGAACACGGGAACCGCCGATGCGGCGCCCGCGCCTGTCTTCGGCCGCAGCGCAGCCCGGGGCTGAACGAACCCGTGCCAGAGCGGGCAGCGCGTATCGGCGCTGCCCCCTTCAGCTTCAGCTCAAGGCGTCGGCGAGCTTGCCCATGATGCCGTGCCCGAGCGCCTTGTTGAGCGCCGCGGCGACGCGCGCCTGAGCGGCGGCGGCGTCCTTCACCACCAGGGCCATTCCGAAGAATTCGTGGGTGACGCCTTCGTAGCAGGTATAGCCGACCGCGTTGCCGGCCTGCTCCAGCCGGTCGGCGAGGAGCTTGCCCTCGCTGCGCAACGGATCGATCTCAGCCGCGATGATCGTCGCCGGGGGCAGGTTCGACAGGTTCGCGTGGACCAGGTCGATGCGCGGATCGCTGCGCTGACCTTGGTTCTCGAGGGCGTTGTCGAAGAACCATTCCATGAACGGCTTGTTGAGCGGCTTGGCATCGGCATTCTCGATGTAGGACGCCGTGTTCGTATCGCCGCCGGCGATCGGATAGACCATTATCTGGGCCGCAGGCTGGACGCCGCCTTCATCACGGGCGCGGATCGCGACATTGGCGGCGAGGTTGCCGCCGGCGCTTTCCCCCATCACCGCGAAGCGCTCACCGTCGCCGCCGAAGCTCGCGGCATTCTGGGTCACCCACTGCCACGCCGCCCAGGCGTCCTCATGCGCCGCCGGGAACTTGTCCTCCGGCGCCTGGCGGTAGTGGCAGGACACGAAGATGCAGTCGGTTGCCTTGGCAAGCGCGCGGGGCGTCGAATCGTAGACATCGAGATCGGCGATGACCCAGCCGCCGCCGTGGAAGTAGACCACCACCGGCTTGGTGCCGCTTTCGTCCTGCTTGCCGTAAAGCCGCGCCTTGATCGCGCCGCCCGGGCCGGGAATCTCGAAGTCCTTGGTTGCAACGCCGAGGTCGTCATCGGGGTCGATGCCGCGGGCGCGCATCACCTGCTTGGCGCCGTCCGCGGGCGTCGGCTGCTTGCGCGCTTCGGCCGCCGAAAGCGTCCAGGGCGGAGTGAGGCCGAGCGCCTTCACCGCATCGAGAACTTCCTGCATGCTGGTGTCGGGTTGGCCTTGGCCAGTGTCGCTTGCGCCGAACAGACCCATGGTACTTCTCCTAATCTGGGTTAAGTGCCTTGAACCTCTCGCGAACTGGCTCTGTTCCGCTTACGGGATAAAGCAGGTGTTGGCGGGGGTGTTGAACCGGATGAGCGGCCCGGAGTGGATGAAGAAGGCGCAGCGGGTCGCCGGATCGTTCCGCGCGGTTACCGCCGGGCAGCGCGGCGCCGATCACAAAGTCTACGTCATCCTGCTGCACGATCCGGCGCTCGGCGGCCGCTGGGGCCTGTATGTCGGGCAAACGTCGCGCGATCCGGATCTTCGCTTCGACCAGCACAAGGCCGGACATAAAGCCAGCCGGGCGGCGCGGCGGTTCGGCGTCGGTCTGCTGCCCGATCTGGTCAGCCACCTCAATCCGATGAAAAGGTGGGAGTCGCTGGAGCTGGAGGCTGCTCTGGCCGATGCCCTTCGCGAGGCGGGGATCGACTGGATCGAAGGCGGCCACTGAAGGGCGGCGCGGAGAAGGCGCCCCTACACCGTCCAGATCAGAACGTTGCCGATCAACACCACCGCCATGACGAGCATCAGCACGCCCTGCTTGGTGTCGCGGCGCTTGACGACGAGGTAGAGGCCGCCGGCGGCAAGCACGAAGGCGGCGAGGACGGCGAGGGACAATGCGGCGCTGGCGATGGTCTGCATAGGGCGCCTTCTTGCACCACCGGCGGGCCGAAAAAAGGGCAGTCTTTTAGAGTCCGTAAACCATGGCGGCTTAACGTTGACGCCATGACCACGGCACAAGCACAGCGTTGCGCGGAGCAGGCGTTCGCTGAGGCGGTTCTGCCCGCCCTGCCCTTGATGCTCGATTCGCTGCTCGACGCGGCAAGCCTGGCTCGTCCCGGCATCGATGCGGAGCATTACGCCGACGATCTCCGCGCCCTTGCTGCTGAGCTTGAAGCGCTCACCCGGCAGGTCGAGGCGCTGTCGTCCCAGGTACCGGCCTACCGCGCAGCCTGAGCGGCGATGATCGCGGCGTAAAGCGCCGGATCGACATTGCCGCCGGAAAGCACCACCACCGTGCGCTCGCTCACCGCGCCCGCCTTGCCGGCAAGCAGCGCCGCAAGCGCCACCGCTCCACCGGGCTCCACCACCAGGCGCAACTGACGCGCCGCGAAAGCCATTGCGTAGGCAACCTCGTCCTCGCTCACCCAGGCCGAACCAGCGCCGTTCGCCTTGAGCGCGCCAAGGGTAAGCGGCGAGACAAGCTTGGTCTGGAGCGCGTCGCAGCGGGTCGGCGGTGCCGGCTCACCAACCGGCACCGGCACGCCGGCGTCCAGCGAGCGGCCCATATCGTCCCAGCCCTCCGGCTCTACCGCCACCACCCGCGATCCGGGCAGGGCCAGCGCGATACCTCCGGAGAGGCCACCGCCGCCGCAGGGGACCAGAACAAGGTCAGGCGCCATGCCGAGCTGCTCGGCGATCTCGATGCCGACACTCCCCTGCCCTTCGATGACGTCCACATCGTCGAAGCTCGGCACCAGGGCCGCACCCTGCTCGGCCGCCAGCCGCGCGCCGATCTCCTCCCGGCTCTCGGTGTAGCGATCGTAGGCGACGATCTTCGCCCCGGCGGCAGCGGTGGCGTCGCGCTTCACGGAGGGCGCGTCGGCGGGCATGACGATGGTCGCGGAAATCCCCAGCGCACGCGCGGCGATCGCCACACCCTGCGCGTGATTCCCCGACGAAAAGGCCACCACCCCCCGCCCCCGCTCCGCCTCGTTCAACTGCAGCAGCCGGTTGTAGGCGCCGCGCAGCTTGAAGCTTCCGCCCTGCTGCAGGCACTCGGCCTTCACCCACACCCGGCCGCCGTCCCAGTCGAGCGGCAGCAAGGGCGTGCGAGTCACGTACGCCGCGATGCGCTTCGCCGCACGGGAGACACCCTCTGGCGCCGGCACTCTCTCTGTCACGCAAACCTCTGAGTTCGTGGGGGAAAAAGCATGTCTTTACACAGGGAAACCACGCCCATATATCACGCCCCGCTGCCCCATGGGGACTTCCAATAACCGCAAGGCAGCCTTGTCACAAACTACCGCCTTTGGAGGTCCCTTGAATTGCACACGCACCATAGCGCGCTGGGGCTAGCTATCGCCCCGTCCGGCACCCGTAACGGTGCCGAGATCGCAAAGCTTGGCCCGGTTCAGCCGGTCACGCTGCTTCGTCCCCACGCCGCCCGGCGCGCCGCCCGATTCTTCGTTGAAAAGTTTCCGGGCCGGCCGCTTTATGCGGTGAAAGCGAACCCGTCTCCCGACCTGCTCCGCATCCTGTGGGATTCGGGCGTGACGCATTACGACGTCGCCTCCCTTGCCGAGGTTCGGCTGGTCAGCGACACGCTGCCGGAAGCCACCTTGTGTTTCATGCACCCGGTCAAGGCCGAGGAAGCGATCGCCGAGGCCTATGCGCTTGGCGTGCGCACCTTCTCGCTCGACACCATGGACGAGCTTGAGAAGATCGTCCGCGCCACGGGCGAAGCGGAGGATCTGAACCTCTGCGTCCGCCTGCGCGTCTCTTCGGATCACGCCAAGCTCAGCCTCGCTTCCAAGTTCGGCGCCGAGCCGCACGAGGTGAAGGAGCTGCTGTTCGCCGCCCGCCAGGCCGCGGATGCGCTCGGCATCTGCTTCCACGTCGGCAGCCAGGCGATGAGCCCGTCGGCGTATTCCGAAGCCATGGAGCGCGTCCGGGCGGCCATCGTCGAGGCGGCGGTTACCGTCGACATCGTCGATGTCGGCGGCGGCTTTCCGTCCGTCTACCCGGGCATGGAGCCGCCGGCCCTGGAAGCTTATTTCGAGGTTATCTCGAAGGCGTTCGAGGACCTGCCGATCTCCTACTCCGCGGAACTGTGGTGCGAGCCTGGCCGCGCCCTCTGCGCCGAATATGCAAGCGTTCTCGTCCGCGTCGAAAAGCGCCGCGGCGATCAGCTCTACATCAACGACGGTGCCTATGGCGCCCTGTTCGATGCGGCGCATATCGGCTGGCGCTTCCCGGTTAAGCTGCTCCGCAAGGAGCAGTCGGACGCGCGCGACATGCCGTTCAGCTTCTACGGGCCGACCTGCGACGATCTCGACCACATGGCCGGACCGTTTCACCTGCCCGCCGATGTCGGAACCGGCGATTATATCGAGATCGGGATGCTCGGGGCCTATGGCTGCGCGATGCGGACCGCCTTCAACGGCTTCGGCATCGCCGCCAAGATGATCGTCGACGACGAGCCGATGGCCACCCTCTACGGCGAAGACGCCGGCGAGGATAGCCGGAACAACGTGGTTCAGCTCTAGGCAAGCCGCGTTTCAGTAAGGGATGCGGAACCTGTGTGGCCTTCGGGAGCCCGGGTTCCGCACCCGCTTTTGTGTGGAAAAACAATGTCTCCGAAGGACCCGGCTCGCCGGCGCGTCGCGGATATTGGAGAATGAAATGAACGACCAGACCAAGATCAACGACACCCGCAAGGCGGAGCTGCTCGCCAACGTCGTCGAGCATATCGACATCAAGAGCTTCGATGCGCGCCCGATCGTGGACGCGATGAAGAAGATGAGCTTCTCCAGCCGCGACACCGGCCGCGCCGCCGAGCTCTACAACACCATGCTTGCCGACAAGGATTGCTCGGTGATCCTGGTCGTCGCCGGCTCGACCTCGGCCGGCGGCTGCATGGACCTGTATGCCGAGCTGGTGCGCAACAACATGGTGGACGCGATCGTCGCCACCGGCGCGACCATCGTCGACATGGATTTCTTCGAAGCGCTTGGCCACAAGCACTACCAGGCGCTGGAGATCCCCGACGACGACACGCTTCGTTCGCTCTACATCGACCGGATCTACGACACGTACATCGATGAAGAGAAATTGCAGGAGACCGATCACACGATCGGCGACATCGCCAACAGCCTGGAAGCGCGCCCGTATTCGAGCCGCGAGTTCATCAAGGAAATGGGCAAGTGGCTGATGACCAACGGCAAGAAGGAGAACAGCCTGGTCAAGCTCGCTTACGAGCATGACGTGCCGATCTTCTGCCCGGCGTTCGTCGACAGCTCGGCCGGCTTCGGACTGGTCAAGCACCAGGTTCATCGGATGAAGGCGAAGCAGCCCTACATGGTGCTCGACGCAATCGCCGATTTCCGCGAGCTCACCATGCTCAAGATCGAGGCGGGCAC